>NZ_JBVICA010000015.1:0-187597 GCF_055573115.1 Streptomyces sp. NPDC030222
AACGCTCGGCTGGGAAACCCCAGCCGAGCGCCTGCATAAACTGCTCGCGGCCTGATCAACACGACCACGTGTTGCGACGACCCCTAGAAAGCACCGTCGCCTGTCGGGCCTCCATGCGTGTGTACGTTCCGACAAGACGTCGGCAAGGTGTTGCGCACCCCCGACCCCGCGTGGTCCTATGGTTGAGGAGAGCTGGTTAGGTATACCTAACCACGCGTGCCCCGGAGCCCGACAGGAGGCGTCCATGCAGGCCTCAGAGCGCGAGACACAGCAGCGGTACCCCTCGACGTCCGCTGTTTCGATGCGCGATCTCCTCGCGTCGTGCGCGGCGGCCAGCGCGATCTCGACCCCGCCCGGGGAGGCGCCCAGGATGCCCGGGGACGCGCCGCGGACCGCACCCTTCGGAGGCGACGAGAAGGCGCCCGGGGAGCGTCAGGATCGCCGCCGCGCAGCATGAAGCGGCGTGCCGAGGTACGACATCGGCGTTGAACCGTGGCCCGTACGGGTGATATCCGGAGTCGGCCCCGGCTCGGTGGCACGCATCGGACGTGGTGGGGTGACGACGGCCACGACGGCCGGGTCGGAGGGCGCGGGCGTCAGGGATACCCGGTCGGCGTCAGGGGACGACGACTACCGTGGCGTCGACGTTCGCGAACGTCCACATCGCGTCACCGTCCGACCGCGTCATCCGGATGCCGCCGGTCCTCCGGTTGGGGTCCGGCTCGGCCAGCGATCCGTCGACCGCGGCGCTGAACCCGATCGACACCCCGTCGACGCTCGTGAACCGCACCACGTGCTCGATCTGCACGCCGTCCGAGCCCCGGACGGTGCCGGACCGTGAGGTCACCTTGTACGTGCCCGGCTCGGGGCCGACCGTGCTCGGCATCACCGTGAACGTGCGCGGAGTCTGTTCCTGCTTCTCCTCCACCAGCCACACCCGCTTCAGGGCGATCGAGTAGACGACGCGCTTGCCCCGGCCGGACGCGTCGGGCAGCGTCGGCGCCGCCGGGTCCGTCGGTGCCGCGGCCTCCGGCTTCGGCGCCTTCGGGGCGGGCGCGGACGGAGTGCTCGCGGGCCGCTTCTCGGCGAGCTCGTAGGGCGTCGGCGCGTTCGCCGACGCCTGGTAGGCGAAGTAGCAGACCACCGCGACCGCTGCCGCGGTCAGCCCGGCCACGAATCCCGAGCTGCTCCGTGCCACCTGTGCCCACCTCTCGTATGTTCGTACCTCTGGTGACGGTAGGGGTGACGGTAGCAGCAGGGGCGGGGCGGTACGGGACGCCGTGCGGCTGCCACCGCCGAGCGGCCGGCCACCCGGCCCCCTGGCACCCCTTCGGCTCACTCGCCCCGTCGCGGTGGCCGTAGGCTGTTTGCGTGCTCTTGCTCGCTGTTGATACCGCCACGCCCGCCGTCACCGTCGCCCTCCACGACGGTGAGAAGGTCGTCGCCGAGACGAGCCGGGTCGACGCCCGCCGCCACGGCGAACTGCTGCTGCCCTCCGTCGACTCCGTCCTCGCCGACGCCGGTCTCGCACTCGACGCCGTGACGGACGTCGTCGTCGGGGTGGGCCCCGGACCGTACACCGGGTTGCGCGTCGGACTGGTGACGGCCATGACGTTCGGCACGGCGCTCGACGTGCCCGTCCACGGGCTGTGCACGCTGGACGGCCTCGCGTACGCCTCCGGGCTGGAGGAGCCGTTCGTCGTCGCGACGGACGCGCGCCGCAAGGAGGTCTACTGGGCGCGCTACGACGACGCGCGCACCCGCGTCGGTGACGCGTCCGTGGACCGTCCCGCCGACATCGCCGCCGAGGTGGCCGGACTGCCGGCCGTCGGGGCGGGCGCCCTGCTCTACCCGGAGACCTTCCCCGCGGCCCGCGGCCCCGAGCACCAGTCCGCCGCCGCGCTCGCCTCCCTGGCCGCCGAGAAGCTGGCCGCGGGCGAGAAGCTGCTCGAACCGCGCCCGCTCTACCTGCGCCGCCCCGACGCGCAGGTACCGAAGAACTACAAGGTGGTCACCCCCAAGTGACTCCCGTCGCCCTGCGCGAGATGCGGTGGTGGGACATCGAGCCGGTGCTCCTCATGGAGGAGGAACTGTTCCCCGAGGACGCCTGGTCGCCCGGGATGTTCTGGTCCGAGCTCGCCCACGCCCGCGGCCCGCAGGCCACCCGCCACTACGTCGTCGCCGAGGACGGGGACGGCCGGATCGTGGGGTACGCGGGCCTGGCCGCCGCCGGTGGCCTCGGCGACGTCCAGACCATCGCCGTCGCCCGCCACCAGTGGGGCACCGGGCTCGGCGCCCGGCTGCTCACCGACCTCCTCAAGCACGCCACCGCCTTCGAGTGCGACGAGGTGCTCCTCGAAGTCCGGGTGGACAACACCCGCGCCCAGAAGCTGTACGAGCGCTTCGGCTTCGAGCCGATCGGCTTCCGCCGCGGCTACTACCAGCCGGGCAACGTGGACGCCCTCGTCATGCGCCACCAAGTGCACCCAGTACAAGGAACCGATATCCATGGCTGACGAACCCCTGGTCCTCGGCATCGAGACCTCCTGCGACGAGACGGGCGTCGGCATCGTCCGCGGTACGACCCTCCTCGCCGACGCCATCGCGTCGAGCGTGGACGAGCACGCCCGTTTCGGCGGGGTCGTCCCCGAGGTCGCCTCCCGCGCCCACCTGGAGGCGATGGTCCCGACCATCCAGCGGGCCCTGAAGACGGCCGGAGTGTCCGCCAAGGACCTCGACGGCATCGCCGTGACGGCGGGACCCGGTCTCGCCGGCGCCCTCCTCGTCGGCGTCTCGGCGGCGAAGGCCTACGCCTACGCGCTCGGCAAGCCCCTCTACGGAGTCAACCACCTCGCCTCGCACATCTGCGTCGACCAGCTGGAGCACGGTCCGCTGCCCGAACCGACCATGGCGCTGCTGGTGTCCGGCGGGCACTCCTCGCTACTGCTCGCCCCCGACATCACCGCCGACGTACGGCCGATGGGCTCGACCATCGACGACGCGGCCGGCGAGGCCTTCGACAAGATCGCACGAGTGCTGGACCTCGGCTTCCCCGGCGGGCCCGTCATCGACCGGCTGGCCAGGGAGGGCGACCCGGAGGCCATCGCGTTCCCGCGCGGACTGACCGGCCCACGCGACCCCGCGTACGACTTCTCCTTCTCCGGTCTGAAGACCGCGGTCGCACGGTGGATCGAGGCGAAGCGCAACGCCGGCGAGGACGTGCCGGTGCGGGACGTGGCCGCGTCCTTCCAGGAGGCCGTCGTCGACGTGCTCACCCGCAAGGCCGTCCGGGCCTGCAAGGACGAGGGCGTCGACCACCTCATGATCGGCGGCGGCGTCGCCGCGAACTCGCGGCTGCGGGCCCTCGCGGAGGAGCGCTGCGAGCGGGCCGGTATCCGGCTGCGGGTACCCCGCCCCGGACTGTGCACCGACAACGGCGCGATGGTCGCGGCGCTGGGCGCCGAGATGGTCGCCCGCAACCGGCCGCCGTCCGACCTCGGTCTGTCGGCCGACTCCTCGCTGCCCGTGACCGATCCGCACGTCCCCGGGGAGCACCACGGCCACGGCCATGACCACGGTCACGATCATGACCATCTGCACGAGCTGAGCAAGGACAACCTCTACTCATGACAGTCGCCGTGATGTGGGAGGCCCGGGCGGCGGAGGGCCGTGGCCCGGAGCTCCTGGCCTGGGTCCGCGACCGGGCGCTGCCCCGTCGGCCGCTGCGGCGCGAGACGTTCCGCGCGCCTGAGGACAGGGTGCTCGTCATCACCTGGTGGGACGCCGCGGACCTCACCGCGGACCTTCCGGAACTCCCCGAGCCCGGCCCGGGCCTGGTCACCCGTCCGGTGCACCGCTGGCGGTTCGACTCCGTAGGCACCGAGGAGGGGTAGGGCGGTCGGGGCCCGACGGCGGGGGCGGTTCGCTCTGGAGGGGCTGGGCCGTTGGGGGCAGGACGGCCGGGTCCGGACGGCCGGGACGGCGGGGGCCGGCCGACATGGCTCAGGGCTGCAGGCGCTGGGGCGGCGAGGCTCGGTGGGCGGGGGCGTCGGTGTGGCGGGGCCGGTCGGCGTGGCCCGAGGCGGGGGTCTTTGGTGCGGCCCGGCGCGGTGGGCCGTGGTCGGCCGGGTCCGGGGCGGCGGGCAGCGGTGGCGGCGGGGGACCGGTGGCAAGGACGACCGCCCGGGGGAGCCGACGAGCGGCCCGGAGCGTGCCGAGACCGCCGGACCCGCCCGTGGCGGGTGGCGTGGAACCGCGCATTCCGGTCGCTCGTCAAGGAGAGCGACCGGCTTGAGACGTACGGACATGGAGCATGTGGGTGGGCAGGAACGTCACAGGGCGAAGGGTGGCGGCCGCCGCCCTGTTCGCGGGACTCATAGCGGGCCTCACGTCGGGGTGTGCGACGCCGTCGGAGGCGTCGTCCTCCACGGTCGGCCGGGTACCGTCCGGCCGGTCCCCCTCGGCGATCGCCGCCCAGAGCCCGTCGTCCGCGACCGGTCCGGCGTCCGCGCCCGGTTCCGCCGCCGCCTTCCAGAAGTGGGGCCTGAAGCCCCTTCCCCCGCGGCCCGCCCCGCCGGCGGTCAAACCGCTGCGGCTCCGCCCGGGCGGGGACGTCCCGGTGATCAGCGAGATACCCACCCGGGACAAGGTCGTCTTCATCACCGTCGACGACGGGACCGAGAAGGACGCCGAGTTCGTCACCATGATGCGCGAACTGAACATCCCCATCACGATGTTCCTCACCGATTCCGCCATCAGGGACGACTACGGCTACTTCACGCCGCTCCGTCGGCTCGGCAACGGCATCCACAACCACAGCCTGACCCACCCCAATCTGCGGACGCTGGACCTCGGAGGCCAGCGTCGGGAGATATGCGGCCAGCAGGCCCGGCTCGAACAGGTCTACGGCGCCGCACCGCGGCTGATGCGCCCGCCCTTCGGTCTCTGGAACGAGAACACCCGCGCCGCCGCCAAGGCCTGTGGCGTCGAGGCGATCGTGCTCTGGCGCCAGTCGATGCAGATCACCGACATGCAGTACCAGCGCGGTGACCGGAAGCTGCACCCCGGCGACATCGTCCTCGCCCACTTCCGCGGCCGCGGCGAGCTCAAGGGCCGGTCGATGACGGAGATGACGGCGAACATGCTCCGCCGCATCCAGGAGCAGGGCTTTGCGGTCGCGCGGCTGGAGGACTATCTCTGACCGTGGCGAAGAAATTCTTCCCGGACGTGTCGGACCGGGCCGCCATCGCCGCCCTCTACGGGCGGCCGGCCGCCCTGACCCCGTCCCCGGTCGTGGAACTCAACAGGGCCGTGGCCGTGGTCGTGTCCATGGCACAGGGCCCGGCCGCCGCGCTGCCGATCGTCGACGCGCTCGCCGCCGAACCGGCGCTCAAGGACTACCACCTCCTGCCGAGCGTCCACGGTGACCTGTTGTCGCGCTGGGCCGGTCCGCCGAGGCCAGCGCCGAGTTCGAGCGCGCCGCCGGGCTGACCCGTAACGAACGCGAGCGCGCACTGCTGCTCGGAAAGGACGCGGGCGAGCGATGAGTTCCGGTGGGCCGGCGGGTCCATCCCTCGAAGACGTCCACGAGGCAGCGGAGGAGCCCACGTCATGCAGAAGATCACGACCTTTCTCTGGTTCGACGACCAGGCCGCGGACGCCGCGCAGTTCTACACGTCGGTCTTCGACGACTCCCGGATCGTCGGCGTGACCCGGTACACCGAGTCGGGCCCGGGAGTGCCCGGATCGGTCATGACGGTCACGTTCGAGCTCGCCGGCCAGCAGTTCGTCGCCCTGAACGGCGGCCCGCAGTTCCCCTTCACCGAAGCGGTCTCGCTGTCCGTGGACTGCGGATCCCAGGAAGAGGTCGACCGCTACTGGGAACAGCTGAGCGAGGGCGGTGAACAGGGCCCGTGCGGCTGGCTGAAGGACAGGTACGGCCTGTCCTGGCAGGTCACCCCGCACAGGCTCGCCGAGCTGGTCTCGGATCCCGACCGCACCAGGGCCGACCGTGTCATGCGGGCGATGATGAACATGAAGAAGATCGACATCCGGGCCCTGGAGGACGCGTACGAGGGGTGACGACGCCCGGCTCCTCGGTGGGAACGGGGCACTCGAGCGGGCTGTGAACCGGGCGTCGAACGGGCCGTGAGCCTGGGCGTCCGGCGGCCGTCGAGCGGGTCGTGAGCCGGGCGTCCGGCGGGCGCCGGGCGGGGCGTCCGCCGCCGGCGTGCGGCCGGGCGATAGCCTCGAACGCATGTCTAACCGTAGGTCCTTGCCGCCCCCGCCGCCGCCCGTGCACCTGCGTGCCTGGCCTGACCGTGCGGCCATGCTCGCCGACCGGAACGCGGTCCTCGGCGAGCTGGTCGGAAAGGTCCTCGGCGTCGGCCGAATGGCCGGACTGTGGGGCTGGTCGGCGCTGTTGGCAGCCGGCTGGGCGTGTGCCGGCGTGGGTGTTCAGGGACTGACCGAGCCGGGCGCCGACCCGATCACCGCGACCCTGGCGCTGGGCATCCTGATCGTCGGCATCGCCGTGGCGATCCCGGTGGCCTTCGCGATCGGGCTGGGCGTCCGGCGCGACAAGAGGATCCGTGAACTCCTCTTCCAGTGGTCCGCGTTGGACCGCGATCCCGTCGCGGACGCCCGGCACCGCGCCCCGGGCCCGGTCCTGCGCTGGCTGCTGCCGTCGGTTTTTCTGTGCGCCGCGGGACTGTGGGTCTCGTTCGCGTGGACGGCGGGCGCGCGCCCGGGCGACGACACCTACGCCGACGTGGTCCTCGGCCTCGGCCTGGGCGTGGTCCTGTGGCTCACCGGCCTCATCGGTACGGCCAAGGCGGTCGCGCACTACCGCTGGGCGGTGGGCCTCGTCACGCGCCCGTCGTCGCCGGGGACGGAGCAGGGGCGGGACGACCGATCAGCATCGTCGGAGCGCCCGCTGCCCGGGTGAGGAAGACCGTCGCGGAGCCGGGACCCTGCGGTTTCACCTTGCGGCGGAGCTCCTCCGGTTCGACCGCCGAGCCCCGCTTCTTCACGGTCAGCACACCGACCTCCCGCTCCCGCAGCAGGGCCTTGAGCCTCTTCACGTTGAAGGGGAGCCGGTCGGTGATCTCGTAAGCCGTCGCGTACGGGGTGGGGCGCAGTTCGTCGGAGGTGATGTACGCGATCGTCGCGTCGATCAGGCCGCCGTCGAGCGTGGCGGCGATGTCCGCGACGAGGTGGGCACGGATGGCGGCGCCGTCCGGCTCGTAGAGGTAGCGGCCGACGGGGCGCACGGCGGGGTCCGGGAGGCCGCTGCCGGTGAGGGTGTGCGGGCCGGGGAGCAGGGTGGCGCGCACGGTGCCGGGGTCGGTGCCGAACCACAGCACGGCTTCCTTCACATCGCCGTGGTCGGAGATCCACTCGGCCTCGGCGTCGTCCGGTACGGCCTCGTGCGGGACGCCGGGCGCGATCTTCAAGGCGGCCCGGGGGGCCGTGCGGGCCGCGCCGATCGCCCAGGACAGGGGCGGGGAGTAGGCCTCGGGGTCGAAGATCCGGCCGCGCCCGCCGCGGCGGGCGGGGTCGACGAACACCGCGTCGTACGGCGAGGTGTCGATACCGGTGACGTCCGCGCACCGCACCTCGATCAGGCCGGTGAGGCCCAGCGCCTCGGCGTTGGCGCGCGCCACGGCGGCCGTGAGCGGGTCGCGGTCCACGGCGAGCACCGAGATGCCGGCGCGGGCGAGCGCGATCGCGTCACCGCCGATGCCGGAGCACAGGTCCGCCACGCTGCGCACGCCGAGGCCGGCGAACCGCGCGGCCCGGTACGCGGCGACGGAGGCGCGGGTCGACTGCTCCACACCGTTCGGCGTGAAGTACATGCGGTACGCGTCCTCGGCTCCGAACTTCGCCGCCGCCCGCTGCCGCAGACGGGCCTGGCCGAGCGCGGCCGAGACCAGTGCGGCCGGGTGCTCGCGGCGCAGCCGCGTCGCCGTCGCCAGTTCCTGCGCGGGGTCGTGGTCGCGCAGGACGGTGAGCAGGGCGCTGCCCTCCTCGGTGAGCAGTGCGGCGAAGGAGTCGAGGTCGTTCACCGGCCCATTGTGGGCCAGTCGGTGGATGTGCGCCGCCCGGCGGTTGTGTCGGCCCGGTGTACGGGCTCGACGCTGACAGGATGCAGCGCCATGCAGCTAGTACGACAAACGGAAAATAATGGGGTGCACCGTGGTTTTCGGGGCACCGCCCCGGTCAGGATGGTCGCGGCCGCACTGCTGCTCGCGGCGCTCGGCTCCGGCTGCTTCGCCGGGAGCCCGAGCGGCTCGGGGGACACCCCGGGCCAGGGGGCGGCCGGTCGGGCGTCGTCGGCCGGTGACGGGCACGGTGACGGGCGGACGGGCTCCGGCGACGGGGCGGGCGCACAAGGCGCTCAGAGTGCACGGAAGGCGTACCGGGCTCCTGCCGCCCGTGCCCTCGCCGGCTATGCGGACCGTCTGCAGCACACGCAGGCCGCCAGGGTCGCCGCGGGGAAGTGGGGCCTTGTCGGGTTCCCGCTCGCCGCCCCGCCCCCGCCGGCGGCGAAACCGCGGATCACCGTGCGCAGGGGCTTCGAGGTCACGGGCCAGGGCGACCTGCCGCCCGTCTTCACGACCGTGCCGACCAAGGAGAAGGTCGTCTTCCTGACGATCGACGACGGTGCCGAGAAGGACCCGGAACTGCCGCGCATGATGACCGAACTGGGCATCCCGTACAGCGCGTTCCTGAGCGACTACCTGGTGCGCCACGACTACGGCTACTTCGCCGAGATGCAGAAGCGCGGCGTGGGGCTGCACAACCACACGCTCAACCACCGCTATCTGCCCGGGCTCTCCTACGAGGAACAGCGCCGCGAGATCTGCGGGATGCAGGACGTCATGGAGAAGGAGTACGGGAAGCGGCCCCGGCTCTTCCGGCCGCC
Organism: Streptomyces sp. NPDC030222; assembly: GCF_055573115.1. Lineage (NCBI taxonomy): Bacteria > Bacillati > Actinomycetota > Actinomycetes > Kitasatosporales > Streptomycetaceae > Streptomyces > Streptomyces sp. NPDC030222. Next base: position 8,927 of record NZ_JBVICA010000015.1, read on the forward strand.
GTACGGCAACTACAACCGTGACACCCTCCGCGCCGCCAAGTCCTGCGGCGTCAAGGCGGTGCCGCTGTGGGCGGCGGAGGCGTTCCCCGACCACATGGAATGGCGTGAGTCGGACCAGGACCTGCACCCGGGGGACATCATCCTCACGCACTTCCGCGGGCGCGCGGAGTGGAAGGGCAGCATGCCCGACATGATCCGCGAGGTGATGAAGACGGTGACGGCCAAGGGGTACGCCGTGGCCCGCCTGGAGGACTACGTGTGAGACCGGGGTGCGCGAGCCGGGTCCCGCCCGGGCCCGGCTCCTCCCGGGCCGGTTCGGGGCCCGGTCCCGTTCATGCCCCGGGCCGGCTCGGTGGGGCCGGTTCCGATCCCGCCGGGTCGGTTCGGCGGGCCGGGGTCCTGTTCGGCCCGTTCCGTTCCGCCCGTTCCGTTCTGCCCGTTCCGTTCTGCCCGGTTCCGCCGGAGCCCGTCTCCCCGACTCCGATAGCACCCGCCCGATCCCGCCGAGTCCCTTGCGGGCGAGTCCGGTTCGGGTGAGTCCGCTTCGTCCGCGGGGCGCCGGATCCCCGTGGAGGACGATGCCCGGTGCCGGTCGTGCCGGCGATTCCGGGGTTCGGAAGGAGGAAGGAAGCGTACGTCCGTCAACGTCCGCCGCACCGTATTGGCACTCCGCTTGACCGAGTGCTAATCACAGGCCTAGTCTCGGCTCTGGCACTCCCCGTAGGAGAGTGCCAACAAACGCGACGGGCAGGTCCGGCACCCGCGACGACGGATCGACCTGGTCGCCACCTCAGACAGTTAACCCCGTGAGATCTCCGAAGGGGGAGGTCGGATCGTGACGACCGCCAGCTCCAAGGTTGCCATCAAGCCGCTCGAGGACCGCATCGTGGTCCAGCCGCTGGACGCCGAGCAGACCACGGCCTCTGGCCTGGTCATTCCGGACACTGCGAAGGAGAAGCCCCAGGAGGGCGTCGTCCTGGCCGTGGGCCCGGGCCGTTTCGAGAACGGCGAGCGTCTGCCGCTCGACGTGAACACCGGCGACATCGTGCTCTACAGCAAGTACGGCGGCACCGAGGTGAAGTACAACGGCGAGGAGTACCTCGTCCTCTCGGCTCGCGACGTTCTCGCGATCATCGAGAAGTAATTCACCAGCAGATTTGCTTTGAGCTGCGCCCCTGGCCCCCGCTGATATTGCCGGGCGGCGAGGGGCGCGGTTCGTTCGAGAGGATTGAAACAGGCCCATGGCGAAGATCCTGAAGTTCGACGAGGACGCCCGTCGCGCCCTCGAGCGCGGCGTCAACAAGCTTGCCGACACGGTCAAGGTGACGATCGGCCCCAAGGGCCGCAACGTCGTCATCGACAAGAAGTTCGGCGCCCCGACCATCACCAACGACGGTGTCACGATCGCCCGCGAGGTCGAGATCGACGACCCGTACGAGAACCTCGGCGCCCAGCTGGTGAAGGAGGTGGCGACCAAGACCAACGACATCGCTGGTGACGGCACCACCACCGCCACCGTGCTGGCCCAGGCGCTGGTCCGCGAGGGTCTGCGCAACGTCGCCGCCGGCGCCTCCCCGGCCTCCCTGAAGAAGGGCATCGACGCTGCGGTCAAGGCCATCTCCGACGACCTGCTCGCCACCGCGCGGCCGATCGAGGAGAAGTCCGACATCGCCGCCGTCGCCGCGCTGTCCGCCCAGGACCAGCAGGTCGGCGAGCTCATCGCCGAGGCGATGGACAAGGTCGGCAAGGACGGTGTCATCACCGTCGAGGAGTCCAACACCTTCGGTCTGGAGCTGGACTTCACTGAGGGCATGGCCTTCGACAAGGGCTACCTGTCCCCGTACATGGTGACCGACCAGGAGCGTATGGAGGCCGTCCTCGAGGACCCGTACATCCTGATCCACCAGGGCAAGATCTCCTCCATCCAGGACCTGCTGCCGCTGCTGGAGAAGGTCATCCAGTCCGGCAACAGCAAGCCGCTGCTGATCATCGCCGAGGACGTCGAGGGCGAGGCCCTGTCCACCCTCGTCGTCAACAAGATCCGTGGCACCTTCAACGCCGTCGCCGTGAAGGCCCCGGGCTTCGGTGACCGCCGCAAGGCGATGCTGGGCGACATGGCGACCCTGACCGGCGGCACCGTCGTCGCCGAGGAGGTCGGCCTCAAGCTCGACCAGGTCGGCCTGGACGTGCTGGGCACCGCCCGCCGCGTGACCGTCACCAAGGACGACACCACCATCGTCGACGGCGGTGGCAAGTCCGAGGACGTCAGCGGTCGTGTCATGCAGATCCGCGCCGAGATCGAGACCACGGACTCCGACTGGGACCGCGAGAAGCTCCAGGAGCGCCTCGCCAAGCTGGCCGGCGGCGTGTGCGTGATCAAGGTCGGCGCCGCCACCGAGGTGGAGCTGAAGGAGAAGAAGCACCGTCTGGAGGACGCCATTTCCGCGACCCGCGCCGCGGTCGAGGAGGGCATCGTCTCCGGTGGTGGCTCCGCGCTGGTCCACGCCTCCAAGGTGCTCGAGGGCAACCTCGACAAGCAGGGCGACGAGGCCACCGGTGTCGCGGTCGTCCGCCGCGCCGTGGTCGAGCCGCTGCGCTGGATCGCCGAGAACGCCGGCCTGGAGGGCTACGTCATCACGGCCAAGGTCGCCGAGCTCGGCAAGGGCGAGGGCTTCAACGCCGCGACCGGCGAGTACGGCGACCTGGTCAAGGCCGGCGTCATCGACCCGGTCAAGGTGACCCGTTCCGCGCTGGAGAACGCCGCGTCGATCGCCTCCCTGCTGCTCACGACCGAGACCCTGGTCGTCGAGAAGAAGGAAGAGGAGTCCGCGGACGCCGGCCATGGCCACGGTCACGCTCACTGACCCACCGCCACTGGGCATCCGCCACTGGGCGTCCGCCGCAGTGCACCGGGAAGGCCTCCGTTCCCTTTCAGGGGACGGGGGCCTTCCCGCTTGCGCGGGCTGCCTCGGAGTCCGCCGCCCCGCCCCGGCAGCCCGAGCGGACGTCACATTTCCAGGGCTCCGAGCTGACCCATCAGGCCGAGCCGGTCGTACTGCCACCACCCTTCGGCGATCCTGCCGTCGTCACGGCAGCGGAAGACGGTCGTCCCGCTCATGGACACCTGCTTTCCGCTCGCGGGTATGCCCATGAACTCGCCGTGGTGCGTGCCGTGCCAGTTCCAGCGGGTGCAGACCCGGTCACCCTCGGCTATCTGTTCCTCGATGTCGAACCTGAAGTCGAACCCCTTGCGCCACGTCTCTATCTCCTGGCGCATCGTGTCCATGCCGATGGAGTCCGGCTCCTTGCTCGGATCGTGGTCGTGGTAGTCCTCGGCGAAGACCTGGTCGAGCGTGGACAGATCACCCTTGGTGTGGACCGTCTCGAAGAAGCGGCGCGCATTGGTCTTGTAGAGCTGCTCGTCCCGGACCACGTCCAGGTCCGTGAAAGTCGGCAACTCGTCACAGAGAGCCACCATCTCCCGGAATATCCGATCGGTTTCCGGCAGGTTGGAGTTCTTCATCGCCTCTTCGTAGGAGGGGAACTCGACTATCTCGATGAAGTGGGAGGCATCGGACCGGTCCTTGCCGATGATGTTGTGCGTGGCAGTCCGCTTGCCCCTGGTCTGCTCGACCCATGTGTCCATGAGCCGGTTCATCTCGTCGAAACGACTTGTCTTGCAGTCGATCAACTGTACGAATGTCATGGCGCCTCCCGACGTCAACAGAGCCGCGGTGGAGATGCCTCCATTTTAGTGAGAAATGCCCGAGTCGACCGATCTGTGGGTTCGTGCGGGCGCCGCTCGGACGGCGGGCTTCAGCGGGGCTCCAACGGCCTACTGCGGGCCGTACTTGCGGCCCGTCCGGGAGCTGAGGCCGCCGAGCATGCCCCGCGGTACCAGCTTTGCCACACCCATCAGGGCCTTGTACCGGACGTCCGGGATGGACAGCGACTTGCCGCGCGCCAGGTCGTTCAGCGCGTCCGTGACCAGCTTGTCCGCGTCGAGCCACATCCAGCCGGGGATGTTGTCCGTTCCCATGCCGGCCCGCTGGTGGAACTCGGTCCGGACGAACCCCGGGCACAGCGCCATCAGCCGTACGCCCGAGCCGGCCAGGTCCCGTGCCACGCCCTGGGTGAACTGCACGACCCAGGCCTTGGAGGCCCCGTAGGTGCCTCGCGGGACGAACGCCGCGACCGACGCCACATTGATCACTCCGCCACGGCCTCGTTCCCGCATCCCCTCCGCCGCCGAGGAGGTGAGGCGCAGGACGGCCTCGCAGTGCACCTTCAGCATCTTCAGCTCGTCGGCCATCGACACGTCCAGATACCGGCCCTTGTTGCCGAAGCCGGCATTGTTGACCAGCAGGTCCACCGGGTGGGTGCGGTCGCCGAGCCGGGTCTCGACCGCCGCGATGCCCTCGTCCGTCGCCAGGTCGGCCGTGAGCACCTCCACTTCGACGGAGTGCCTGTCGTGCAGTTCGGTGGCCTGCTCCTGCAGCCGCTTGGTATCGCGGGCCACCAGCACCAGGTTGCGTCCGTCGGCGGCGAGCCGCCGCGCGAAGGCGGCACCGATGCCCGCAGTCGCGCCCGTAATCAGTGCAGTCGTCATACCCGCACGTTAGTGCCCCACGTGTTCGGACCACTGCCGGGGCGGGTGGAGTGTCCCGGCGCACTGCCCGGCGGACGGCTGCCGTCCGCCTTACCTCCAATGCGCTGAACTGAACATCGCGCACGGGGAAGTTGTCCGGTATGCCGTCGGTGCTGCGTACGGTCCGCAGTGCGGTCGTCCCACGTGTGACGACGGCGTCCACTCGGCCTGTCGTCATCGGACCTCCGTTGAATCCGCACAGCCGCAGGCCGAAGTGACGCTCGCGCACCGGGGCGCGCGGGTCGGGCACTTCGGGGATGCCGGGCCGCGTCGGCGGGTCGGGCGAACTCTCGCAGAGCATGCCGTCCGCTCCGGCCGTCGATGTGGCGAGCGGTGGTGAGGGCGGTTCGTCGGGGAATTCGGTCGCGCGGGCCGTGGACACCTTCGCGCTCGAGTGCAGCCGGAGGAAGCCGCCGACCAGTGCGAGGGCGGACACCACCGCGACCGGCCCGAGGGTGATCACGACGCGTTTCAGTCGGGTCATGCCTCGAGAGTCCCCGCCGGCCGCGTGTCCGGGCATCGGGGACGGCCCTCAACCGTCCCCGATCCACCACCCCGAACGCCTCAGGGTTCTCCCCGTATGTCTCGTCCTGTCCGATGTGCGTCAGCCCTGGTCGGCGACGTACTGCCGGGCCTTGGCCATGGCTTTCGGGGCGAGGGCGTCGCCCGCGGCGAGCAGGCGGGGCAGCAGGGTGCGCTCGGTGGTGAGGGCGCGGAAGAGCAGCCCGACGGTGACGTCGTGGGCGGGCCGCGACAGGATGTCGATACTGGCGCCCGCCACGATCTCACCGGGCTCGATCACACGAAGGTAGGCGCCGGGTACGCAGGCCCGGGTGAACCGCTTGACCCACCCGTTCTCTTCCAGCCAGCCGCCGAACGTCCGGCAGGGGATACGGGCGGAGGCCACCTCCAGCACGAGGTCACGGCCGATCCGCCAACGCTCGCCGATCAGCGCGCCGTTGACGTCGACCCCGGCGGTGGTGAGGTTCTCGCCGAAGGAACCGTTGCCCAGCCGGCGCCCCAGCTCCCTCTCCCATGCGTCGAGGTCCTCGCGTGCGTAGGCGTAGACGGCCTGGTGGGATCCGCCGTGATGACGCAGGTCGCACACCGCGTCGCCGCTGAGGCCGCTCCCGCCCGTGCCCTTCGGGCCGGGGTCGGTCACCAGGACCGCCCCGTCGGCGGGCTGCTTGTCGATACCCGTGACGCCGCCAGGCCCGTCCGTGTAGTCGACCTGCTTCGGCTTTCCCGCATTCACCGTCAGAAGTCTCATGGGTGCACGGTAATCTCCACTCGCCAAAGCGTCGAGTTCATAATCTGCGGAAACCCCAAGACAGCCTTATAGTGTGGCGGTGATCGAAGCCCGACACCTCCGTGTCCTGCGTGCCGTGGCCGCCACCGGATCCTTCTCCGCTGCGGCGCGTGAGCTCGGCTGCACCCAGCCCGCGGTCAGCCAGCAGATGAAGGCCCTTGAGACGTCGGTGGGAACCCCGCTGCTGGTCCGGACGGGCCGGGAGATGCGGCTGACCCAGGCAGGCGAGGCCCTGGTCCGCCATGCCGCCGGGATCCTGGCCGGGCTGACCGCTGCCGAGGAGGAGGTCGCCGCCATCGCCGGGCTGCGCGCCGGCCGGGTCCGGCTGGTCTCGTTCCCCAGCGGCAGTGCCACGCTCGTGCCGACTGCACTGGCCGCGCTGCGGGAGGCACACCCGGGCACGCGCGTCTCCCTCGTCGAAGCCGAACCGCCGAAGTCCGTCGCGATGCTGCGCGAGGGGGACTGCGACGTGGCGCTGGCCTTCCGCTACGAGGGTGCCGCGACCGCCGACGAGTGGGACGACCTCGTCGTCCGGCCGCTGCTGACCGACCGGCTCGTCGGACTGGTGCCGGAGGGGCACCGGCTCGGGGGAGCCGACACGGTCGCGATCGCTGACCTGGCCGACGAGCCGTGGATCGCGGGGTGCCCGCGCTGCCGTCGTCAGTTGGTGGAGGTCTGCGAAGGGGCGGGATTCACGCCGCGGATCGACTTCGCGACCGATGACTGTCCGGCGGTCATCGGCCTGGTCGCCGCCGGGCTGGGCGTCGCTGTGCTGCCCGGACTGGCGCTGGAGCCGGTCCGGACCGACGGGACCAGGATCGTGGCGGTGGAGCCGGCCGTCCGCCGTGAGATCGTCGCCCTCACTCTGCCGGACCTCGCGCAGGTGCCGGCGGTCGCGGCGACCCTCGACCATCTGATGCCGGTCGCGGCGAGCAGTTGAGCCGTGCCACTGGGCGTCCGCACCGCCGGCCGGGCCCGCCTACGTTCTTCTGCCGGCGGTGCGGGCGCGTCGGCTGACGCCGGGGAACCCTTCTGGCGGGGGACCCGTGCCCGCCGCCGGACCGCGAAGGCATGCTCGCCGAGCCGGGAAGCCGCTCCCGTCGGGCCGGAGTCGCACTCGCCGGGAGGCGAAGCCGCGCCCGTCCGGCCGGGAAGTGCACCCTGGCAGGAAGCGCACACGCCGTCGGCCGGATCCCGCGCACCCGCCGAGTCATGGCTGCCGGGAGCGTGGGCTGAGCCGTGGCCGGGCGCGTGGACCCGTACACATCAAACCCCGCGCTCCGCCGGATCGGGCGGCAGCGCGGGGTGGCACCGAGTGCAGGAACGATTCTGCATAGATCAATGTCGGGCCGGGCCCCCGCCGGGTGTCGCCGAGGTCGTGACCAGGCGGTTGCGTGCGCGGCCCATCAGTTCTTCGCGTTCGTCCTCGGTCAGGCCGCCCCACACGCCGTACGGCTCCCTGACCGCAAGGGCGTGCGCCGCGCACTCCGCACGTACCGGGCACCTCATGCAGACCTCTTTCGCCGAGTTCTCGCGCGCACTCCTTGCTGCACCACGCTCCCCCTCCGGGTGGAAGAAGAGGGAGCTGTCGACCCCGCGGCATGCCGCGAGGAGCTGCCAGTCCCACAGATCGGCGTTGGGCCCGGGAAGGCGGGAGAAATCTGCCATTGCATGTCCCCTCGTAACCGTGAGTATCCGTGCCGAAGACGGATGCGCGTGCCGCATCGTGCCCATGACCGTACATCTGTTGTGTAAGTAGATGTAAATATGACTCATTGCGAATCTAGCCTCAGACACCTCAACAAGGGAAGAAAAGCCGCTAAATGGGGCATAGCTGTACGTGAACGACCACTGAAGGTGCTCACGCGACCCGTAACTCTTTCGAGTGACCATCGTTGAGAGTGCCGAGGCGGTTGAAACAACAAGCTCTCGGGCAGATGTCCGAGGGCGTCAATCGCACAGGTGACGATTTCGTACCAGCCTGGAGGCTCAAGGTGACGCGCATCAGCTGCGGAGGACGGTCATGACATCCGTCCTCGTCTGTGACGACTCCCCGCTCGCCCGAGAGGCGCTCCGCCGCGCGGTGGCGACCGTGCCCGGCGTCGAGCGCGTGACGACGGCCGCCAACGGCGAGGAAGTCCTCCGCCGCTGGGGTGCCGACCGCTCGGACCTGATTCTGATGGACGTACGCATGCCCGGTCTGGGCGGCGTGGAGACCGTCCGGCGGCTGCTGTCCGCCGACCCCGGCGCACGCATCATCATGCTGACCGTCGCCGAGGACCTCGACGGGGTGGCGCTCGCGGTGGCGGCGGGTGCCAGGGGGTATCTGCACAAGGACGCCTCGCGCGCCGAGCTGCGCGCCACGGTGACCCAGGCGCTGGCCGACCCGACCTGGCGACTCGCCCCGCGCCGGCTCCGCTCCGCCGAGATGGGGGCCGCACCGACTCTCACCGCGCGTGAGATCCAGGTGCTCGAGGGGATGAGTCACGGCCGTTCCAACGCGGAGATCGGACGTGAGCTGTTCCTCTCCGAGGACACGGTCAAGACGCACGCCAGGCGGCTCTTCAAGAAGCTCGGGGCCTCTGACCGGGCGCACGCGGTGGCGCTCGGCTTCCGCTGGGGCCTGGTCCGCTAGGCGCGGACGGAGTGCTTCGCCGCGGGGGCGCGAGTATCCCCGCCCGTCGTCCGGCGGGCGGGGCGGCCTCCGTCGCACCGCCGGACGGGGTCGTCCGTCGGCCGGATCCCTCCGGCGCCGGCGTCCGGAGACGCGCCTGTCCGCCGGAGGTGTGCCGGCACGTAGGCTCGGACAGGTATCACCTTGGGGACTCGTACGGGTGCTCGGCCCTCCCTCGGGAGGCGCCCGGAGCCCCATCCCGGGAGCGGCTTGCGTCGCTTCGCGAGCGATGCCGCATCCTTGAAGGGTGGAGTTCCTCGGGGACGAGTCGGTCGAGCGGAATGGGAGGGCGCGCGATATGAGTGCCGGCGCACCTGCTCATAACGCTTCAGTGCACAACTACGGGCACGGATCCATGGATCGGTCGTCGGCGCGGCACCATGGTCCGATGCGCGATGACGAGCCCACGGTGATCGGTGCACTCGTTCAGCGTGCCGTCGAGGGCGACGCGCAGGCGACGCACGACCTCCTGGCCCGGGTGCACCCCCTCGCGCTGCGCTACTGCCGTACCCGGCTGAACCGGCTTCCGGGTGATGCCCGTCACTTCGTCGAGGACCTCGCACAGGAGGTCTGCGTCGCTGTACTGATGGCGCTCCCGCGTTACAAGGACACCGGTCGGCCGTTCGAGGCGTTCGTCTTCGCCATCGCGACCCACAAGGTCGCCGACCTCCAGCGGGCCGCGATGCGGCATCCGGGCTCCACCGCGGTGCCTTCCGACGAGATGCCCGAGCGCCCCGACGATTCGCTGGGTCCGGAGGAACGTGCCCTGCTCAGCCATGATGCGGAGTGGGCGAGGAAGCTCCTGGCCAACCTCCCCGAGACGCAGCGCGAGCTGTTGGTGCTGCGGGTCGCGGTGGGGCTGACGGCCGAGGAGACGGGCCAGATGCTCGGCATGTCGCCCGGAGCCGTCCGGGTCGCGCAGCACCGCGCGCTGAGCCGGCTGAGGGCGCTCGCCGAACAGTAAGCGCTCTCGGCTCGTACTGGCGTATGAACCTACAAACTCATCGGGTGATCTTGCTTGTGGAATGGGACACGTCCGGATCCCGTTAGCATGGACATCCGCACCGATCAAGGCCATTGGGGAAGGTGTCATGACTGCCAACGTCGACGGAGTGCCCGAGAAATTCGCGACACTCGGGCTGACCTACGACGACGTGCTGCTGCTGCCGGGCGCGTCGGACATGGCACCCGACGCGATCGACACTTCCTCGTACATCTCCAGGAACGTGCGGGTGAACGTGCCGCTGCTGTCGGCCGCCATGGACAAGGTGACCGAGGCGCGCATGGCCATCGCCATGGCGCGGCAGGGCGGTGCCGGCGTGCTGCACCGCAATCTCTCCATCGAGGACCAGGCCAACCAGGTCGACCTGGTCAAGCGCTCCGAGTCCGGCATGGTCAGCGACCCGATCACCGTGCACCCGGACGCGACGCTGGCCGAGGCGGACCAGCTGTGCGCCAAGTTCCGGATCAGCGGTGTGCCGGTGACGGACCCGTCGGGCCGGCTGCTCGGCATCGTCACCAACCGTGACATGGCCTTCGAGTCGGACCGTACGCGCCGGGTGCGCGAGGTCATGACCCCGATGCCGCTGGTCACCGGCAAGGTCGGCATCTCCGGCGTGGACGCCATGGAGCTGCTGCGCCGCCACAAGATCGAGAAGCTGCCGCTGGTCGATGACGCGGGTGTCCTCAAGGGCCTGATCACGGTCAAGGACTTCGTCAAGGCCGAGCAGTACCCGAACGCCGCCAAGGACAAGGAAGGCCGGCTCATCGTCGGCGCCGCAGTGGGTGTGGCCGGCGACGCGTTCGAGCGTGCCCAGGCCCTCATCGAGGCGGGTGTCGACTTCATCGTCGTCGACACCGCGCACGGCCACTCCAAGCTGGTCGGCGACATGATCGCCAAGATCAAGTCGAACTCCTCGGTCGACGTCATCGGCGGGAACGTCGCGACCCGCGACGGCGCCCAGGCCCTCATCGACTCCGGCGCCGACGGCGTGAAGGTGGGCGTCGGCCCCGGCTCCATCTGCACCACCCGTGTGGTCGCCGGCATCGGCGTCCCGCAGGTCACCGCGATCTACGAGGCGTCGCTCGCCGCCAAGGCCGCGGGGATCCCGCTCATCGGCGACGGCGGTCTGCAGTACTCCGGCGATATCGCCAAGGCCCTGGTGGCGGGTGCCGACACGGTGATGCTGGGCTCTCTGCTGGCCGGCTGCGAGGAGTCCCCGGGCGAGCTGCTCTTCATCAACGGCAAGCAGTTCAAGTCGTACCGCGGCATGGGCTCGCTCGGCGCGATGCAGTCCCGCGGCGACCGGAAGTCCTTCTCCAAGGACCGCTACTTCCAGGAGGGCGTGGCCTCGGACGAGAAGATCATCCCCGAGGGCATCGAGGGCCAGGTGCCCTACCGCGGTCCGCTGGGCGCGGTCGTCCACCAGCTCGTCGGCGGACTGCGCCAGTCGATGTTCTACGTCGGCGGCAAGACCGTGCCGGAGCTCCAGGAGCGGGGCCGCTTCGTCCGCATCACGTCGGCGGGTCTGAAGGAGAGCCACCCGCACGACATCCAGATGACGGTCGAGGCGCCGAACTACACCACGCGCTGAGCCCCCCGCGCCGCAGCCGCGCACAGCGGCCGCGGCACGCGCTCGCCCGTATGCGCATCCTGTACATACGCACATGAGGAGCCCGCGGGTCGTCCACAGCCCGCGGGCTCCGGCCTGCCTGTCGGGGATACTGGACGGGCAGACGTAGAGGGAAAGGCCACACACGTGACTGAGATCGAGATCGGGCGCGGCAAGCGCGGCCGCAGGGCGTATGCGTTCGACGACATCGCCGTCGTCCCGAGCCGGCGCACCCGGGACCCGAAGGAGGTCTCGATCGCCTGGCAGATCGACGCCTACCGCTTCGAGCTGCCGTTCCTGGCGGCTCCGATGGACTCCGTGGTGTCCCCGCAGACCGCCATCCGCATCGGTGAGCTCGGCGGCCTCGGCGTGCTGAACCTGGAAGGCCTGTGGACCCGGTACGAGGACCCGCAGCCGCTGCTCGACGAGATCGCGGAGATGGACGAGGCCACGGCCACCCGTCGGCTCCAGGAGATCTACGCCGCTCCCATCAAGGAGGAGCTGATCGGCCGGCGCCTCAAGGAGGTGCGCGATTCGGGTGTGGTCACCGCCGCCGCGCTGTCCCCGCAGCGGACCGCGCAGTTCTCCAAGGCCGTCGTCGACGCCGGTGTGGACATCTTCGTGATCCGCGGTACGACGGTCTCGGCCGAGCACGTCTCGGGTGCCGCCGAACCGCTGAACCTGAAGCAGTTCATCTACGAGCTCGACGTCCCGGTCATCGTGGGCGGCTGCGCCACCTACACCGCTGCGCTGCACCTGATGCGCACCGGCGCCGCCGGTGTGCTCGTCGGCTTCGGCGGGGGTGCCGCGCACACCACCCGTAACGTGCTGGGCATCCAGGTGCCGATGGCGACCGCCGTCGCGGACGTCGCCGCGGCCCGCCGGGACTACATGGACGAGTCCGGCGGCCGGTATGTGCACGTGATCGCCGACGGCGGTGTCGGCTGGTCCGGCGACCTGCCGAAGGCCATCGCCTGCGGTGCCGACGCGGTGATGATGGGCTCCCCGCTGGCGCGGGCGACCGACGCGCCGGGCCGCGGCCACCACTGGGGCATGGAGGCCGTCCACGAGGACGTGCCGCGCGGCAAGCTGGTCGACCTGGGCATGGTCGGCACCACCGAGGAGATCCTCACCGGTCCTTCGCACACCCCCGACGGGTCGATGAACTTCTTCGGAGCCCTGCGCCGCGCCATGGCGACGACGGGTTACAGCGAGCTCAAGGAGTTCCAGCGCGTCGAGGTCACGGTCGCGGACTCGCAGCACCACCGCTGACGTTCCGGAGGCTTCGACGTCTTCCCCAAGGGAAGGGGCGCGAGGCCTCCCCAAGGCAAGGGGCTTCGTACGGCTTGCGCCGTGCGGAGCCCCTCGCCTTCGGCTCGTGTCCGCCCGTGACTACGAAGCGGCGGCCTTCCTGGTGCCCGCGAACGCGGCGACGGCGGCGACGGCGAAGAACACGTACGTCATGAAGGACGCGTTCTCCTTCCACGTGGCCGTCACCATGTCGAAGTTCTCGGTCAGGGCCTCGGTGAAGGGGACGTCGATGGTCTTGCCGACGACGATCGCGATGGCGACGAGCTGGCCGGCGTAGACGGCGCCCAGGGAGAACACTGCGCTCACCCCGCCCAGCACGGGGCTGCCACCGCCGGTCCTGCCGGCGGCCGAGCCCACGAGGTAGCCGACGCCGATGGCAGCCCAGGCGATCTCCCGCTCGACGGCACCGGCGATCCCACCGTAGACGCCTCCGGCGACCAGGGCGGTGGCGAGGGCGACCACCAGCCCGAGGGCGAGGTTCCCCCGGGCCCGTGCCGGAGTCGGCGGAGGGGGTGGGGCGACCTGGGCCGGCGGTTCGGCGGGGAACGGATTGCCGGGCGGCGGAATGGACTGGGACATGCTGGACTTCCCCCTTGGTCAAAGGCATGCGCACGACTGTGCGATCAATGGCCCCGGAGGTTAGCAGCCCCATTCGACGCCGCAGCTGCGGGAAACAGACACGGGGTGTCGACACTGTCGTGGTGTCAGAGCCGGTGTGCCGCCCCTGCCGGGGTCGCGCCGCGGGTGTCGAGCAGCAGTTGCGCCTTCACCGAGAGTCCCTGGAGGTCGTAGGTGCGATGGTTCTGCAGCAGGATCGTCAGATCAGCGGCGGCGGCGGCCTCGTAGAGGGAGTCCGCGCGGGGCACAGGCCGGTGGTGGACGAGCCAGTCGGGCACGTACGGGTCGTGGTAGCCGACCTGGGCGCCCATGTCGATGAGCCGGGACGCGATCTCGCGGGCGGGCGAGCGCTCCTGGTCGGGCAGATCCGGCTTGTAGGTGACGCCGAGGAGCAGCACCCGGGCACCCCGGACCGACTTCCCGTGCTCGTTGAGGAGCGTGGCGCTGCGCTGGATGACGTACTGCGGCATCCGCGTGTTGATCTCCTGGGCCAGTCCCACCATGCGCAGGGGATGTCCGGGTGTGCGTGAGGAGTGGGGGAGGTACGCCGGGTCGACGGGGACGCCGTGGCCGCCGACGCCGGGCCCGGGACGGAAGGGCTCGAAGCCGAAGGGCTTCGTCTCCGCGCAGCGGATGACGTCCCACAGGTCGATGCCGAGGTCGTGGCAGAGCACGGCCATCTCGTTGACCAGGGCGATGTTGACGTGCCGGTAGTTGGTCTCCAGGAGCTTGGCCGCTTCGGCCTCACGGGTTCCGCGGGCGCGGACGACCCTGTCGGTGAGACGGCCGTAGAAGGCGGCGGCGGATTCCGTGCAGGCGGGAGTGAGGCCGCCGATGACCCGCGGGGTGGCTCCGTGACCGTGCGTGCGGTTCCCGGGGTCGAGCCGGCTCGGACAGTACGCGAGATGGAAGTCGCGTCCTGCGCGCAGCCCGGAACCCTCTTCGAGCAGGGGGCGTAGGAACTCCTCGGTGGTGCCCGGCGGAACGGCGGATTCCAGGAGGACCGTGGTGTGCGGGCGGAGTCGCGCGGCCAGCACCCGGGCGGCTTCGGCCACGGCGGTCAGATCGAGGGTGAGATCGGCGCCCAGGGGGGTGGGGGCGCAGATCACGGCGGTGCGGACACGGCCCAGCTCGGCTGGGTCGACGGCGGTCCGGAAACCTCCCGCGAGCATGCGGCGGACATCGGCCGCGGTGAGGAAGGCCTCGTCGGGGGTGTGCCCTGCGGAGAGAGCGGCGAGCACACGGGCGTCGGTGTCGTAGCCGATGGTCTCGATCCCCGCGGCCACGGCGGCCTGGGCGAGCGGCAGGCCGAGGTGGCCGAGACCGATGACGGCGAGATCTGCGGGCATGGTGAAGGGCCGTCCTTCTCTACCGGGCGGGATCAGAACGCGCAACCGCTGTGGACAGAACAGGAGGTACGCACTGTCACACTAGGAGTAAATATGACCGTTATGCGGTATTGCGCGCTTGTGGTCGCCCGAGTGTTGTCCACAGGCAGTGGCTGAAGTGGTGGACCCCGGTCAGAATCGAAGGAGCGTGACCCGGACCACTACGGGAGGCAGCAGTGAGGACAGCGACCCTGGGACCCGTGCAGCGCTCCGAGGCGCTCGCTGCGATGGCCGAGCGGGAACTCGACGTGCTGGTGGTCGGAGCGGGTGTGGTCGGTGCCGGCACGGCGCTGGACGCCGCCACACGAGGCCTCACCACCGGCCTGGTCGAGGCCCGTGACTGGGCCTCGGGCACGTCGAGCCGCTCCAGCAAGCTGATACACGGCGGCCTGAGATACCTGGAGATGCTCGACTTCGCCCTGGTCCGGGAGGCACTGAAGGAACGGGGACTGCTCCTGGAACGGCTCGCCCCGCACCTCGTGAAGCCCGTGCCGTTCCTCTACCCGCTCCAGCACAGGGGCTGGGAGCGGCTGTACGCGGGATCGGGCGTGGCGCTGTACGACGCGATGTCCGTGTCGTCCGGGCACGGCCGGGGACTGCCCGTGCACCGCCACCTGAGCAGGCGTCGCGCCCTGATGGTCGCGCCCTGCATGAAGAAGGACGCACTGGTCGGGGCGCTGCAGTACTACGACGCCCAGATGGACGACGCCCGATTCGTCGCAACGCTCGTCCGTACGGCGGTGGCCTACGGCGCCCAGGCCGCCAATCGCGCCCGGGTGACCGGTTTCCTGAGGGAGGGCGAGCGGGTCGTCGGCGCGCGGGTCCGGGACGTCGAGGCCGGCGGGGAGTACGAGATCCGCGCCAAGCAGGTCGTCAACGCCACCGGGGTGTGGACCGACGACACCCAGGCGATGGTCGGGGAGCGCGGCCGGTTCCACGTCCGGGCCTCCAAGGGGATCCATCTCGTCGTCCCCAAGGACCGCATCCACTCCACGACCGGGCTCATCCTGCGGACCGAGAAATCGGTACTGTTCGTCATCCCCTGGGGCCGGCACTGGATCGTCGGGACCACCGACACCGACTGGGACCTCGACAAGGCGCATCCCGCCGCGTCCAGCGCGGACATCGACTATCTGCTGGAACACGTGAACTCCGTCCTGGCGGTGCCACTCACCCGCGACGACGTCCAGGGCGTGTACGCGGGCCTTCGCCCGCTGCTGGCGGGGGAGTCGGACGCCACGAGCAAGCTCAGCCGCGAGCACACGGTGGCCCACCCGGTCCCCGGCCTGGTCGTCGTCGCGGGCGGCAAGTACACGACCTACCGCGTGATGGCGAAGGACGCCGTGGACGAGGCGGTGCACGGCCTCGACCAGCGGGTCGCCGCGTGCGTCACCGAGGACGTGCCGCTGCTGGGTGCCGAGGGATACAAGGCGCTGTGGAACGCCCGCGCAAGGATCGCCGCCCGCAGCGGACTCCATGTGGTGCGCGTGGAGCACCTGTTGAACCGGTACGGATCGCTCACCGAGGAGATCCTCGACCTCGTCGCCGACGACCCGTCCCTCGGTGAAGCGCTTACCGGCGCCGACGACTATCTGCGTGCCGAGGTCGTCTACGCCGCCTCGCACGAAGGCGCACGGCACCTCGACGACGTCCTGACGCGCCGCACCCGTATATCGATCGAGACGTTCGACCGGGGGACGCGCAGCGCACGCGAGGCGGCGGAACTCATGGCACCGGTGCTCGGGTGGGACAAGGGGCAGATCAACAAGGAGGTGGAGCACTACGAGAAGCGGGTGGAGGCGGAACGCGAGTCCCAACTCCAGCCCGACGACCAGACGGCGGACGCGGCGAGACTCGGCGCGCCGGACATCGTGCCGATCTGAGGATCCCTGCCCCGGCATCCAAGTCGGCACAGTCGGACCGCACTCGACGGTGCGATCCGGATTCCGGCTGGGCCTCGCCCGCCGACGGGGGTGGGGCGGTTCACCGTGCTGCACGGACCCGGCGTGTCCTGCAGGCCCTGTGCGGCATGCGTCCCGCGCGGCACCCGCCCCTCGCGGCGCACGGCCAATGGGTGGGCCCACCGCGCCGCATCGATCCTGTGGCCGCACCGATCCTCGGCGTTGCGCCACCCGGCCTCAGCGCCCCGGTCGGCCACTCGCTGCGCTGGACCGCTGCCCGGACCCGGTCCACCTCACCCGCCCGGCGACCCTCGCCGCCGGATCGGAGGCCCAACCCGCCTGTGCGTTCTGCCCGCACGGGACAACCGTGCGGAACCTGCGCGCGGGAGGCACGCGTCGAGGTGGCAGAGCGGGCACGCGACACCGCGCATGCGCGCGGTCGCACGCAGCTTGTCCGCACAGCGGAGCCACGCGGCCCGTCGGTGCGGCGAAGCCACGTGGCCCGTCCGTGACGCGTGTTCGCGGCGATCGGCCGTCGTCCGCGCGAGCGACCTGGGCGGTGAGACCGCCGGAGGGACCGCCCGGCGGTCGTCCGACCGGTTGTCCGTGCGGCGGTCCGTGCGGTCCGGCGACCTGTGACGGCTTTGTTGCAGGGGCCTCCGCAAGGCGAGTTCGGCCTGATCGACGGGCTCGTCGCGGACCGCCGCCCGGGTGTTTTCCGCCCGGAATCAGGCCGCTCCGCGGACCCGGGACACGCCGCGGTCGGGGAGTGGGTGACAATGGAGGCTCTGCCAGGGCGGGTTACCTTCCTCACTTCGGGCGCGGCCGGAGCGGGCGAAGATCAGGATCGCAGAGGGGAAGCATGTCGGAGGCGGAGCAGTCGCGGGACACGACGCAGGAATCGCGTCGGGATTCGGCCGGGCGCCTCCTGGCCGGTCGGTACCGGCTCGGGGACGTCCTGGGCCGGGGCGGCATGGGCACGGTCTGGCGTGCCGCCGACGAAACCCTGGGCCGTACGGTCGCGGTGAAGGAGCTTCGCTTCCCCGCGAGCATCGACGAGGAGGAGAAGCGCCGACTCGTCACCCGTACCCTCCGCGAGGCCAAGGCGATCGCCAGGATCCGCAACAACAGTGCGGTCACCGTCTTCGACGTCGTCCAGGAGGACGACCGGCCGTGGATCGTCATGGAGCTCGTCGAGGGCAAGTCGCTCGCCGACGTCATCCGTGAGGACGGCACCCTGACGCCCCGCCGCGCCGCCGAAGTGGGGCTCGCGATCCTGGACGTGCTGCGTGCCGCACACCGACAGGGCATCCTCCACCGCGACGTGAAGCCTTCCAACGTCCTCATCGCCGACGACGGCCGCGTGGTCCTCACCGACTTCGGTATCGCCCAGGTCGAGGGCGATCCGTCCATCACCTCCACCGGCATGCTCGTCGGCGCGCCCTCCTACATCTCGCCCGAGCGCGCCCGCGGCCACAAGCCCGGCCCCGCCGCGGACCTCTGGTCGCTCGGCGGACTGCTGTACGCGTCGATCGAGGGCGTACCGCCGTACGACAAGGGCTCCGCCATCGCGACCCTCACCGCAGTGATGACCGAGCCGCTCGACCCGCCGAAGAACGCGGGTGGCCTGGCAGAAGTCATCTACGGCCTGCTCGTGAAGGATCCCGCGCAGCGCCTCGACGACGCCGGCGCACGCGAGCTTCTCGAACGCGTCGTGTACGCCCCCGAGGAGCCGGCAGAGGAGGCCGCGGTGGTCTCGCCCGAGGTGACCCGGGTCATCGCGCTGCCTCCGGCGCCGCCGGAGCCGCCGCGCGGTGACGCTCCCGTCAAGGGCGCCGCCAAGCGTCCCAAGCCGGCCAAGTCGCCCCGGGAAGCGAAGGGGGCCGAGGCCGGCGCCGGGCCCGTCGCCGAGTCCGGTTCCGTGGCCGGGCCCGCGGCAGGTGCCGCTGTGACCGCCCCCGTGAGCATGACGAAGAGCGACCCGGCCCGCCCGGACGCGGCGTCGGCCGGTGCCCCGCCGGCGGACGGTGTCAGGGAAGCCGGTGACACCACGTCCGACCGGCTGCGCGCCGCGCTCCGCTCGGTGCGGAACGCCGCCGCCGCGCACGCGGCCCAGGCCATGCACAAGACGGGCCGGACGAGCGGTTCCCGCGCCGCCACGGCGTCGGCCGCCGACGGCCCGAAGCCCCCCGTACCGGCGCCGCTCACGGACGTCGTGCCCCGCCGCACGCTGATCCTCATCGCGGTCGTCGCCGCGCTCGCCGTCCTCGGTATCGTCCTGTCGTTCGCCTTCAGCGGCGACGACGCGGGCAACGACGCCAAGCCGACCGCCGGCACCTCCGCCTCGTCGCGCACCAGCGGCACCGGAGACGGCCGCGGCACCCCGGCCGGCGGCGGGGCGAGCCCCGACTCCGCCGGCAAGAAGCCCACCGGCAGCAGCCCGGGTCAGGACGGCAAGGACAAGGGCGAGGACAAGGCCGGCAGCGGCAAGGGCAAGGGCGGCACCGGCAGCGCCGTCGACGGTCCGGGTGCGGTGACCCCGTACAAGCATGAGCAGGGCTTCACCGTCGGCCTGCCCCAGGGCTGGAGCTACCGGTCGACCGACGAGGCCGGCGCCCGCTTCGCGGGACCGGACGGCGCCCGGCTGCTGATCGGCTGGACCACGTCGCCCAAGGACAACCCGGTGGCGGACTGGTTGCAGCAGGAGCTCGGCATGCGGCGCTCCGACTACGACCGCGTCGACATCAAGGCGGTCGACTACCGCGGATGGAAGGGCGCGGACTGGGAGTTCACCTTCAGCGAGGGCGGCACGCGCTTCCACTCCGTGGACCGTGGGTTCGTCGTCAGGCGCGACCTCGGCTACGGAATCATGTTCACGGCGAAGGACGGGGGATGGAAGGGCGACGCCACTCGCCAGACGCTGAAGACCTTCTTCGACACCTTCCAGCCGAAGCCCGCGTGACCGTCCCCGGAACGGCTGCCGAATATGCCGTCCGGTCACACCGGGGCGGCGGGCAACGTATCGTGAGAAGTTGCGGGCCGTACGCAGCCGCAAGGGGCCGGTAATCGACCGGGACTGACGGTATGGGGGCGGTCCTCGGGACCGGGGGAGCGCGCTGCGGGGAGGCGTCGTGAGCGACTACGCGTTCGGGGGACGCCCCGCCGACGGCGGGGGGCGCCTGCTCGCCGACCGGTACCACACGCCTCCGGTGTCCGCCGACGCCGACGAACCCCTGGAGACCCGCGCCTTCGACACCCTCAGCGGCCAGCACGTGCTGGTCCGTCAGGTGCTGCTCCCCGAGATCGTCGACGCGGAGCTGCTCGACGGCGACGGCACCGGCCCCGGAGCCCGTCGCCCCGTGCAGCCAGGGACGCGGACCGGAGCCACCCGGCGTCCCGCGGACCCCGTGGTGCGGCGTGCCCTGGAGGCGGCCGAGGCGGCGGCCCGGATCCCCGACCACCCGAGGCTGGACCAGGTCTTCGACGTGTTCGCCGAGAGCGGCTCGCTGTGGATAGTGAGCGAACTCGTCGACGCGCGGCCCCTCGCGACGCTGCTGGCCGAAGGTCCGCTCAACCCCTACCGGGCGGCGGAGGTCGCCTCCGACGTGCTGGCCGGGCTGCGCGTGCTGCACGGCCACGGCTGGATCCACCGGAACATCACCGCGCACACCGTGCTGGTCTGCGACGACGGCCGGGTCGTGCTGACCGGCCTGGCCGCGGGCGCGGCTGAGGAGGCCCTGTGCGGGTACGCGCCCGTGCCGGCCGGGCAGGAGGAGGGACAGGACACCGTCCCCGTGGCCGCGCCGGACGTGCCGCGGCCGCGTACCGGACTCCCTTCGCACGAGACGTCCGCGGACCTGCGTGCGGCCCGTGCGGATGCGATCGCCGCCTACCGGGCGGGCACCAGGGCCGCAGCGAGCCGCCGGGATGGGCCCACCGGCCCGGAGGCCCCCGGTCGGGGTGCTCTGCCCGCGTTGCCCGGCGGTGACGGTGCCGGGGTCTGGCGGCACGCCCCGGCCGACCCCGACGACGAAGTGCCCTACGCGGGACCCGCGAGCCGTCCCTATCCCGTGCCGCCCCCGGTGAGCACGCGCCCGGCTTCGTCCCCGCCCTCGGTACCGTCCCAGCTGTCCCCGTATGCGGAGCACCCCTCCTCGCTCCCGGGGCCCGCCGTCACACCAGGTGCCGCACCGGGCCCGGAGTCACCGGCGGTCGCGGTCCCGCCAGGAGGCCTCGCCGAGGAACCGGGCACCAGGAGCTCCGCCGGCTGGGGCGGGCCGCCGATCGGATCGCATGATTCCGCTTTCCGTGGCCCGGAGACGCCGCTCGCCGCCGAGCGGGCGCGGCAGGCGCGGATGGCCGTCGTGGGGCCCGTCACGGAGCGCTGGGCCCCCGAGCAGTCGGGGACGGTCCGCGGGAACTGGCAGCTGGCGGCACCCGTCGGACCCGCCACGGACCTGTGGGCGCTGGGTGCGTTGCTGTTCCGCGCCGTGCAGGGCCACGCCCCGTACCCGGAGGAAAGCGCTGTCGAACTGGCGCAGCTCGTCTGCTCCGAACCGCCCGCGTTCGCCGAGGAGTGCGGTCCGCTCCGTCCCGTCGTCGAGTCACTGCTCCGCCAGGACCCCACCGAGCGGCCGGACTTCGAGGAGGTGGGCGGCTGGCTCCGCTCCCTGATCCGGTCCGCGCCCGAACCCGACGCGGGCAGCCGGGTGGTACCCCTGCCCGCTCCGGAGACGGGCCGGGGCGCGGACCGCGCCCGTCTGCCCATCGTGCGCAGGAGGGGCGAACTCGTACGCCGCCGACGGGGGCCGGCGCCCTCCGGCGGTCAGGGCCACGGCCGTCACCGGAACCGCGTACCGGATGCGGTACCGGTGCGGACCGCCTCGGAGAGGCGGCCCGGGGAGCGGCGGCGGCGCGGGCCGCGGTCGCTCGGCCGGACCCTGCTCGTCCTGGTGCTGCTGGGGCTCGTCGCGGCGATGGCGTACGCAGTCCTGTTCATGCCCAAGGCCGATGCGGAACGCGAACCGGGCGGCACCACCGGCGCGAGCACCCCGGCCGCCGCCACGGGCAGCCCCGCCGGTACCGGGGAGGGATCGCAGAACGGCGCTCCGCAGAGTCCGACGGCCCAGCAGCCGCAGACCAAGGAGCCCGACGAACCCGCGCTTCCGCGGGGATTCGCGGTGCGCAAGGACCCCGAGGGCTTCGAGGTCGCGGTGGAGCGGAGCTGGACCAGGCGCCCGGTCAACGACGCCGGGCAGGTCCGCTACCTCGGCGGAGACTTCGTGCTGGTCGTCGTACCCGGACGGGACGCCGTCAAGGACCACGGGGCCGATCCGCTGGTCTACCAGAGCACGAAGGAGCGCGAGCTCCAGCCGTACCGGGACTCGTCCTGGGCGACCGCCACCGGGATGCGCCGCATCGACGTGGGGCAGCGGGCCATGGCGGAGGGGCAGTACGTCTGGCAGGACAGCAGCGGGCGCCAGGTGTTCGTGCGCAATCTGGCGATGATCCTGGACGGCCGGTACCACGTGATCCAGGTGATCGGGCCCGAGGCGCAGCGCGACAGGGTCACCGAGATCTACGAGCATGCGGCGGCGACATACCGTGCGAACGGTTGAGTGCCCCCCGCTTCCGTGGCCGAAAGTGGCTCCGTACTCTGGCATTCCTAGGAACGGGGCGGGTAAGTGGAACAGAGTCAGAAGTCGGGCGTGCCGAATGCGGCGAACGGGGCGGGAGCCGCGAAGGGTGCTCACGGCCCTGGCGGTGCGGGTCTTGTGCTGGCCGGGCGCTACCGGCTCATCGAGTCCATCGGCCGCGGCGGCATGGGCAAGGTCTGGCGCGCACTCGACGAGGTCCTGCACCGCACCGTCGCCGTCAAGGAACTGACGGCAGGTCTGTACGTATCCGAGGCCGACCGGAACGTGCTCCATGCACGTACGCAGAAGGAGGCAAGGGCGGCCGCCCGGATCAACCACCCCGGTGTCGTCACCGTTCACGACGTGCTCGAACACGACGGCCGCCCCTGGATCGTCATGGAGTACGTCGACGGCCCCTCTCTCGCCGACGCCGCGAAGGAGAAAGGCCGCATCGAGCCGCGCGAGGCGGCGCGCATAGGGCTGCACGTGCTGGGCGCGCTGCGTGCGGCGCACGCGGCCGGGGTCCTCCACCGGGACGTCAAGCCGGGCAATGTGCTGCTCGCCAAGGACGGCCGGGTCCTGCTCACCGACTTCGGTATCGCCGCCATCGAGGGCGACTCCTCGATCACGAGGACCGGCGAACTCGTCGGTTCCATCGACTATCTGGCCCCCGAGCGGGTACGGGGCGGCGCTCCCGGTCCGTCCTCCGACCTGTGGTCGCTCGGCGCGACCCTGCACACCGCGGTGGAGGGCGGATCGCCCTTCCGGCGCACCTCGCCCATCAGCACCATGCAGGCCGTGGTGAACGAGGAACCCCCGGTCTGTGTGCACGCCGGACCGCTCGCCCCGGTGATCACCGGGCTGCTGCGCAAGGAGCCCGAGGAGCGGCCGTCGGCGGCGGAGACCGAGCAGATGTTCCTCGAAGCCATGGAGGGGCGGACGCCGAAGACCGCCCAGGCGTACGTCCCGACGCAGAAGGTGGGCGCGGAACTCCTGGAGGCCGTGACGGCACCGACCACCGTCCTGGAAGGCGCCGCCGATGGTCCGGCCGCCGTGGCCCACCCCCCGCTGGTGCCCCCGGCGGACGAGGGGCGCAGGGGCGGCGGCTGGCGGATGGCCGCCGGGGTGATCGTGCTGGCCGCGGTGCTCGGCGGCGGGGTCGGTCTCGCGGTGATGCATTTCGGCAGTGGGGGCGGGGACGCCGGCGGCACCTCGGCCGGAGGTACGGCCGGGACCGTGCAGGGTGCCGGGAAAGGCTCCGTTCCGAAGGGCTGGCAGCGGGTCCAGGACCCCACGGGCTTCAGCCTGTTCGTACCGGACGGCTGGAAGCGGCAGATGGACGGCGACCAGATCGACTACACACCGGACAACGGCAGGCACCGCATCCGCATCGCGATCAGCGAGTCCCCGGACTTCGAGAACCCGTACATGCACATGCTCGACATGGAGAAGGACCTCTCGAAACGCCTTCCCGAGTACCGGCGGGTCACCCTGCACGCCAACACCTTCCGGGACCAGACGCTCGCCTCGATCTGGGAGTTCACCTGGAACGAGAAGCGCAACCACCCAGGCCGACGGCATGCGATCGACCAGATGTACTACTCCGACGACGGCCGCACCGAGTACGCCGTCTACATGTCGGGCCCCGAGGAGGACTGGGCGACCACCCGCGACCAGTTCGACACCGTGCTGCGCGGCTGGCAGCCGCCGGGAGCCGGGTCGTCCGGCTGACCCCGCGCCCGGTCCGGCTGCATGATGGCCCCGACTGGCCGAGGGGTCGTGCTCACCGACTTCGGCATCGCCCGGCTCGCCGGTCGACCACCATCAGTGAGACCGGAGGCTTCGTCGGGTCTCCTGAGTGCACCGCCCCGGAACGGATGCAGTGCGCCTCCGCGGGATCTGAGTCCGATCTGTGGTCGGCGGACGGATGTACGACGTGTGGGTCTCCGCGCCGGTCGGGCGGCTCGACGAGGCCGCGCGCCATTTCGACACGGCCCTGGACTCCATCGTGCCGGCGGCGCCCTGATCTTCGCAGAATCTGTCCCCGGCTGTCGGCGAACCTTCATAAGTCCCTGATCAGGGCTTATGTAGCCAGTGAACGCTGGCGCTTTCCATGGGCTCCGGAAAACCTGTTACCGGTGGGTACCCAAAGGGCCCGCCGAGGCATACCCTCGCCGTCATGACGGACTCGCAGGCCCTCACCGCCCCCCTCGGCACCAACCCCGTGGCGCCCACCCCGGCCGGGGTGCGCACCGCCGCCGATGTGGTCACCCCCGAGGTGGTCGCCCAGCTGACCCGTGGCGTCGTCGGTTCCGGACGCACGGCCAACCACACCCCTTTCACCGGTGAGAAGCTGGCGGACCTGCCCGAGTCCACCCCCGAGGACGTCGCCACCGCCTTCGAGCGCGCCCGGGCGGCCCAGATCCCATGGGCCGCCACCCCCGTCCGGCAGCGGGCCGCCGTCCTGCTCCGTTTCCACGACCTCGTCCTGGAACGCCAGTCCGAGGTCCTGGACCTCATACAGCTGGAGACCGGCAAGGCCCGGCTGCACGCCCACGAGGAGGTCCAGGCCGTCGCCGTGGCCGCTCGCCACTACGGCCGCAAGGCGGCGTCGTACCTCAAGCCCAAGCGGCACACCGGTGCCGTCCCGACCCTGACGAAGGTCACCGAGCTGCGCCAGCCCCGCGGCGTGGTCGGCCAGATCGCGCCCTGGAACTACCCCCTGGAGCTCTCGGTCGGCGACGCACTGCCCGCCTTCGTCTCCGGCAACGCCGTCGTGATGAAGCCCGACACCGAGACCGCACTGACCGCGCTGTGGGCCCGCGACCTGCTCGTCGAGGCCGGACTGCCTCCCGAGGTCTTCCAGGTCGTCATCGGCGAGGGCCCGGTCGTCGGCCCCGAGGTCGTCAAGCACGCCGACTACGTCTCGTTCACCGGATCCACCCGCACCGGCCGCGAGGTTGCCCAGGGCGCGGCCGCCCGTCTGGTCGGCGTCTCCCTCGAACTGGGCGGCAAGAACGCCATGCTGGTGCTGCACGACGCCGACGTCGAGAAGGCCGCCCAGGGCGCCGTCCGCGCCTGCTTCTCCTCCGCCGGCCAGCTGTGCATCTCCATCGAACGGCTCTACGTCCACGAGTCGATCGCCGACGCCTTTGTGGAGCGCTTCGCGGCCCGCACGAAGGCGATGCGGCTCGGCAGCGCCCTCGCCTACGGCGCGGACATGGGCTCGCTCGTGGGCGAACGGCAGTTGGAGACCGTCAAGCGGCACGTCGAGGAGGCCGTCGCCAAGGGTGCGGTACTCGTCGCGGGCGGTGTGCACCGTACGGACGTCGGTCCGCTGTTCTACGAGCCCACCATCCTCGACGGTGTCGAGACGCCGATGGCGGTGTGCGCCGAGGAGACCTTCGGCCCGGTCGTGTCCGTCTACCGCTTCACGGACGAGGACGAGGTCATCGCCCTCGCCAACGCCACGCCGTACGGCCTCAACTCCAGTGTCTGGACGCGCGACGCGCGGCGCGGCCATGCCGTGGCCGCCAGGCTCCGCACCGGCACGGTCAACATCAACGAGGGGTACGCCCCGGCGTACGGCAGCGTGCGGGCGCCGATGGGTGGCATGAAGGACTCCGGTCTGGGCCGCCGGCACGGCTCCGAGGGCATCCTCAAGTACACCGAGGCGCAGACCGTCGCCCACCAGCGGCTGATGCCCATGGCCCCGTCGTTCGGCATGGACGACGAGAAGTACGCGGCGTTCATGAGCGCGTCCCTGAAGGCGATGAAGGCACTGCGCCTGCGCTAGTACCACCCGTACCCCCACTAGGAGAGCCATGCCCGAGACCCCCCCTGGCCAGAAACAGGACGACTCCGAATACGACTACGACGTCATCGTC
Organism: Streptomyces sp. NPDC030222; assembly: GCF_055573115.1. Lineage (NCBI taxonomy): Bacteria > Bacillati > Actinomycetota > Actinomycetes > Kitasatosporales > Streptomycetaceae > Streptomyces > Streptomyces sp. NPDC030222. The sequence continues at coordinate 34,911 of NZ_JBVICA010000015.1, forward strand.
GTCGGCTCCGGCTTCGGCGGCTCGGTCTCGGCGCTCCGCCTCACCGAGAAGGGTTACCGCGTCGGAGTCCTGGAGGCGGGCCGCCGCTTCACCCGGGAGACCCTGCCGAAGAACTCCTGGGACCTGCGCAACTACCTCTGGGCGCCCGCCCTCGGACTCTTCGGCATCCAGCGCATCCATCTGCTCGGCAATGTGATGGTCCTGGCCGGCGCGGGTGTCGGCGGCGGCTCGCTCAACTACGCCAACACCCTCTACGTCCCGCCCGCGCCGTTCTTCGACGACCCGCAGTGGAAGGACATCACGGACTGGCAGGAGGAGTTGAGGCCCTACTACGACCAGGCCAAGCGCATGCTCGGGGTCCGGCTCAACCCGACCATGACCCCGTCGGACGTCCACCTGAAGGCGACCGCCGAGGCCATGGGCGTCGGCGACACCTTCCACATGGCGCCGGTCGGTGTGTTCTTCGGCGACGGCGACGACGCCGACGGCGGTGCGAGGGCCGAGCAGGGCGGCGAGGTCCCCGACCCGTACTTCGGAGGTGTGGGCCCGTCCCGCCGTGCCTGCACCGAGTGCGGGGAGTGCATGACCGGCTGCCGGCACGGGGCCAAGAACACCCTGAACGAGAACTACCTGTACCTCGCCGAGAAGGCGGGCGCGGTCATCCACCCCATGACGTCGGTCGTCGCGCTCACCGAGGACTCGCGCGGCGGCTTCGCCGTGAAGACCCTGCCCAGCGACAACAAACGCAAGGGCAAGGGGCGGACCCTCAGGGCCCGGCGCGTCGTCGTCGCAGCGGGGACCTACGGCACCCAGACCCTTCTGCACCGTATGAAGGACACCGGTCTTCTGCCGCACATCTCCGCCCGTCTCGGCGAGCTGACCCGCACCAACTCCGAGGCCATCGTCGGTGCGCAGACCGACGACCGCAGGTACCGCAAGCGGCACGGCGCGGACAAGGCGGACTTCACCCGCGGCGTCGCGATCACCTCGTCCATCCACCCGGATGCCAACACCCACATCGAGCCGGTCCGCTACGGCAAGGGCTCCAACGCCATGGGCGGCATGACCGTCCTCCAGGTGCCGTACAGCCCGAAGGCCCGGGTCAAGGGCTGGCTGGGCAACATGGCCCGGCACCCGTGGCTGGCGGTCCGCGCACTGTCCAACCGCCGCTGGTCGGAGCGCACGATCATCGGCCTGGTCATGCAGTCGCTGGACAACTCCCTGACGACCTACCGCAAGCCCAGGGGCATCGGGAAGGGCCTGCTGACCGCCCGTCAAGGCCACGGCGCTCCCAACCCCGACCAGATCCCAGAGGCCACCCGGGCCGCGTCCCTGCTCGCCGAGGAGATCAACGGCTTCGCCGGCTCCAACATCGGTGAGCTGATCGGCACCCCGCTCACCGCCCACTTCCTGGGCGGCTGCCCCATCGGCGCCTCCGCCGAGGAGGGCGTCATCGACCCGTACCACCGGCTGTACGGCCACCCCGGCATCTCGGTCGTCGACGGCGCCGCCGTGTCCGCGAACCTCGGCGTCAACCCGTCCCTGACGATCACGGCCCAGGCGGAGCGGGCCATGTCCTTCTGGCCCAACAAGGACGAGGAGGACGCACGTCCCGCCCAGGGTGCCGCCTACGTACGGCTGGCCCCGGTCGAGCCCGCGGCCCCGGCGGTTCCGAAGGACGCGTTCGGCGCGCTGCGCCTGCCGTTCCTGGGTATCCCGGCCGTACCGCCGCGGGAGGGCTGAGAGCCGCCGGAGGGGCGGGGAGGAACCCCGGGGAACGAGAGGCCACGGGGAGGAAGAAGAAGACCCCCGGGAACGAGAGGGGCTGCACCAGGAGGGGAGCGCAGCTTCTCCCGTTCCCGGGACACGGCGGAGGGCCCTGCGCGACCTGGTTCGCGGGGCCCTCCGCCTTCGGCCGCCGGCGTCAGGGCAGCGTCGGGGCCGGCGAGGCGGCGCCGGGGGAAGCGCCGTGTGTGGTCGGGGCCCGGGCCGCCCCGCCACCGGCGCGTCGCCGGACGGCGGTGCCCCGGCACGGGCGTGCACGCAGCGGGACGGAGACGGGGACAGGAGCGGGACGTTTCTCCGCGTCCGCCCGCATCTCTTCGCGTCGCGCCGACGCGGACGGGCCGCGACGGTTCGTACCGGATGCGGTCGGCTCCGGGCGTCCCCGGAGCCGACCGCTCTTATGGGTGACCGGGCTGCTGTCCCCTGCCGACCGGTCACGCGCGCTGGGGCGCGGTCCCACGACGTACGTGCGCACGTCACACTCCCCAGCGAAGCCACGCGTGGTTTTCTCGTGCCCGCCCCTGGCTGGCACGGACAACGGGACCAACGAAGCCCCTGGGGTGCGGTCACGCGCCGTACGGGTGAGAGCGGAATCGCACTGGCACGCGGGACGCCGACATCCGGGGTGCCTGCATCCGGGGCGCCGGCATGCGGGACCTGTCAGACGCGGCCCCGGCACAGCTCCAGCAGCGTCATGGCCAGGCCGGTGCCGGGCTTGCCCAGCGCTTCCCGGTAGCGGGCCAGGATCTCCATTTCGCGGGACAGGTTCACCCGCCGCCCGCCGGAGGTGATCCGGGCCTCCTGGATCATCGCCGACACCGCCATCCGCTCCTGGATGAGTCCGATGATCCGGTCGTCCAGTGCGTCGATCCGCTCACGGGCGTCACCGATCAGTGACGCCGCCTCGTCGGTGCGGGCGCCGGTGGCCTCGGCGGCGGAGGGAGTGCTCATGGTGGCGGAGGAAGTGCTCATGTCCGTGTCTCCTCTGGTCCGGTGGACGGGAGCGCGCCCGGAGCGGCAAGGACCGGGAAAACGACAGGCGCCCCGGACCTTGTCGGCCCGGGGCGCCTGGGAAGTCGCTTGTCAGATGCTCAAGCAGCACGACCATGGCAGCCGGACGGGCCCGGTGCCATAGGTAAAGACGAAGGTCAGGTGCTTGCGCATGACGGACAGTATGGCCCCGGCACGGGCGCACGGCCAACGCGGGTTCGGATGGTGAGACGAATACACCCGTCCAGGCCCCGGTAGAATCGACGAATACAGACCCCCTCCTCGACCGCCGGAAGGCCGCTCCCGTGCCAGCAGCACCCCCCGCCGCCCCCGACGTCGTGCTCGTCGTCGACTTCGGCGCGCAGTACGCACAGCTCATCGCCCGCCGCGTCCGTGAGGCCCGGGTCTACAGCGAGATCGTGCCGAGCACGATGCCCGTCGCCGAGATGCTGGCCAAGAACCCCAAGGCGATCATCCTCTCCGGCGGCCCGTCCTCGGTGTACGAAGCGGGCGCCCCGACGCTCGACCGCGCGCTCTTCGAGGCCGGTGTCCCCGTATTCGGCATGTGCTACGGCTTCCAGCTGATGGCGCAGACGCTCGGCGGCACCGTCGACAACTCCGGTGCACGCGAGTACGGACGCACCACCCTGCACGTCTCCAAGACCGGCTCCACCCTCTTCGAGGGCACCCCGGCCGAGCAGGCGGTGTGGATGTCCCACGGCGACGCCTGCTCCGCCGCGCCGGAGGGCTTCACCGTCACGGCGTCCACCGACGTGGTCCCGGTCGCGGCCTTCGAGAACGACGAGAAGAAGCTGTACGGCGTGCAGCACCACCCCGAGGTGATGCACTCCACCTACGGCCAGCAGGTCCTGGAGCACTTCCTCTACCGTGGCGCCGGCATCGAGCCGACCTGGACCACCGGCAACGTCATCGAGGAGCAGGTCACGGCCATCCGCGAGCAGGTCGGCACCAAGCGGGCCATCTGCGGTCTGTCCGGCGGCGTGGACTCCGCGGTCGCGGCGGCTCTCGTGCAGAAGGCCATCGGCTCCCAGCTGACCTGCGTGTACGTCGACCACGGTCTGATGCGCAAGGGCGAGACCGAGCAGGTCGAGAAGGACTTCGTCGCGGCCACGGGCGTGCAGCTCAAGGTCGTCGACGCGGAGGCGCGCTTCCTCGAGGCGCTCGCCGGAGTGTCCGACCCCGAGGAGAAGCGCAAGATCATCGGCCGGGAGTTCATCCGGGTCTTCGAGCAGGCGCAGGCCGAGATCATCGCCGAGACCGGTGAGCACGGCGAGGAGCCCGTCGAGTTCCTGGTCCAGGGCACGCTCTACCCCGACGTCGTCGAGTCCGGCGGCGGCACCGGCACCGCCAACATCAAGTCGCACCACAACGTCGGCGGTCTCCCCGAGGACCTCGAGTTCCAGCTGATCGAGCCGCTGCGGAAGCTGTTCAAGGACGAGGTCCGGATGGTCGGCCAGGAGCTGGGCCTGCCGGATGAGATCGTCCAGCGCCAGCCGTTCCCGGGCCCCGGCCTCGGCATCCGCATCGTCGGTGAGGTCACGCGCGAGCGGCTCGACCTGCTGCGCGAGGCCGACGCCATCGCCCGCGAGGAACTGACGGCGGCCGGTCTCGACCGTGACATCTGGCAGTGCCCGGTCGTGCTGCTCGCCGATGTGCGCTCCGTGGGCGTGCAGGGCGACGGCCGCACCTACGGCCACCCGATCGTGCTGCGTCCCGTCTCGTCCGAGGACGCGATGACGGCCGACTGGACCCGTATGCCGTACGACGTGCTGGCCAAGATCTCGACCCGGATCACCAACGAGGTGCGGGACGTCAACCGCGTCGTCCTCGACGTCACGAGCAAGCCGCCGGGCACCATCGAGTGGGAGTGACCGCTTCCGCGGGTTCCTGTGACGCCGCCGTCCCTTCCGGGGCCGGCGGCGTCTCGCCGTTCCACGGCCGTGCCCGGCCACGGGACCCGCCGCGCCTCTGGCCACTTGATCCGCCGCGCGCTAGCTTCCGCGCATGACCGAGACGCCCCGGATCGAGACATCGGCCCCGCCCGCGGTCCCCTCACCCGTCCCCGTCGAACAGTTGCGGTTCGTGATGCCCCCGGTGCACGACTCGCCGGAGGCGGAGCGGGCCCACCGGAAGGAACGGCTGGCCGGCGCGCTCCGGATCTTCGGACGGCTGGGCTACGAGGAGGGCGTCTCGGGGCACATCACGGCCCGCGACCCCGAGTTCCCCGACTGCTACTGGGTGAACCCCTTCGGGGTCCCCCTCACGAAGATCGACCACCGCTGCCTCGTGATGGTCAACGGCGCCGGGCAGGTCGTGGAGGGACGCCACCACATCAACCAGGCCGCGTTCGCCGTCCACGCCCGGATCCACCGGGCAAGACCCGAGGTGGTGTCGGTCGCCCACACCCATTCCCCGTACGGCCGGGCCCTCGCCGCGCTCGGCGAGCTCATCGAGCCGATCACCCAGGAAGCCTGTGCCTTCTACGAGGACCACGTCCTGTTCGACGCGTACACCGGTGTCGTCGTGGACGAGGAGGAGGGGCGGCGGATCGCCGCCGCGCTGGGACCACGCAAGGCCATGGTGCTGCGCAACCACGGGCTGCTGACGGTCGGCGACTCGGTCGACGCCGCGGCATGGTGGTTCGTCTCGCTGGAACGCTGCGCACAGGTGCAGCTCACCGCGCGCGCCGCGGGCCGCCCCGTACCGATCGAGCACAAGGACGCCGTGGCGACGCGGGAACAGCTCGGCGGCGATCTGGTCGCATGGATCAACTACCAGCCACTGTGGCGTGCGTTGGGAGCCGCCCCGGCGGACGGCGACGGTGGCGGTGACGGTGGCGACGTGTCCGGGGCGTCAACACAACAACGGGGCCATCACCCTTCCTGACCTGCCGTGGCTGCCGCACGGCGCTACCATTGCGACACAATTCCCGTTCATCCCATGGGGGTTCACTCGGGTGGACGGGAAGGGCGGCGGTTCACGTGGCGGTCCAAGAAGCACGGCAATGCGGTGAATGCGTGCACGGTGCGCGCGACGGACACCGGAGGGCGGTCGCGGCGTTCGTCTCCCTGCGGGACGAACTCGCCGCGGGACAGGGGGTGCCCGCGGCCGTCGCGCACTCGGCAGGAGCATCCCGGCAGTGGGTCTCCGACGAACTGGCCCAGTCGGCGCGCCGTGTGGCCGAGGAGACCCGCCGTGCGGGCCTCGGCCGGCCCCGGCGCGTCTGGTGGACCACGCTCGCCGCGGTGTGGGGAGCGGTCGTCCTTTTGCTGCTCGTACAGGCGGTCACCGCGATCGGTACGGGCTGGACCGCCACCCGCACCGCCGGGCTGCTGGCCGCTCTCGTCACAGCGGGCATGCTCACGGGTGCAGCACGGCTCCACCGCGAGCGGGGCGGGCTGCTCACCTCCCTCGTCGGGGACGACAACCGGATGTCCACCTCCCGTACGGTCGCCTTCCTGTGGATGCTGCTGGCCGTGTTCTCGGTGCTGTTCCTCGCCGGCCAACTGGCGCTCGCACCCGGCCGGGCGGCCAGGGACGCACTGCTCTCGGGACTCGGCCCGGCGCACGGCGCCGGACTGCTGACGCTGCTCGCCCTGACGGGCATCGTGGCGGTCTCGGTCCGGCGTGTCGTCCTCGTCCGGGTCATGACGCGTCGTCTGCAGAAGCTGCACGCCGACCGGCCGCGCGCCGCCGACGTGGTCACCGACGACGCGGGGCGCGGAAGCCTCACCGATACGCAGTACGTGCTCGCGAGCGGGGTTGCCGTGGTGGTCGCACTGGTCGATCTGACGCGCCGGCCGACGCAGTTGCCGGACCTGCCGTGGGGGCTCGTGCTGCTGGTCGTCTTGTCCACGGTGACCTATGCCGCGGCCAAACTCGCGGAGGGGGGCCGTCCGGTGATCCTCTCGGTCGTCCGGGCCAGGGAGCCCGGAGACCTCGACGCGCCGGTCCGCACCGGCGACGACATCGAGATCCGCGGCATCGGATTCGTGCCGCCCGGGGCGGGCACGCCGGGCGCGCTGGCCCGCACGGTGGTGCGCATCGGCTCCGTCCAGGTGCATGTGCCGCTGGTCCCGGTGCCCGGCGGATTCGCCAACCCGTCGGACACGGTCCTGACCGTGCCGCTCCCGGCGGACGTCGAACCCGGCACGGTCGATGTGCAGGTCGTGACGGCCGCGGGCGTCGAGACCAACCGCTGCACCATCCACGTCGTCGACTGACAGTGAGGATGTGTCGTGGTGACGCTGCGGGTGGGTCTGACCCTCCGACTGACTGACATCTCGACTGTCCTGTTCGGGATTTGTCGGCTCGCCGTGCGTCACCACGCACGCGGCCGGACGGGCGTTTGTGGCCTTATGGGAGCTTGGTCCAGAAGCCCCGTCACTGTCTTGTCCACCCGCCCGACCGGCGCGTGCCGCCCTCGGAACGGACACGCCACAAGGACGGACATGACCAGCATGACGCACGACGGCCCGCAGATCACCGGCGGAGTCGACACCCACGGCCTGACCCACCACGCGGCCGTGATCGACGTGGTGGGCCGGCACCTGGCCGACCGGGAGTTCCCCGCCACCATCCGGGGATACCGGGACCTGTTGGACTGGATGCGCTCACACGGCACGCTGGTAGCGGTGGGTGTGGAGGGCACCGGCGCCTACGGCGCCGAGCTCGCCCGGGTGCTGACCGCCGGGGTCGCCGTCGTCGACGTGGACCGGCCGGACCGCAAGACGCGGCGGATGAAGGGCAAGTCCCCATAGGAGCATCCCGCGCGGTCCGGTCCTGCCCCCCACGGCTGCCGCCCGCCTGCTCCGGTGCGGCCCGCGGCTACCGCCCGCGAGTCGTTCCGTTTATCCGCCCACGCACGTGGGAGAGCCTCATCCTGGCAGGGGTGTCCGCCGTGCGGGCGGGATTCCGGTTGAGCCGGAATGAATCGGCAAACGTATTGACGGTGAGGGGCGCCGGGGAGAATTCTGTCGGCGCGGCGCGCCGAGGCGCGGGTCCAGCGGAGAGGCGGGATCGGGACATGGCTCATGGGCATCGGGCGGACTCCTCGGCCGGCATCGGCGCTACCAGCGAACGCGGCTGGAAGGCGACCGCCCGCCGGAACGCACTGCTCCCGCTGAGGATCTTCCTCGGCGTCACGTTCATCTACGCCGGTCTCGACAAGCTCACCGACCCCGCCTTTCTCGCAGCCCAGGGACCCGGCTCCATCGGTGAGGTGATGAACGGTGTCCGTAACAGCTCTGCGATCCCCGCCATGGTCGACCTCGCGCTCAAGAACCCCGTGAACTCCGGCCGCGCCATTGCCTTCGGCGAGCTCGCCGTGGGCGTCGGCACCCTGCTCGGAATCTTCGGGCGGCTCGCCGCCCTCGGCGGAGCACTGATCTCGCTGAGTCTCTGGCTGACCGTCAGCTGGCGGACCGATCCCTACTACTACGGGAACGACCTGGCCTACTTGATGGCCTGGCTGCCGCTCGTACTCGCCGGTGCCGCCGCACCCTCCGTCGACGCGATGCTCTCCGAGCGGCGCCGTCGGCGCAGGGCGTAGTCCAGGCAGCCGGCGAATGCGGCGAGACCAAGGCCGCCGAAGACCAGCGGTATCGCCGTGTACCAGGGCGTGTGCCAGTCACCGCTCGCGTCTCCGGCATAGGTGACGGTCGTGATGAGGAACATCAGCCCCGCGATGAGCCGTCCCGGCCGGAGCTCATGACGCAGCACGGGCCACCACCGCCTGTCCGACGCCGACTTGGAGGTCCAGCTCGACCGTTCCGGTCGGCACGGTGCCCTGCGGCGGGGTGAGCGTTCTGCTCAGTTGCTGGTCCGGCCCCACGTTCACGTCCTCGTCTCCTTCACCGGGCAGTCTGATGTCCCCCACCCCCACCTGGGCGGTCAATTTCACCGTCACGTTCTTCGGCACGACGACCGTCAGCCGACCGGCCCCGACGTCGGCCCCGGTGCTGACCGTCTGCCCGGCCGGAACGGCGAGTCCCGCCAGATCGAGGGTGCCGACACCGGTACCCAGGTCGTAGTGCGGCCGCACGGCCGCCACCGACTCGGGCCGCCACTGCGTCCGTATCCATTCCGAGGAGATGTTCTTCGGCAGCGCGGTCGCACCCGCCAGCAGCATCGCCGTGACGAACGCCATCAGGACGGTCCCGAACCCGGTGCGCCCGAGCAGCGAGCTGATCAGCAGACCCAGTCCGAGCACGCCGAGCGCGCACACCAGGCCGATCTGCAGACTCGTACCGATCGGCTGGCCGGACCGGCTCAGGCCGGTGCCCAGGCCGCCCGCCAGCAGCGCCAGCAGGAAGACCACACCGCCGATCGAGCGGTGAGCCCGTGGTTCCGGGACGCCGTGGGGCCGGTCGGGGACGTAATCCACGGACAGCCTCATCGGGGCGGACACCGCTTCCACGACGGCCCCGTCGGCGGGCCCCCACATGTATCCGGATGCCACCGGCCCCGTCGTACCGTCCTTGATGATCGGATACCGCCACCACGACGGCGTGTCCGGGGCGGGTGGCGCTGTCGTCTCGGGCGGTGCGGCCTCGTGCCCCGATGCCGGAGGCACCGCGCCGGCCGCCGCCGTATGCGTCGCCCCGCTCTCCGAGAGGCTCTCCGGCACGGCCAGACTGCGGCGCTGCGACCAGACCGCCGCGCCGGTGAGCGCGAGCGACAGCAGGACGGCGAAGACCAGCACGGGACCGTTGCCGATCATCGACAGGAACAGCCCGCACCCTGCCAGGGCCATGAGGACCGCTATCAGCGTCGGTCCTTCCACCCGACCCGTCAGCAGCTTGCGTGCCTCGTTCTCCTCCTCGTCCTCGGACGGGACGAGCAGCCACGCGAAGCCGTAGAAGATCAGGCCTATGCCGGCGGTGACCGTCAGGGCACCCACGCACACGCGGAAGATCACGGGGTCGATGTCGCAGTACCTGCCGAGGCCGCCGCACACGCCGCCGATCACCCGGTGCCGTCGGCTGCGGCGCAGCTGCGGTGGCGGATGAACGGCGTCGGGCGCCGGGGGAGCGACGTGCGGTGCTGTCATACGTCCATGGTGACGGGCCGCAGGGCGCGAGGGGAGCGCCGGTGACCCTGGCCGGACCCTGATATCGCCCCCTCGGGGTCGGTCGAGTCGGTGAGGTCGGTGAGGTCGGTGAGGTCAGTGAGGTCGGTGAGGGCGGTGGGGGCAGTCGGGGCGACGGGTTGGTGGGAGTCGGAGGAGTCGGTCCGGGGGGCCGGGTTCCGGACCGCGGCGCCCGGACCGCCGCGAGCAGGGTGGACCGTCCGCCGCCGCGGCCGCACGAGCCGGGAGGGGGCCGCCGCATGCGTCGGCCGGAGTTCGCCGTATGCGTGGGGAGAATCGTCGTGCACGTCGGGAGGGATCAGGGATGCCTAGGGGGCGGACCCTGATGTCCTCATCCGCAGTGGCGTGTGACCATCGGTGACATGCCCGTTGCCGCACGCCTGCCCGAGACCGACGACGCACCCCTCCGCAAGCTCTACCGGAGCGCCGAGGGGCGGATGGTCGGCGGTGTGGCGCGCGGTCTCGCAGGGCATCTCGGAGTGCCCGTGTCATGGGTGCGGCTGGTGTTCCTCGCCCTGCTGCTCGTCGAGGGCCTGGGGGCACTGCTGTATGCCGTGTTCTGGTTTGTCGTGCCGCTTGGTGTGGGAGGCACGGCCGGCCCGCGCTCGGCGTTCGAGACGGCGGCCGACGGCCGACGCAGACTTCGCAGGCCCGACAAGGGCCAGGTCGTCGCCCTGATCGCCTTGATCATCGGCGCGCTCGTCTTCGTGAGCAATGTCGACCTGGGCGGCGCCGCCAGTCCTTATGTCTGGCCGCTGCTGATGACCGGCGCGGGGGTCGTGCTGGTCTGGCGGCAGGCGGACAACGCCCGCCGGGCCCGGTGGACGGCGGCCGGCCGGAGGAGCAGGCTGCTGCCGCTGGCCCGCGGTCTCGCGGGCGTTGCCCTGGTCGGCGTCGGTCTGACGGCGTTCATGGTGGTGCGCGGTTCCGCCGCCCAGCTGGGCAATGTGCTGACCGCCGCCCTCACCGTGGTCGCCGGGATAGCGCTGCTCGCCGGTCCATATCTCGTGCGGATGACGCAGGACCTGTCCCAGGAGCGTCTGATGCGCATCCGTGCCCAGGAAAGGGCCGAGGTGGCCGCCCACGTCCACGACTCGGTGCTGCACACCCTGACGCTGATACAACGGAACGCCGACGATGCGAGCCAGGTCAGACGGCTCGCCCGGGCCCAGGAGCGGGAGCTGCGCGCCTGGCTGTACCGGCCGGAAGGCACGGGCGGTGACGACGACGAGGACGGGCCGGGCACCCTGGCCGACGCTGTGAGGCGCCACGCGGCCGAGGTCGAGGACAAACACGGGGTGCCGATAGAAGTGGTGGTCGTCGGCGACTGTCCCCTTGACGAGAAGCTGGTGGCGCAGATGCAGGCCGCACGCGAGGCAATGGTCAATGCCGCCAAGTACGGTGGCGAGGGGGGACCCGTCCAGGTCTATGCCGAGGTGGAGGGCCGGAAGGTATTCGTCTCGGTGCGGGACCGTGGGCCCGGTTTCGACCCGGACGCGGTGCCGGACGACCGGATGGGCGTACGAGAGTCGATCATCGGCCGGATGCAGCGCAACGGGGGGACCGCGAAGCTGCGTTCGGTGCCCGACGGGGGCACGGAGGTCGAGCTGGAGATGGAGAGGCAGGACGAATGAGCGAGCACGCCGGGCCGGCAGGCAACGAGGGACAGAGCGCGGAGACCGGACGCCGGGTACGGGTCGTGCTCGTCGACGACCACCGGATGTTCCGCACGGGCGTGCAGGCGGAGATCGGGCAGACCGAGCGGACAGGGGTGGAGGTGGTCGGCGAGGCAGCGGACGTCGACCAGGCCGTCACCGTCATCACCGCCACGCGGCCGAAGGTTGTCCTGCTGGACGTGCACCTCCCCGGTGGCGGCGGCGTCGAGGTGCTGCGCCGCTGCCAGCCGCTGATGACGGACGCCGAGAGCCCCGTGCGGTTCCTCGCGCTGTCCGTGTCGGACGCGGCCGAGGACGTCATCGGGGTCATCCGGGGTGGTGCCCGGGGCTATGTCACCAAGACGATCACTGGCACCGATCTGGTGTCCGCGATCTTCCGGGTCGCGGACGGCGATGCGGTGTTCTCCCCCCGGCTGGCCGGGTTCGTCCTGGACGCGTTCGCCTCGACCGATGCGGCCCCCGTCGACGAGGACCTGGACCGGCTCACCCAGCGCGAGCGGGAGGTACTTCGCCTCATCGCCCGTGGATACGCCTACAAGGAGATCGCCAAGCAGCTGTTCATCTCCGTGAAGACGGTCGAGTCCCATGTCTCCGCGGTGCTCAGGAAGCTGCAGCTGTCGAACCGGCACGAGCTGACCCGCTGGGCCACGGCGCGCCGCCTCGTATGAGACCGGTTGACGGGCGGCTGTCCGCGCCTGATGTGACGTAAACCGTGCGGAAGGAGGGCAACCCCGGCGCCCCGGCCGGACTCTGATCCAGAGTGATGAGCCTGACGGGGACCCCCTTCTTCGTGACCGCGGTCTGTCTGACCGTGGCCGCCGTGCTGCTGCCGTTCGCTGCGTGGAGCCGTGTCCGCGGCCCTCTGCTCGTACGGGGCGCGGCGCGGCTGCTCATGGTGCTGTTCGCGCAGGTGACCGCCATCGTCGTGGTCTTTGTCGCGGTCAACAACAGCAACAACCTCTACGACGACTGGGACGACCTCCTCGGCACCGGCGGCCATGTGGTCGCGGCGCCGGACCTCGGGCACGACGGGACAGGGCGCCGCAACATCCACACCGAGCCGAAGGTGCTGCAGAAGTTCGAGCAGGTCCAGGACGAGAGTCTCGGCGAGGGCCTGCGCCGCACCAAGCTCACCGGGAGGATCTCCGGGGTCGAGGGCGAGGTCTACGTCTGGCTGCCACCGCAGTACGACGACCCGGCGTACAAGGGCCGGAAGTTCCCCGTCGTGGAGGTGCTGCCTGGCTACCCCGGCTCCGCCAAGACGTGGTTCGGCACGCTCAAGGCGACCCAGCGGCTGACGCCGCTCATGGAGAGCGGCGAGGTCGAGCCGTTCATCATCGTCTCGCCCCGCACCACCCTGCTCGCCGACGCGGACACCGGCTGCGCCAACGTGCCGGGCAAGGTCAACGCGGACAGCTGGATCAGCGTCGACGTACGCAAGATGGTGATCGACAACTTCCGGGCGGCGCCCGACGCCGACGGCTGGGCCGTGGCCGGTTTCTCCGCGGGCGCCCACTGCGCCGCCAAACTGGCCCTCGCCCACCCCGACCGCTACCGCGCGGGCGTCGGCCTGTCCGGCTACAACGACCCGGCCGGGGAACACACGTCGATCACCGCCAAGGACCCGAAGCTGCGCCGTGAGAACAATCCCCTGTGGATCCTCCGGCACGCGGCCGCTCCTCCGCGGACCGCACTGCTGATCACGGGTGAACCCGGGGACGGTCTCGACGACGGACAGGCGCTGAAGCAGGCGGCGAAGTCCCCCACCACCGTGGACGTGCTGCAGACCCACGGCGGCCACAGCACCGGCGTGTGGCGCAGGGCCCTGCCGGGCGTCTTCCGCTGGCTGACCGAACAGATCGGCCCACAGGGCCGGGGCGCAGAGCCCTACACGGGCCGGGTCGCGCCGGCGAACGGCATCTGATCGATCGGGGCGATCCGCACCGGGGCCCCCGGACGCGGTGCGTGGATCATCTTGCCGTCGCCGATGTAGAGCCCCACATGGGTGATGCCCGAATAGAAGAACACCAGGTCACCGGGGGCGAGCCGGTCCCGGGCGATACGGCTGCCCGCGTTGATCTGGGTGTAGGTGGTGCGGGGCAGCGACACCCCGGCGGAGCGCCAGGCGGCCTGGGTCAGCCCCGAGCAGTCGAACGCGGCGGGACCGCTGGCACCCCACACGTAGGGCTTGCCGAGTGCCCCGTAGGCGTACGAGACGGCCTGCGCGGCGCGCGGGCTGGGGGCAGGGACGGAGACGCGCGGTGCACCGCGGCCGGCGCGTGCCGCTGCCGCCTCCGTGGCGGTCCGCGCGGTGACGTCGCCGTGGTTCTCCGTCCGTGCGTAGGCGGCCCGGTCGGGGGCGCTGAGCGTGACGAGCAGGCGCTCCGCCGCCCTGAGCTTGCTCTGCACGAGGGCCTTCTGCTTCCGCAGTTTCGCCTGCTGTTCCTTCAGCGTGGCCATGCGCCGGTCCGCGGTGGCCCGCAGCTGCCGGACCCCGGCGAGTTCCTTCCGTAAGCCGGCGACGGCGGTGGCCTGTCGTTCGCCGGCGTGGTCGGCGATCGCGGCCCGCTGCAGGAACCGGTCCGGGTCCGAGGACAGGGCGAGCTGCAGGGTGGGATCGACTGCGCCGGTGCGGTATTGGGCGGCGGCGAACGATCCGAGGGAGTTGCGTGCGGTGTTGAGCCGTTCCGTCCGGCGGGCGGCCTCGTCGCGTAGGGCCTCCAGGGAGTCCGACGTGGCGTCCGCTTGCTCCTTCACGCCGTTGTACTGCTCCGTGGCGATCTCCGCCTCGTGGTACAGCCTGTCGATCTTCGCCTTGACCTGGGCGGGGCTCAGGCGGGGCTCCGCGTGTGCCGGGCCGTCGAAGGCGGTGGCGGTCGCGGCCCCGGCGAGGGCGAGGGTGAAGGCGGTGCGAGCGGCGGAGCCGCAGAGCGGGTGCTGCCTGGGCTTGCGGTGCGCGGCCACGGGGGCGTCCACGTCCTTCCTGGTGTGGCAGGCCGGTGCGGGAGCCGCCCGTGTGCGGATCCGTCCGTCTCCTGCCGAACCCGGCGGCCGACCGCACAGGGGAAACGGCCTGCCGCCGGGTCTCGGCGGGGGCGCCGACTGCCGCCCGGTTGCGGGTCGGCGGTGGGGAGCGTCGGTCGCCTGGAGGAGGACGCTAGACCGGAGGTCACAGGACGGTGACGTACTGACGCATAGTGGCTGTTTCCGGCGAGTCGACGACCGGTTGTGACCGTGCGGCCGACGGTCGGGCCGCATCGGTGATGGATGTGTGACCGATGCCGCGGATGAGGGTCACCTCACCGACGGGGGCTGCTATGGCCCCGATTAGGCTCCGCCCCATGGACGTACTCATCAATGTCTTCGTCGGTCTCCACATCATCGGCATCGCCGCTCTTCTCGGTGGGTTCCTGACCCAGATGAAGGCGATGGGTGCGGGCACCGCGCGTTTCACGCCCGCGATGCTCCACGGCGCCCTGACCATGCTGATCACCGGCGTGGCCCTGGTGGGGCTCAACGAAGCCGACGGCCAGCCGGTGAACAACCTCAAGGTCGGCATCAAGCTCGCCCTCCTAGTGGTCATCCTCGGGCTGGTGTACGTCAAGCGGGACGAGGAGACCGTCGACAAGGCCCTGTTCGGCGCCGTCGGCGGACTGACCGTCGCCAACATCTTCATCGCCGTCCTCTGGACCTGAGCGGCCCGGCACGAGCGAGCCGCTTGCGGGAGATCACAGTCCGCCGGGCCCCGGGGTTCCCCGATGCGGCCCGGCCTGTCAGTGCGGCGGCCTAGACTCGTATCGCGATGAGCAGCCTCTTTGACGACAGCTTCCTGGCGGACCTCCAGCCCCACGAGGAGGAGCACCCGCCGCCGCCCGAGGACGGCGCGCCCTCCGAAGAGGTGCCGCACGACCTGTTCGAGGGTGCGTTCGACGTGCCTCCGGCCCGGGACGCCTACTACCGCGACGGTGCCCCCCGCCCGGTCGTCGACCCGGCGGCGCTGCTCGAGGGGCTGAACGAACAGCAGCGTGCCGCGGTCGCGCATTCCGGTTCCCCGCTGCTCATCGTGGCCGGCGCCGGCTCCGGCAAGACCCGGGTACTCACCCACCGGATCGCCCATCTGCTCGCCACCCGCGGTGTCCACCCCGGCCAGATCCTCGCGATCACCTTCACCAACAAGGCCGCGGGCGAGATGAAGGAGCGCGTCGAGCAGCTCGTCGGCCCGCGCGCCAACGCCATGTGGGTGTCCACCTTCCACAGCGCCTGCGTCCGCATCCTGCGCCGCGAGTCCAAGAAGCTGGGCTTCACGTCGTCGTTCTCGATCTACGACGCGGCCGACTCCAAGCGGCTGATGTCGCTGGTCTGCCGCGACCTGGACCTCGACCCCAAGCGCTATCCGCCGAAGTCGTTCAGCGCGAAGATCTCGAACCTGAAGAACGAGCTGATCGACGAGGAGGCCTTCGCCGACCAGGCCGCCGACGGTTTCGAGAAGACGCTCGCCGAGGCCTACCGGATGTACCAGTCGAGGCTGCGTGAGGCCAACGCGCTCGACTTCGACGACATCATCATGACGACCGTCCACCTGCTCCAGGCGTTCCCCGACGTCGCCGAGCACTACCGGCGGCGGTTCCGGCACGTCCTCGTCGACGAGTACCAGGACACCAACCACGCCCAGTACACCCTGGTCCGGGAGCTCGTCGGTCCCTCGGGCGAGGACCTGCACCCGGCCGAGCTGTGCGTGGTCGGTGACGCCGACCAGTCGATCTACGCCTTCCGCGGCGCCACCATCCGCAACATCCTCCAGTTCGAGGAGGACTACCCGGACGCGACGACGATCCTGCTGGAGCAGAACTACCGCTCCACGCAGACGATCCTTTCCGCGGCCAACGCGGTGATCGAGCGCAACGAGAACCGCCGTCCCAAGAACCTGTGGACCGATGCCGGCGAGGGCGCCCGGATCACCGGATACGTCGCGGACACCGAGCACGACGAGGCGCAGTTCGTCGCCGACGAGATCGACCGCCTCACCGACGCGGGCGACGCCAAGGCGGGTGACGTCGCCGTGTTCTACCGCACCAACGCCCAGTCCCGGGTGTTCGAGGAGATCTTCATCCGGGTCGGCCTGCCCTACAAGGTCGTCGGCGGAGTGCGCTTCTACGAGCGCAAGGAGGTCCGGGACGTCCTCGCCTACCTGCGCGTCCTCGCCAACCCCGAGGACAACGTCCCGCTGCGCCGCATCCTGAACGTGCCCAAGCGCGGCATCGGCGAGCGAGCCGAAGCCATGATCGACGCCCTGGCCTCCCGGGAGCGGATCACCTTCCCGCAGGCGCTGCGCCGGGTCGACGAGGCGTACGGCATGGCTGCACGCTCCACCAACGCCGTCAAGCGCTTCAACGTGCTGATGGAGGAGCTGCGCACGGTCGTCGAGTCGGGTGCCGGGCCGGCCACCGTCCTCGAGGCCGTCCTCGAAAGGACCGGCTACCTCGCGGAGCTCCAGGCGTCCACCGACCCCCAGGACGAGACCCGGATCGAGAACCTCCAGGAACTCGCCGCCGTCGCCCTGGAGTTCGAGCAGGAGCGCGGTGAGCAGACGGGACCAGGCGGCCTGGCCGAGTTCCTGGAGCAGGTCGCACTTGTCGCGGACTCCGACCAGATCCCCGACGAGGACGAGGACGGCTCCGGTGTCATCACCCTTATGACGCTGCATACCGCCAAGGGGCTCGAGTTCCCCGTGGTGTTCCTGACCGGCATGGAGGACGGCGTGTTCCCGCACATGCGTGCCCTCGGACAGGTCAAGGAGCTGGAGGAGGAGCGGCGCCTGGCGTACGTGGGTATCACCCGCGCCCGCGAGCGGCTCTATCTGACCCGGTCGTCGCTGCGCAGCGCCTGGGGCCAGCCCGCCTACAACCCGCCGTCGCGGTTCCTGGAGGAGATCCCGGAGCGCCATGTGACCTGGAAGCGCAAGGGCGGCCAGCCTGCGGCCGTCCCCATGGGCCGTGCCGGTGCGGCGGGATCCGCATCGGGCGCCGCGTCCTCCCTGGTGTCGTCGCTGTCGGCGTCGAGGGCCCGGTCAGGGCCCTCGGGGTTCGCGACCGGGCGCGGGGTGGGGGACAAGCCGGTGGTCGCCCTGTCGGTGGGGGACCGCGTGTCGCACGACCAGTTCGGGCTCGGCACCGTCATCGCGATGGAGGGCGCCGGGGACAAGACGAAGGCCACGGTCGACTTCGGAGACGACCGGCCGAAGGTGCTGCTGCTGCGCTACGCGCCGGTCGAGAAGCTGTAGGAAGCACCGGGTAGGAGGCAGGAAACCACCGGGCGGGGTCACCCCGCCCGGGGCGCATCGGGCGCACAGGCGGAGGACGGACGGTCGAGGACGGGCGGGCCGAGGACAGGCGGGAAGGTCCCCGTTTTCCGAGGCCGGGCGGCTGGTCGAGGACCAGGACGGAGATCAGGGCCGAGGGGCTCGGCCCTCTGCGCTACGTCGGGTCGAGGCCGTGGCTGCGCAGCCAGTTCAGCGGGTTGACGGAGGCACCGCCTGCGGGCCGGACCTCGAAGTGCAGGTGCGGGCCGGTGGAGTTGCCGGAGTTGCCCGAAAAGGCGATGACATCGCCCGCCTTGACCTTGCCGGTCCGCAGCTTGGTGGTGCTGAGGTGGCAGTACCAGGTCTCGGTGCCGTCCGGGGACGTCACGATGGCCATGTTGCCGTAGGCGCTGTTCCACTGCGTACGGACGGTGCCGTCCGTCGCCGCCATCACCGGCGTTCCGTAGGCGACGGGGAAGTCGATGCCCGTGTGCATCGACATCCAGTTGACGCCGGCCTGGCCGTAGTAGGCGCTCAGGCCGTGCTGGCTGACCGGGAGCGCGAACTTGGGGCGCAGCGCTTCCTTGCGCTTGGCCTCCTCGATCTTGCGCTTCTTCTCGGCCTCCTGGCGCTCCTTGAGGTCGATGCGCTCCTGGGTGCGGCCGGCGCGGTCGCCGAAGTCCCGTGCCTCGGCGCTGAGGTTGGCGAGCTGGGTGTCGAGCTGGCTGTTGGCTGCCATGGGTTTGACGGCCGTGTCCGGGGCCGCCAGGGTCGTGGTGCCGGCGTCCTTGTCCTCGCCGGCGAGGCCTCCGACGGAGGCGGCCGCGATACCGGCGACGCCCATCACGCAGGCGGACGGGACGGCCACGGTGAGCAGCGCCGAACGCTTCGCGGGAGTGCGGCGCCTGCCGCGGCCGGCGGGCCTGCGGGCGCCGCGGGAAGCGGCCTGACGGGCCTGGGGGACGGGCGTGAAGTCCGGTTCGTCGGCCGCGTCGTGGCAGTCCTCGGCCCCCTGCTCGAAGCCGTCGTCCTGCTCGTCTTCGTCGTAGCTGGCCGCGTCGTACTCGTCGCTCTCGTACTCGTCGCCCTCGTACTCGTCGCCCTCGTAGGCATCGGCGTCCGCGTAGGCCTCGCCGTCGTATCCGTCGGCGTCGGTGTCCTGGTACGCGCCATCTGGGCCGTACGCGCCGTTCGCGTCGTGTGTGCCGTCGTGGGAGGCGGTGTGGTCGTCCTCGTCGACAGGCGCGTAGACCGCGGTGTAGTCGGCGGCCGCGTCCGTGGCCTCGGCGGAGTTCCAGGCGGTGGCGTCATAGGTGCCGGTTTCGGCCGTTCCGTATGCCGGGACGGTCCACTGGGCGCCGGTGTCGTAGCCGTAGGCCGAGGTGTCGAACTGCCCCGACTGGTTCCAGGCGTTGGCATCCCACTGCCCGGTGGTGTCGTAGGACTCGCCGGTGGCCTGGCCGGGGATGGTGACGCCGGGGTTCTGGCCGGGGTCGGTCCAGGTCCCGGTCGTGTCGTACTGCGTGCCGTACTGCGTGGTGTCGTAGGCGGTGCCGTAGCCCGCGTACTGCTGGGAGGTGTCGTTCCAGGCGGTGGTGTCGTACTGGCCACTGTGGCCCGTTTCGTAGCCGCCGGGCATGGCGCCGAAGAGCGGGTCGGTGTCGAAGCCGCCTGAGAGGTGACCGTCGTATCCGACGTACCCGGCGTGGGCGTGCTGGTCGTTCACCAACTTCTCTCTCGCCTCGGCAGCAGGACCAGTTTCCGGGAGGGCCGACACGGACCGTCGGGGGTCCCGGAGGAAACGCAGTGGCGCGACTGTACCCGGCGGTACGCGACGGCGACAATCTTCGGAGGGTTTCGGAGATTCAGGAAACGGGCATTCGAACGCCTTTTGCCGAACTGCGGGGCTGAGCTTGGCCTTACGTTCGACATCTGTTCGACTGATGGTTGCCTCCGGATACCGGTGCCGGGCGTCCGGCGCCGGTCCTCGGGATCAGGCAACCGACGCCTCGTCGTCGGTTCCGGTCGTCGGTTCCGCTTCGTCGAGCGCCCGGCGCACCCCGGCCGCGACGGACGGGTGAACGGGCATGGCCAGATGGCCGATTCCGGAGACGAGGATGTTCTCCGCGCTCAGATCGGGATGGTCGATCCGTGCTGTTTCGGCGGGGATCATCACGTGGTCGAAATCGGACCAGAAGCAGATGAAGCGGGTGCGGCAGCCCGGTGCGGGCCGGCGCAGTTCCTCGATGATGTCCGAGCCGGGGCGCATTTGGCGCACGATGGGGTGGGCGCTCATGGCGTGCGCCGCCAACGTGCCCCCGTGCGGGGACCCGAGCGTCACCAGGGTCCGCACCCGGTGGTCACCGCCGAGGCGCTGTACGTAGTAGCGCGCGATCAGCCCGCCGAGACTGTGCCCGACTATGTCCACTTCGTGGTGGCCCGTGCGGGCGCAGATCTCGTCGACATGCCGACCGAGGAGATCGGCCGCGGCACGGATGTCGCACGTCAGCGGTGAGTAGTTGAGGGACTCCAGACGGCGTCGGCCGTGCCGGGCGAGGGAGCGCCGGAGTACGACGAACACCGAGCGGTTGTCGATGAAGCCGTGCAGCAGGATCACCGGCGGTTCGCCGCGGCCCGCGGCCGGCAGCTGTGCTGTGTCGGGTCCCGGGACGGGGCTGCGCCGCTCGGGCGCGATCCCCGAGGGGTAGAGCAGCAGGTGCGCGATGAGGATGGCGAGATCGAGCGCCGTCACCCTCAGCAGCACGACCGATGTCCGGACGAGGTGCACCACCGGAGGGATGGGAAGAACCTTCATGGCCGACCTCCCGAACCGCACGCGGAGGCCGGCCCTGCCCCGTGTGCCCCCGTGGGGGCCGGGGCGGAGGGTCGGTCGACGCGGGCAGGGAGGCGTGTGACGGATGGTGCCTGTGAAGGCGTGTGTGGCACATGGGTGTGCCGACGCCCGTGAAGCCCTGGCCTGTGTACACCGACGGGCCGCACCGCCGTGCCGCGCGGCTGACGGCGCGGTGGTGCGGCCACCTCGTAGCGGCTCCCCTTGCGATCGTGTCCCGGACGGGGCGGATGAGCCGCCGGGTGCGGGGTACGAAGGAAAACGAACGATGTCCCACGTGTGATTTCCCCCTCCCGGTCCACCGCGAAACTGCGGGTTGCGGGATGCTGTGGGTAACGTTCGTTCACTCCCCGGCCGGCCGGGCTCGGGGGATGCATGTGGAGGCAGTGATGGGTGTGACCGGTCCGATCCGCGTGGTCGTCGCGAAGCCGGGTCTCGACGGGCACGATCGCGGGGCCAAGGTCATCGCGCGGGCGCTGCGGGACGCCGGTATGGAGGTCATCTACACCGGGCTCCACCAGACGCCCGAGCAGATCGTGGACACCGCCATCCAGGAGGACGCCGACGCGATCGGCCTGTCCATCCTCTCCGGTGCGCACAACACCCTCTTCGCGAAGGTGCTGGAGCTGCTGAAGGAACGCGACGCCGAGGACATCAAGGTCTTCGGCGGCGGCATCATTCCCGACGAGGACATCCCGCCGCTCAAGGCGAAGGGCGTCGCGGAGATCTTCACCCCAGGTGCCACGACGACGTCAATCGTGGAGTGGGTCAACGCGAACGTCCGCCAGTCGGCCGACGCCTGATCCGTCGGCCCGGACGGCTATGCGGTTCCGGAGGGGCCGGCATCCCCGGGCGTGAGCTCGGCGAGCATGGCGGCCCGCAGGCGGAGCGTGCCGACCAGCCGCTGGAAAGCCTCGGACCAGTACCCGCCGGAACCGGGGGAGGCGCCCTCGGGCTCGTCCGGGACAGCGGTCAGGACCTCCAGACGTCCGGCCTCCGCGGGGTCCAGGCAGCGCTCCGCCAGTCCCATGACCCCGCTGAAACTCCACGGGTAGCTGCCGCCGTCCCGTGCGATCTCCAGGGCGTCCACCACGGCACGGCCGAGCGGTTCCGCCCAGGGCACCGGACACACACCGAGCAGCTGGAACGCTTCGGACAGCCCGTGCGCGGCGATGAACCGCGCCACCCACAGCGACCGCTCGTCCACCGGGAGGGTGGCGAGCAGCTCCGCACGCTCGGCCAGTGAGATCGTGCCGGGCCCGTGGTCCGGCGGGGTCGTGGGCGGGCCGAGCAGAGCCCGCGACCATGCCGCGTCACGCTGGCGCACGGCGGCCCGGCACCAGGCGGCATGCAGCTCGTCGTCCCAGCCGTCGGCGACCGGCATCGTGATGATCTCCTCCGGGGTGTGACCGCCCAGTGCGGCGGACCAGTGGTCCAGCGGGGCGGATTCGACCAACTGCCCCAGCCACCAAGACCGTTCACCCCGTCCGGCCGGGGCCTTCGCGACCACTCCGTCACGCTGCATCTCCGCGTCGCACTCGTGCGGTGCCTCGACGGCGATCAGCGCGGAACCCCCGGTGCGGTCCAGGGCGACGCATGTCGCCGCCCGCCGCGCCATCCTGGCGGCGAGTGCGGACTCCGGCAGGCACGAGAGGAGTTCGGCGGCGACGGCCCGTACGTTGCGGCTCCGGTCGGCCAGCGCCTGCTCGAGGAACGGCTCGTCCGCCCCCGACAGCCCGGTGCGCAGCGAATCGAGGAACATCAGCCGGTCCTCGGCCCGTTCGGTGGGCCAGGTGCCGGCGAGCAGGCTGCGGGCGGCGTCCGGATCGGCGGCCCGGACCGAGGCGAGCAGGGCGACCCGCTCGGCGAACAGCCCCTCCTCCCACAGCCGGTTCACCGCGTCCGTGTCCCGGGAGTCCGGGAGGGCCCCGCCGCCCGAGCCGCCGCGCAGCGTGAACTTCCATTCAGGGTTCAGCCGGGCCAGCCAGGCGGCGCGGGGGCCGGCGAAGGCCAGTGCCGGTCCGCGCAGGTCGGTGCGGGCACGAGCGGCGTCGAGCAGCCCCGGCAGCAGCTCCTCCGGCGCCCGGTACCCCCGTGCGACGGCCGCGGTGAGCCATTGCGGCAGCAGTTCCGTCAGATCGGGCGCCGTGCCGCGACGGCCCCCGCCGGACGCCGCCGCGGAGCGGTCGGCCAGCAGCAGCGAGAGCCGGCGGCGCGCGGCGTCCGGCAGTGCCGGCCGCGGGTCGTGGGGGGCGGGCGCGGGCCGGGCCGCGGCGGGGGCCGGGAGCAGGCCCGCCCTGCGCCGCACGGTGTGCAGGACGGCGGCGTCCAGCAGCACCCCGGGGAGGTCCTTTCCGGCTGCCGGAGCGCCCGGTGACGGGCTGCGGCGGTCGGTGCCGAGGAGGGCGGAGGTCACGAGTTCGTCCCACGTCGGGTCGCACGCGACGGTCGGGGTGGTGCCGGTCAACAGAGTCATCGAGCCTCCAGCAAGACGTACCAAAGGTCGTACGGGGTGGTGAACACGGAAGGACGCAGTCGAGGCCGCCGTACCTCAGACGAGCGGAACGGTCTCGGTGCTCTCGGCGGACCAGGCTGCCAGGGGACTGAACCCTCGGTGGCCGCATTCACCGAAGACCGTCACGGGACCACCGCCCGAGAGGGCGACGAGCCGCCACAGTCCGGGCCGGGACTGTGCCGCCGCCGTGACCGGAAGGGCCGAGTCCCCTTCGGCGTCGGCCAGTTGCCAGCCCTCGCCCGACGGTATCGGGACCACGGCGCTCAGTGTCACCGGCCAGGCCTCCAGCCAGGGATCGTCCTGCAACGCCCTGCCGTACGCCTCGACGGCCCGGAGGGTGCCGCCGCCCGGCGGCGGCCCCGCCGTGACCGCGGACGTACCGAACTGTTCGCCCAGGGCGGCACGCAGCCGGCCCCCGCCCGGATACGCCGTGAGCTCGGCATCGATCTCCGCACCGACGGGGAGGGCCAGGGACGGGGTCCGGCCCGCCGTGCCGAAGTCCAGCACCAGACAGGTCCTGTGCGACGCCCGCCCGTACAGCCATGTGCGGCGGGTGATCAGCTTGCCGTCGGTCGTGTCGTACTGCGCGAGGACCAGCCAGGAGTCGCGGACCGGCGGGCCCTCGGGGGACATGGGCAGCCCGACCCTGGTGCGGACCGTGGCGGCGAGGTCGTCCGGCAGCCCGTCGCGGCCCAGCCACGCCCGGTCCAGGAGGTGCAGCAGCGCGCACTCCTCCAGCAGCCGCACCGGCCAGCCGGGCCCGGAAGCCGGGATCGTCCCCAGTTCCCGCACACGGGCGGCGAGTCCGGGTGCCTGGGCGTCGACCATGCGCGCGGCCGTCTCCTCCCACTGCGCGTAACCGCCCTGGTCGGCGGAGGCGAGTCCGCCACGGATCAGGTCGGCGAGCCGCTGCTCCAGTTCCGTGGCGCCCGCGGTGATCCGTTCAGCACGGCGCTCGGCCCGTCGGCGCGCCGCCTCGGGATCCGCGGGCCCCGCGGACGGTCCGCCGGCCTTCTGCTGCGCGCGGGACCGCCGCCCGTCGAGCCACTGGGCCACCCAGTCGGGCGGTGTGCCCTCCTGGACCGCCTGCTGGTCGCCCGCCTGGAGCAGCAGCAGTCCCAGGGCGTGCTTGCACGGGAACTTCCTGCTCGGACAGGTGCAGGTGAAGGCGAGGTCGGCCGTGTCGACCACCGTCCGGTACGGCTTGCTGCCGCTTCCCTTGCACAGGCCCCACACCGATCCCGGAGCGGTGGCGCATCCCGTCTCCGACCAGGGCCCGGCAATGCCCAGCCTGGTTCCCGCCTTGCGTGACGCAGCGTCAGGAGCCAGAGCCAGCACCTGCTCGGCCGTCCAGCGCACCCCCGGTTCACTCATGTCTGCGACCGTACGGGCCGCCACTGACAATCGGCAGCGCTTCTGCGAGGTCCTTCCTCGGGCATCCGTTCCCGTTTGACCCGTGTCCTGTTGTGCGGTGGGGTACGGGACAGTCCGTCCGACACACGCAACTCCCGGGGGAATCCACATGAACCTTTCAGTCGGCCCTGTCCGCCCGGTGCGCCGCGCCCGTGTGGCGCGTGCGGCCCGTGCCGCCGCCGCCGTGTTCGCCGTCGCAGGCCTGGCGTTCGGCCTCGCCGGGTGTACGGAGGCCCAGCGCGAGGCAGCCGGGAAGCAGGCCGTCGACGAGGTCGACAAGACGGTCGACCAGACGTACCAGGTCACGTACGAGGTCTCCGGGAAGGGCGTCGACGAGATCCAGTTCGCCGCCGGCGGTGGCACCGCCACCGAACCGAAGACGGAGACGGTCACCAAGCCCGCCCTGCCGTGGAAGAAGACCGTCACCCTCCGCGGACTGATACCGCCGTCCGTGCTCCCGATCGCCGTGGACGCCGGTGGCGCCGAGGTCGGCTGCAGGATCACGTACAAGGGCAGGACGATCGCCGAGCAGAAGGGCGAGGGACTCGTCACTGCGGGCGGCTGTGTGGCGATCTCGCCCGTCGTCCCCTGACCCCGCGGCCCCCACCGACCCTCCGACCCTCCGACCCGGGGAACTTCCTCGGCTCCGAGGAACTTCCTGAGCTCCGGGAAACGTCTCGACCGCCGGTACCGCCTTCCGCCTGCGGGAACGGCCGGTTGTCAGTGGTGTGGTGCACCGTGGTCACCAGACCCGGGACATCGGTCCGGGAGATGTGGAGGGGGACCCATGACCGTACCCGAGAACCGTCCGGCGACCACCGGACCGGCGGACGGCGACGTCCTGCGGCCGCACGCCGAGGTCGCCTTCGCGCACGAACTCCAGGCGCTGGCCGCGGCGGACGACCGGCCGCGGCCGGCCCGCTGGCGGCTGTCGCCGTGGGCCGTGGCGACGTACCTGCTCGGCGGCACCCTGCCCGACGGCACGGTCGTCACACCGAAGTACGTCGGGCCCCGCCGCATCATCGAGGTCGCCGTCACCACGCTCGCAACCGACCGCGCGCTGCTGCTCCTCGGCGTGCCCGGTACCGCCAAGACATGGGTCTCCGAACACCTCGCGGCAGCCGTGAGCGGGGACTCCACCCTGCTCGTCCAGGGCACGGCAGGCACACCGGAGGAAGCGATCCGGTACGGCTGGAACTACGCGCAGTTGCTCGCCCACGGGCCCAGTCGCGGCGCCCTCGTGCCCAGCCCGGTCATGCGCGCCATGTCCGAGGGCATGACGGCGCGCATCGAGGAACTCACCCGCATCCCCGCGGATGTGCAGGACTCCCTCATCACCATCCTGTCCGAGAAGACCCTGCCCGTGCCCGAGCTGGGCCAGGAGGTGCAGGCGGTCCGCGGCTTCAACCTGATCGCCACGGCGAACGACCGGGACCGTGGGGTCAACGACCTGTCCAGCGCCCTGCGCCGCCGCTTCAACACGGTCGTCCTGCCGCTGCCCGCCACCGCCGAGGACGAGGTCGACATCGTGGCGCGCCGCGTCGAGCAGATCGGACGCTCGCTCGACCTGCCGGCCGGCCCCGACGGTATCGACGAGATCCGCCGGGTGGTCACCGTCTTCCGTGAACTGCGCGGCGGCGTCACCGCGGACGGCCGCGTGAAGGTCAAGTCCCCTTCGGGGACGCTCTCCACCGCCGAGGCGATCTCCGTCGTCACCAACGGCCTGGCTCTCGCCGCCCACTTCGGTGACGGTGTGCTGCGCCCCGGCGACGTCGCGGCGGGCATACTCGGCGCGGTCGTCCGCGATCCCGCTGCCGACCAGGTCGTCTGGCAGGAGTACCTGGAGACGGTGGTGCGGGAGCGCGACGGCTGGAAGGATTTCTACCGCGCGTGCCGGGAGGTCTCCGCGTGACGACGCCGACCGCACCGGGGGCCCAGCCGCCGTCCCCGGCCTCCCCACGGGGCGACGGGACGCGGGGCCGCAGCGCCCAGGGCGGCCCGACCGCCGGGACCGGACCGTGGCTTCTCGGCGTGCGTCACCACGGGCCGGGCTCGGCCCGTGCCGTCCGCGCCGCGCTCGACGCCGTCCGGCCCCGCGCGGTGCTGGTGGAGGGCCCTCCGGAGGGCGACGCCCTGCTACCGCTCGTCGCGGACGAGCACATGCGGCCGCCGGTCGCGCTGCTCGCGCACGTAGTGGACGATCCGGGGCGGGCGGTGTTCTGGCCCTTCGCCGAGTTCTCCCCGGAGTGGGTCGCGATCCGCTGGGCCCAGGAACACGGCGTACCCGTACGGTTCATCGATCTGCCGGCCGCCCACTCGCTCGCCCTCGCCGCCCGGGTGGAGGCCGGGGCCGACGGGACCGACCCGGACCCGGACGCCGCCGGGCATACGGGACGGGACGCCGACGAGGACACCCGCGAGAACACCGCCGAGAACGTCGGTGAGGACCGCCACGGGGACGG
Source organism: Streptomyces sp. NPDC030222 (assembly GCF_055573115.1). Lineage (NCBI taxonomy): Bacteria > Bacillati > Actinomycetota > Actinomycetes > Kitasatosporales > Streptomycetaceae > Streptomyces > Streptomyces sp. NPDC030222. The sequence goes on from NZ_JBVICA010000015.1 coordinate 62,012, forward strand.
GAACGACGGGCTGCGGGTCGACCCGGTCGCCGAACTCGCCCGCGCCGCCGGATACGACGACCCCGAGCGCTGGTGGGAGGACGTGGTCGAGCACCGCCACGACCCTGTGGGAACCGCCGATCCGTTCGCCCCGTTCACCGCTCTCGCCGAGGCCATGACGGCCCTCCGCCACGAGTTCGGGCACGGCGGCCACCGCCGGGACCTGATCCGCGAGGCCCATATGCGTCTGCAGATCAGGGCTGCACGCAAGGAGTCGGGCGACGACATCGCCGTCGTCTGCGGTGCCTGGCACGCTCCGGCCCTCGCCGAGAAGTCCACGGTCACCGCCGACCGGGCGGCGCTCAGGGGACTCCCGAAGGCCAGGACCGAGACGACCTGGGTGCCCTGGACGCACCGCAGGCTCGCCCGCCACAGCGGCTACGGTGCGGGCATCGACTCGCCCGGCTGGTACGGCCATCTGTTCGGCGCGCCCGACCGGCCCGTCGAACGCTGGATGACCAAGGTCGCCGGACTGCTCCGGGACGAGGACCGGTTCGTCTCCTCCGCGCACGTCATCGAGGCGGTCAGGCTCGCCGGAACCCTTGCCGCCGTACGGGGCCGGCCCCTGCCCGGCCTCTCCGAGACGACCGACGCGGTACGGGCCGTCATGTGCGACGGCTCCGACGTGCCCCTCGACCTGATCCGTGACCGGCTGGTGGTCGGAGACGTCCTCGGCGAAGTGCCCGACGGCGCGCCGGTTGTCCCCCTCCAGCGCGACCTCACCCGCATCCAGCGCAGCCTGCGCCTCAAGCCGGAGGCCCTGGAGCGCGAACTGGAACTGGACCTCCGCAAGGAACTGGACGCCTCCCGGAGCCGTCTGCTGCACCGCCTGAGGCTCCTCGGCATCGACTGGGGCGAGCCGGCCGCCGCCCGGAGCAGCACGGGCACCTTCCGGGAGACCTGGCGGCTGCGCTGGGAACCCGAACTGTCCGTCCGGATCGCCGAGGCCGGCGTGTGGGGCACCACCGTGCTCGGCGCCGCCACCGCCAAGGCCGAGGCCGACGCGACGGCGGCCGGCTCGCTCGCCGAGGTGACGGCGCTGGCGGAGCGCTGCCTGCCCGCGGGGCTCTCCGACGCGCTCCCCGTCGTGATGGGGGCGCTCGCCGACCGGGCCGCCCTCGACTCCGACGTGGCCCACCTCGCCCAGGCACTGCCCGCTCTCGCCCGCACCCTGCGCTACGGGGACGTCCGCGGCACCGACACCCGCGCCCTCGCCGAAGTCGCCTGTGGTCTCGCCGAGCGGATCTGCGTCGGCTTCCCGCCCGCCTGCACCGGACTGGACGCCGACGGAGCGGCCGGCATGCGCGAGCACCTGGACGCCGTCCACCAGGCGGTCGGGCTCCTGGCCGAGGTCAGGGACGGCGGACCGCGCGAACGCTGGCAGTCCGTCCTCGACCGGCTCGCCGAACGCGAGGCCGTCGCCGCGGTGATCCGCGGACGGGCCGCCCGGCTCTCCCTCGACGACGGCCGGCTCGCCGAGGCCGATGCCGCGCGGTTGATGGGACTCGCCCTGTCGCCCGGCACCGCTCCGGCCGACGCCGCCGCGTGGATCGAGGGTTTCTTCGGCGGCGCCTCCGGAGGAGGCTTGCTCCTCGTCCACGACGAGCGGCTGCTCGGCCTGCTCGACTCATGGCTCACCGGAGTCGCGCCGGAGGCGTTCACCGACGTGCTTCCGCTGCTCCGCCGGACCTTCTCGGCATTCGATCCGGGGGTGCGCCGCACGCTCGGCGAACTGGCCCGGCGGGGCACCGCGGGGGCCGTCGGCCCGACCGGGAGAACGGCCGCCGGAGCCCCGGCACCGGGATTCGCCACCAGTCCGGACGAGCGCCGGGCCGACGCCGTACTACCGGTGCTGCGCCTCCTGCTCGGCACGGGCACGGATAGGGGCACGCCACCCACGACGGGGCCAAGTGCCGGGACCAGCACCGGAACCCACGGCGGCACGGGTACGCGCAAGGGCGTCGGCGCGGTCACCAGCGCCCGCACGGCGGCCGGACCAGGCACGAGCTTCCATGCCGACACGGGAACGGACGCCGCTGCCGGGGACGCAAGCACCGACGTGGACGCCTGCGCAGACGAGTGCCGGGCGGCACGGTGAACGGGGGACACATGACCACGCAGACGACCGCGGCCCCGACGGAGGCCGTCCCGGACGACGAGCGGATACGGCGCTGGCGCCTTGTGCTCGGATCGGACGCAGCCGAATCCAGCGGCTGCTCCCTCACCGGCCGGGACGCCGCCATGGACGCGGCACTCGGCGCGCTCTACGGAGGCAGCGGGCGGGGAACCGGGGAAGGCCGGAGCGGCGAGCGTTCGGCAGGACTGGGCGCCTCCGCCCCGTCCGTCGCCCGCTGGCTCGGCGACATCCGCACCTATTTCCCCAGCTCCGTCGTCCAGGTCATGCAGCGGGACGCCATCGACCGTCTCGGTCTGTCCCGTCTGCTCCTGGAGCCGGAGATGCTGGAGGCGGTCGAGGCGGATGTGCACCTCGTCGGCACACTGCTCTCGCTCAACCGGGCCATGCCGGAAACCACCAAGGAGACGGCCCGCGCCGTCGTGCGCAAGGTCGTCGAGGACCTGGAGCGGCGCCTGTCCGCCCGGACGCGCGCCACACTGACCGGTGCCCTCGACCGCAGCGCCCGCATCGGCCGGCCGCGGCACCGGGACATCGACTGGGACCGGACGATCCGGGCCAACCTCAAGAACTACCTGCCCGAATACGACACGGTCGTTCCGGAGCGGCTCATCGGGTACGGCCGTGCCTCACAGGCCGTCAAGAAGGAGGTCGTCCTCTGCATCGACCAGTCCGGTTCGATGGCGGCATCGGTCGTCTACGCGTCGGTGTTCGGAGCGGTACTGGCCTCCATGCGGTCGATCGCCACCCGGCTCGTCGTCTTCGACACGACGGTCGCCGACCTGACGGACCAGCTCGACGACCCGGTGGACGTCCTGTTCGGCACCCAGCTCGGCGGGGGAACCGACATCAACCGCGCGCTGGCGTACTGCCAGTCGCAGATCACCCGTCCCGCGGACACGGTCGTCGTGCTCATCAGCGATCTCTACGAAGGCGGCATACGCGACGAGATGCTCAAGCGGGTCGCCGCCATGAAGGCGAGCGGAGTGCAGTTCGTCGCCCTGCTCGCCCTGTCCGACGAGGGCGCTCCGGCGTACGACCGGGAGCACGCCGCGGCCCTCGCGGCGCTCGGCGCACCGGCCTTCGCCTGTACGCCGGACCTGTTCCCGGAGGTGATGGCGGCCGCTCTCGAGAAGCGCCCGCTGCCCATACCGGACATGGTGACCCATCAGTAACAGGGGACTTGCGCCCCGCCCGGAGTCTCGTGCGAGGATCGTCCCGCCGTTCACGGAGTGCCGTGTTCCGCTTGCTGTGTCCGCCTGATGGAGGGCCCTCCCCGACCTTGACGTTCGCCACCGTGCTGCCCGGAGCCGTTCTGCGCGTGCTGCGCGGAACGGCGGGCTCGCGTGCGCTTCGGTTGACGTTCCTGCTGGGCGGTCTGCTGACGCTGGGCCTCCTGCTCGCCGACCGGGCGGAGGCTGCCGAGCTTCCGTCGGTTCCCTCCACTGCCGGCGCCGAGGAGGTCCGGTCGTCGGCTGGGACGCCAAGGCCTCCGGCGGAGCGGACCACCATGCCGTCGGACCCGTTCATCGCTTCCGGAACGGCTCGTGCGACGGGCGCGACGGGCATCGGAACAACCGGCAGGGCCCTGGCCCACAGTGCAACGGCCGACGAGGCCGTGGCCGCCGCGGCAACGACCTGGGCAGCCGCGGCCGACACAGGGACGGGCGCGGCCACGACCGGCACGGCAAACCCCGGTGCCGCCGGGGCCGTGCGCTCGGTGCCCCAACCCGTAGGTCCCGTGAACAAGTCCGTGACCGCTCCCGTGGCGCAGGCCGAGGAGCCGCTCAGGGACCTCGCCGGTCCCGATGGGTCGGCCGCCGAGGAGCTGGAGCCGGTCGTCGACGCCGCGTTCGGGGTCGTCGAGCCGGTGGCGCGCGGCGTACGGGCCCAGTTGCCGGAGCGAATGCCCGTACCCGTGGGCGTGCTCGCGGGCAACGGGCTGCCGGGCACGGAAGCTTGGGGGCCGGATGCTCCTGTGCGCCGGGGTGGCGCCCCGTACGACGACATCGTTCCCGGCCTGGTCGCCGGGGACGGCGAGGCCGGCACCGAGAGCGCGGAGAGCGTGGCGATCCGGGTCCGCGGGGCCGCTGACGAGGTGCGTCCCGGCCCGGGTGCGGGCTGTGGGTTCCCGTACGTCGTGCGGGCTCACGGCGAGGCCTCCGTGACGGCGGGCGTCGGCCGTGGCTCCGGTCTGCCCGCACTGCCCGGCCCCACCGGCCCCGGCCCCGCTGGTCCCGGCAGTGGCAGCGCCGCGCGTGGCGCGGCCGGTGACGGCAGCCCGCACCGGCAGGCCGACGCGCAGGGCCTTTCGCCGGAGGACGCCGTGTCCTTCGGACTGGTCCGTGGCGCCCGCGGCGCCACGGGCGACGCTCCCACCCGCGAGCGGCACCGCGAAGTCCTCGAATTCCCCGGCTAGGGCAGTCCTTCCCGCGCACATGGACCTGTCGCGCGGGGGCGGACAGGTCTGCCCAGCCACCACCAGGAATCCGAAGGATCACACCTCCATGAACAAGAACATCCGCCGTTCGATACTCGTCGCGGGCGCCGCCACCGGTATGTGGGTCGTCGGCACCGCCGCCGCCAGCGCCGACGAACTGCCCCAGCTGTCCCTCTCCCTGCCCGACCGCGCCGCCGACACGGTGGCCGACCGGACCCCCGACGCCGACGTTCCGGACGCCGGTCTGCCCGCCGCCGAGCTGCCCGAGGCGAACGTCCCGGGCGTCGGGCTTCCGCAAGCCGCCGTCCCGGACGCCCAGGTTCCGGAGGCCGGCCTCCCGGCCACCCCTGCCGTTCCGGCCACCCTGTCGGTCCCGGACGCCGCCGACGTGACCGGGGCCGCCCAGCAGGCCGAGGGGGAGATCGACTACCTCTTCGGCCCGCTGTCCGCCTTCGCCCCCGAGCTCCAGCAGACGGCCGGGCGGACTGCCGAACAGGCTCCGGCGCAGGCCCGCGCCGAGGCCCAGGGTGCCGTGGCGCAGACGTCGGTCCGTGCCCAGGACGTCGTCCGGGCGTCCGGCCCGATCGTGGACGAGACGTCGTACGCCGTCCTGCCTCCCATCGCCGCCGAGGCCGTGTCCGGTGTGCTTCCCGTCGCCGGCCAGGCGGTCGGTGACGCGGGTGTCCTCGTCGACGGCGTCGTGGCTGACGTCCTGCCGTTCGCGGGCGGTGTCGTCGGTGAGGTGCAGCCCTTCGCGGGTGGCGTCGTCGGCGAGGTCCTGCCGTTCGCGGGCGGTGTGACGGGCGCCGTCCAGCCGCTCGTCGGTGCCGTCGTCGACCACGTCGACCCGGTCGTCCAGGGCGTCGGCGGCAGTGCGACCGCTTTCGCCGGCGGCGTGGCCGGCGAGGCGCTGCCGTTCGCCGGTGGTGTCGTCGGCCAGGTGCAGCCCTTCGGGGAGGACCTGACCGGCACGGTCGCCGGTGACTCCCTCGCCGGGAACGTTGTCTCCGGCGCGCAGGGCGTGGTCTCCGACATCACGCCGAGCTACGTCCCGCAGCCCGCACAGGGCATCTGACCGGGGGATCCACGGTTTCCCGGGCGGCCCCCACCCCGGTGGGGGCCGCCCTTCCGCACGCAGGGTGGAGCTGCGTCGGCGCCCGGCCGGTGGCAGGATCTGTGACAGGTATCACCGCTCGGGTGTGATCTGTGATTTAGGGACCCAGCTCCCACGGAGATAACCTGCGGGACGGACATGCCGCGTGCCCGGCCACCGTGTACGCCTCCCTAGTGACAGCGCAGTCACGTTGCCCTTCGCGGCACGCCCACGCAGACAACGAACCGCGATCACTGAAAAGGGACGGACGCGCGTGGACCTGTTCGAGTACCAGGCGAGGGACCTCTTCGCCAAGCACGGTGTACCGGTGCTGGCCGGTGAAGTCATCGACACGCCTGAGGCGGCGCGCGAGGCGACCGAGCGGCTGGGCGGCAAGTCTGTCGTCAAGGCCCAGGTGAAGGTCGGCGGCCGCGGCAAGGCCGGTGGCGTCAAGCTCGCCACCACCCCGGACGAGGCGGTCGCCCGCGCGACGGACATCCTCGGCATGGACATCAAGGGCCACACGGTCCACAAGGTGATGATCGCCGAGACCGCGCCCGAGATCGCCGAGGAGTACTACGTCTCGTACCTCCTCGACCGCACCAACCGCACCTTCCTGGCCATGGCCTCGGTCGCGGGCGGCATGGACATCGAGGAAGTCGCCGCGACGACGCCGGAGAAGCTGGCCAAGGTCCCGGTCGACGCCAACGAGGGCGTGGACCTGGCGAAGGCCCGCGAGATCGTCGAGGCCGCGAAGTTCCCGGCCGAGGTGGCCGAGCAGGTCGCCGAGGTCCTCGTGACCCTGTGGAAGACCTTCGTGGCGGAGGACGCCCTCCTCGTCGAGGTGAACCCGCTGGCCAAGGTCGCCGACGGCCGTGTCATCGCCCTCGACGGCAAGGTCTCGCTGGACGCCAACGCCGAGTTCCGTCACGCCGAGCACGCCGAGCTCGAGGACAAGGCCGCGGCCAACCCGCTCGAGGCCGCGGCCAAGGCCAAGAGCCTGAACTACGTGAAGCTCGAGGGCGAGGTCGGCATCATCGGCAACGGCGCCGGCCTGGTCATGTCGACCCTGGACGTCGTCGCCTACGCCGGTGAGGCGCACAAGGGCGTCAAGCCCGCCAACTTCCTGGACATCGGCGGCGGCGCCTCGGCCGAGGTCATGGCGAACGGCCTGGAGATCATCCTGGGCGACCCGGACGTCAAGTCCGTCTTCGTCAACGTCTTCGGCGGCATCACCGCGTGCGACGCGGTCGCCAACGGCATCGTGCAGGCCCTGGAGCTCCTGGAGTCCAAGGGCGAGGCCGTGACGAAGCCCCTGGTCGTCCGTCTCGACGGCAACAACGCGGAGCTGGGTCGCAAGATCCTCGACGACCGCAACCACCCGCTGGTGCAGCGTGTGGACACCATGGACGGTGCGGCCGACAAGGCCGCCGAGCTGGCTGCTGCCGCGAAGTAAAGGGACGAGGTAACAGACACACCATGGCTATCTTCCTCACCAAGGAATCCAAGGTCATCGTCCAGGGCATGACCGGCTCCGAGGGCCAGAAGCACACCAAGCGCATGCTGGCTTCCGGCACCAACATCGTCGGTGGCGTGAACCCGCGCAAGGCCGGTACCACCGTCGACTTCGACGGCACCGAGATCCCGGTCTTCGGCTCCGTCGCCGAGGCGATGGAGAAGACCGGCGCGGACGTCACGGTCATCTTCGTCCCGGAGAAGTTCACCAAGGACGCGGTCATCGAGGCGATCGACGCCGAGATCGGCCTCGCCGTCGTGATCACCGAGGGCGTCGCGGTCCACGACACCGCGCAGTTCTGGGCGTACGCGGGTGCCAAGGGCAACAAGACCCGCATCATCGGCCCCAACTGCCCGGGTCTGATCACCCCCGGCCAGTCGAACGCGGGCATCATCCCGGCCGACATCACCAAGCCGGGCCGCATCGGTCTCGTGTCGAAGTCGGGCACGCTGACCTACCAGATGATGTACGAGCTCCGTGACATCGGCTTCAGCTCCTGCGTCGGCATCGGCGGTGACCCGATCATCGGCACCACCCACATCGACGCGCTGCGGGCGTTCCAGGACGACCCCGACACCGACCTGATCGTGATGATCGGCGAGATCGGCGGCGACGCCGAGGAGCGCGCGGCCGACTTCATCAAGGCCAACGTCACGAAGCCGGTCGTCGGCTACGTCGCGGGCTTCACCGCCCCCGAGGGCAAGACCATGGGCCACGCCGGCGCCATCGTCTCCGGCTCCTCCGGCACCGCCCAGGCCAAGAAGGAGGCCCTGGAGGCCGCCGGCGTCAAGGTCGGCAAGACCCCGACCGAGACGGCCAAGCTGGCGCGCGAGATCCTCGGCGCCTGAGCCTTCCGGCTCCCCGGCGGAACCGCGTAGTACGTGGGCCCGCGTCCCGGACATCCGGGGCGCGGGCCCACGCCCGTTCCGGGGTCGCTGCGGTCCGCCCGGCGCCTCGCTCGTCCCCGACGACCCGTCCGGTGCCCCCTTCGCCCCCGCTCGTCCGGCCGTGCCGCCGTACCCGCTGCTACTCGGCGCGGGGGAGCAGACGGGCGGGGCCCTTCATCGGTTCGGCGTTCAGACTGTCCCGCAGCCTGCGGTCGTGCTTGGTCAGCCTCGGGGGGCCGGGGTGCGGTGCCGGCACACCCGCCACGGGTTCGCCCTGCGGCTCCGGCGGCTCGTACCGGGTCTGCGCCGTCGCCATGGTGAACAGGGTCGCCACCGCGATCAGAGCGGTGAGTCCGAAGGCCGTCCGGGTCCACAGCCGGGCCTGCCGTTCGCTGCCCGCACGGATCGCCTCGGCGTCCGGAAGGGCGCGGAAGGATCCGGCAGTCCCGGTGCCTCCGGCCTCACCCGGGGTTGCGCCTCCGGGCTCCCCGTGGCCCCGGGCCCTGTCGGCCTCGGTGAGGGACAGCGCGTGCAGCCGCTCCGCGAGGAGCACGGACCGTTCCTCGGAGGATGTGGCTGCTCCCACCAGTTCGGGGAGGCGTTCGGCGACCGCTGTGCGGGCGTTCAGCAGCCTACGGGCCGTGGCCGGGGTGCTGGCCTCGGTCTCGGCCGCGGTCTCCGGCAGGTCCAGTCCCAGGCCGTCGTAGAGCAGCAGGGTCCTGCGGTGCGCGGGCGGGAGGTCCAGCAGGGCCTCGAGCAGTGCGCGTGCGGCCGGGTCGTCGGGCGACCGGTCGGGCTCCTTGAACGAACGCCGCAGCCGGTGCCAGGGGGAGAGCGCGTACTCGTGGGCAGCGGCCCGTACCCAGCTCGCCGGAGCGGGGTCGGTCGCCACCTCGGGCCAGCGCTGCCAGGCGCTGCGGAACGCCTGGGTGACCGCCTCCCGGGCGAGCGTGCGGCGCCCGGTGAGCAGGAACGCCTGCTGCACCAGAGCCTGGGAGGTCCGGTCGTACAGCTCGTCGAAGGCGGCCGCGGCGGCCTTGGCGAGCCTGCGCCGGGACTCCTCGCCCTCCGGGTCCTCGTCGGGGTCGAGCAGGGGCTCCGGCCGACGTGGGACGGTGGCGTTGCGCGCGGGGTGGACGGCGGACGACCGACGGCGCCGGACGACATCCGGAACGTACGTGTCCCCGTGGTGCGGGGGTGCGGGGGTGGGCAGGGGCAGCGGTGCCGTCTCCTCCTCGGCGGATTCCGTGCCCTCGTGACCGGCTCGCGGGGGCACGGACGCGACGTGGACGGCGGGCGGCGGTGGGGAGGCCGGGCATGCGGTGGCGGGGCCGACATCGGCGGTCGGGGCGGTGGTGGGGGCCAGGCCGGATGTCGGGGTGGTGGCGGAGCCGACGTCGAGCGGCTCGGCGGTGGCCGGGTGGACCATCGGCCTCTCGGACCTCCCTGGCCTCTCTGGTCCCCTGGACCTCTCTGATCTCCTGGACCTCTTCGGTCCCCTGGACCCCTCTGGTCCCTCAGACCTCTCCAGCGTCTCGGATCTCTCCAGGCCCTCGGTCTCGTCCGGGCTCTCCCACGTCTCCGGACTCTCGCCCCTGCCCAGCCTCTCCAGCACTTCCAGCCCAGCAGGCCCCTCGCACCCCTCCGGCCCCTCTCCGCGCCCGGCGGCGAGGTCCGCGAGCAGCTTGGCGTACGTGTCGCGTCTGCGCCCGCGGGGCGAGCTGCGGCCCGTCTCCCAGGCGCGCAGGGTCGACCGCGTGACTCCCAGCGCGGCAGCCAGCTGCCCCTCGCTCATGGCTCCCGACTCGCGCAGCCGGCGCCGTTCCTTCGGGGGCGGCAGAGGCGCCTCGGACCCGGATGCGGCGGTGCTCTCTGTCATGAACGACTCCAAGGGCTCCAGGCACTCCCTGCAGCCCGGCACCCGCGAATGGCGGACAACCGGACCGAAAATTACATAAACGTATTTTGCGCGACACTACGACTATTTGCCCGTTACGGGGATAAAGCGCGTGTCGTTGGCAGCATGACGCTGTGACCCAAGTGACCGACCAACCGCTGACGTTGCCGACGGTCCGCGGCGTCCGGAGCCGCCCTGTGGCGCTGGCCACCTGCTTTCTGCGGGGGGTGCTCGCCGCGGGGCTGGGGCTGGGCGCCCTCTCCGTGCTGGTGATGATGCTGTGGATCAGCTCCCCGTACCCCGACAGCGGGCCCGGCGGGGCCCTGCACACGGCTGCCGCGCTGTGGCTGCTCGCCCATGGGACCGAGCTGGTGAGGCAGACCGGCACGGACGGCGTCCAGGCCCCGGTCGGCCTGATGCCCCTGCTGCTGCTCGCGATCCCGGTGTTCCTCGCGCACCGGGCGGCACGGGATGCCCTCTCCCCCTACGGAACCGTGGACTGCGACGATCCCGGAGGGGCGGACGGGACCGCGGACGCCGGGGCCGGGGAACGTGTCACCGTACGGTCCGCCGTCGCCGTCTTCGGCCTGGTGACGGCCGGCTATCTCCTGGTCGGCGGCGCCGCCGTCCTCTACGCGGACGACGGTGCGCTGCCCGCCGACCGCGTGAGCGCCGCGATCCATGTGCCGCTCGTGGTGATGTCGGCCGTCGTCGCCGGGGTCTGGAGGGCGTGCGGACGTCCGTCCGAGACGCTGCCCTCATGGGTGCCGGAACGCCTTCGGGCGGGCCTCGCCCATGCGAGTACCGCCGTTGCCGTGCGTGCGGCGTGCGCGGCCGTCGCCGTCCTCGTGGGAGGCGGAGCCCTCCTCGTCGGGGCGTCCCTCGCCTGGCACGCCACGTCGGCGCGTGAGTCGTTCCTCCAGCTCGCCACGGTGTGGTCCGGCCGCGTGGCCGTCCTGCTGCTGGCCCTCGCAGTGGTGCCCAACGCCGCGGTGTGGGCGGCCGCCTACTCCCTCGGCCCCGGCTTCGCCCTGGGTACGTCGACCTCCGTCACGCCCCTCGCGGTCGTCGGCACCCCGGCCGCCCCCGACTTTCCGCTGCTCGCCGCCGTGCCTTCGGTGTCCCCCGCAGCCGGTACGGCACTCACCTGGTCGGTCGTCGCAGTGCCGGTCGCGGCAGGGCTCACCGTCGCCTGGTTCACCGGCCATGCGGCGGCCTACGAGGACGAGCCCTGGAGCCGCACCCGTACGGCCGTGTCCTCGGCCCTGGCGGCCTGCGGCTGCGCGGCCGGGACCGCCGGGCTCGCCGCGCTCGCGGGCGGCTCCCTCGGCACGGGACGCCTGGCCGTCATGGGGCCCGTGTGGTGGCAGGTGGGTCTCGCGGCGCTGCTCTGGACGGGTCTGCTGGGCGTACCGGGAGCGCTGGGCCTGCGGGCGTGGCTGGTGTGCGGGAGGCCGCCGAAGGTGGACCTTTCCCACGCATGGGTCCCCCGGTTCGACCGGAGCGGTGATCCGCTGCCACCCGTGGACGACGATCTCGCCGGAGCCTACGACTTCCGGGACCTGGCCCTGCCGTACGCCTCCGACGACGTCCCCGATACGGTCCCGTCCCTTGCCGACGGCCTCCCGGACGGGTTCCGGCCTCATCTGCGGGACGGCCTGCCGGATCGGCAGGGGTCCCGTGCGCCGGATGGTCTCCCGGACACGCTCCAGCCTCTTGCGCCGGACGGCCTCCCGGATCAACTCAGACCGTATGCGCGGGACGGTCTCCCGGATTGGCTTGGGTCCCATGGGCGGGACGGTCTCCCGGATCGGCTTGGACCCCATGCGCCGGACGGCCTCCCGCACCCGACCGGGCCCCACGGCCCTGACGATCTCCAGGGTGGGGCCCGGCCCCGCATCGACGATCTCCTCGACCGGATGCGTGCCCGTATCGACGATCTCCGCGATTCGGCCCGCCTCCATGGCGGCGACGGCGGCGGTGCCCTCGGGGCATACGGTCCCGACGGCCCCTGGGATCAGGCCCGGACCCACGCCGCCGCCGATGCCGTTCAGGACCCGGCCCGGCCCCACGACGCAGAGGACGCCGGTCCGTCGGCGTCCCACCGCCACGGTGACGTTCGTGATCGGGCGGCGGCGCAGCGGCCCGCCTTCGGCGGCCCCCAGGCCTCACCCCGGACCCACGAAGGGGGCGGTGTCCCCACGGCCCCAGGGCGGTCCTTCGCCGCCGGCGAGCCCGCGTCCCACGCCTCCGACGACCTGTCGTACACACACGACCGGCCCTACGAACCGGAGGGCTTCCGGACCCCGGGCGCGGCCGGTCGCGACGGCTACGGGACGGAAGCCATGGACGGCTTCCCTCACCCGTCCGGGTCGTACGACGTCCCCTACGACGTCCCTCCTGCGGGCGGGCTCGACCCGTGGCGCGACGGCGCGGCGAGGAAACCGCGCAGCGCGGCCACCGACGATGTGCCGGACGAGTCCGTGCCGGGCTCACCGTCCACGTCCACCGGCGGGCCCGCCGCCCGGCGACCGTCGACTCCGTCCGCGGAGCCGCGGCAGGAGCCCCACCCTCCGCCGTACACGGAGTGAGGCGCCGCTCCGTTACTCCGTCTCGCCCATGAACCGCTGCAGCGGTTCCGGCAGCAGATCGGCGCAGGACTTCTCCGCGGTCCTGGTGAGCGCGTCCTCGCGGCAGGTGTAGTAGTCGCGGAAGACGAACTGCGAGGTGTAGGTCAGCCCCACCATCGCCAGCGCGAGGATCGCCGTGACGACACCGCTCAGCGCCGCCGTGCGCTGCGAGCGGCGCGCGTTCGCGGGGGCGGCGGCGGGCGTGCCCTCGGACGCGGTGGCGGACGCGGTGGCGGACGTGGCGTCCGGCCGGGGGCGGGACGCGTCGCGCAGGGAGGAGAAGCCCCAGTACACGCCGAGCGCACCCAGCAACAGTGCCACTGCGGGAACGCCGAAGATCACGAAGAAGAAGGCCCACATGCCGGCGAGCAGCGCGTAGCGGGCACGGCGCTGCACGGGGTCCGTGGGGTCCCAGCGCGGGCCGCCGCCCCCGCCCGGTCCTTCGGGGCCGTCCTCGCGCCGGCCGGGGCGGCTGCCGAAGCCGTCGGGCGTACGGCCGGGCTGGTGGCTGCTCCACTGGCTGCCCCAGCGGCGGCCGTCGCCGTCCCGGTCCTCGCCCCCGCCGTTCTCGCCGTCGCTGCCGCTTTCGGGCCGCCGCGGCTGCCAGGGCTGGTCGGGCGTGCCCTGCGGCGGCGGGGCGAACGGGTTGTCCTCGGAGGTTCCCGTGGCTCCGGCGGGCGTACCCGGTCCGGCAGGTCCGCTCGCTCCGGCCGGACCGGTGGGGGCCGGGGAGTCGGGGGAACCGGGCGGCTCGGCAGAGCCGGACGCCGACGGGGACCGGCTCTCCCGCAGCAGTGCACCGTGCTCCGGGCCCCCCTGCGGGTAGGCCGGAGCCGGAGCGGAATGCGAAGGCTGGGGGCGGAGAGTCGCGCGGCGGTATCGGACCGGCATCTGGTGAACGTCTTCCCCTCGGACCAGGGCGCCCCGGGCGCTGCGGTCTTCTCGTCTCTACACGTTGTGCTGTGCGCCCGTCCGGGACGGGCCCCTGCCCCCAGACGCTACCTCCCGCCCCGGCACCCGTCCCGTGGGGGCTGCCCGGTGTGCCGGTATCGTTGCTGGCGGTCGGCGTATTCGTAGAGTTCCCCGTATCGAGGGACTCAATTCGTTCGTACGACCATACAAGTCGCACGCCCCGTGAGAACACCCGCGAGAACCGCCGCGAGAACACCGCGGAAGCCCCCGCGAGAAAGAGACCCACCGTGGCCTCCCCGCCTCCCCCCAGTCGACCCGACGGACCCGCCCGCAGCGCTCCCGCCCGCCTGGTGGTCCTGGTCTCCGGTTCCGGCACCAATCTGCAGAGCCTGCTCGACGCCGTCGCCGCCGACCCGCACGGTTACGGTGCCCGCGTCGTCGCGGTCGGCGCCGACCGCGACGGGATCGCCGGACTCGAACGCGCCGAGCGGGCCGGACTGCCCACGTTCGTGTGCCGGGTCAAGGACTACGCCTCCCGCGAGGCGTGGGACGCGGCACTGACCGAGGCCACGGCCGCCCACGAGCCGGATCTGATCGTCTCGGCCGGCTTCATGAAGATCGTGGGGAAGGAATTCCTCGCGCGGTACGGCGGGCGCATCGTGAACACCCATCCCGCCCTGCTGCCCAGCTTCCCCGGGGCCCACGGTGTGCGCGACGCGCTCGCGTACGGGGTGAAGGTCACCGGGTGCACCGTCCACTTCGTCGACGACGGCGTCGACACCGGCCCGATCATCGCGCAGGGCGTGGTCGAGGTGCGGGAGGAGGACGACGAAGCCGCTCTCCATGAGCGCATCAAGGAAGTCGAGCGCAGGCTGCTCGTCGAGGTCGTGGGACGGCTGGCCCGCGACGGCTATCGCATCGAGGGACGAAAGGTACTGATCCCGTGACCGCCGAAGGTAACAAGCGGCCCATCCGCCGCGCCCTGGTCAGCGTCTACGACAAGACCGGCCTGGAGGAGCTGGCCCGCGGGCTGCACGAGGCGGGCGTCGCGCTGGTCTCCACCGGCTCCACCGCCGCGAGGATCGCCGCCGCGGGCGTGCCGGTCACCAAGGTCGAGGAGCTCACCGGCTTCCCCGAGTGCCTGGACGGCCGGGTGAAGACCCTGCACCCGCGCGTGCACGCCGGCATCCTCGCCGACCTGCGTCTGGACGCGCACCGCGAGCAGCTCGCGGAGCTGGGCGTCGAGCCGTTCGACCTGGTCGTCGTGAACCTCTACCCGTTCCGGGAGACCGTGGCCTCCGGGGCCACCCCCGACGAGTGCGTCGAGCAGATCGACATCGGCGGCCCCTCCATGGTCCGCGCCGCCGCCAAGAACCACCCCTCCGTCGCGGTGGTCACCAGCCCCGACCGGTACGCGGACGTGCTCGCCGCGGTCAAGGACGGTGGCTTCGACCTGGCCGCGCGCAAGCGGCTGGCGGCCGAGGCATTCCAGCACACCGCCGCGTACGACGTGGCCGTCGCCTCCTGGTTCGCGAGCTCCTACGCCCCCGCCGACGAGTCCTCCTTCCCCGACTTCCTCGGTGCGACGTTCGAGCGCAGGAACGTCCTGCGCTACGGCGAGAACCCGCACCAGGACGCCGCCCTCTACGTGGACGGCAGCGGCGGTCTCGCGGAGGCCGAGCAGCTGCACGGCAAGGAGATGTCGTTCAACAACTACACGGACACGGAGGCCGCGCGCCGCGCCGCGTACGACCACTCCGAGCCGTGCGTCGCGATCATCAAGCACGCCAACCCGTGCGGCATCGCGATCGGCGAGACCGTCGGCGAGGCCCACCGCAAGGCGCACGCCTGCGACCCGCTGTCCGCCTTCGGCGGCGTCATCGCCGTCAACCGGCCGGTGACGGTGGAGATGGCCGAGCAGGTCGCCGAGATCTTCACCGAGGTCATCGTGGCGCCCTACTACGAGGAGGGCGCCGTCGAGGTCCTCTCCCGCAAGAAGAACATCCGCGTGCTGCGCTGCCCCGACGCCCCGGCCGGCCCCGTCGAGGTCAAGCCGATCGACGGCGGCGCGCTGCTCCAGGTCACCGACCGCCTCCAGGCCGACGGGGACGACCCGGCGACCTGGGTCCTCGCCACCGGTGAGGCCCTGAGCCCGGAGGAGCTCGCCGAGCTCGCCTTCGCCTGGCGGGCCTGCCGGGCCGTCAAGTCCAACGCCATCCTGCTCGCCAAGGACGGTGCCTCGGTCGGCGTCGGCATGGGACAGGTCAACCGCGTCGACTCCGCGAAGCTCGCGGTCGAGCGCGCGGGTGCCGAGCGCGCCCAGGGCTCGTACGCGGCCTCGGACGCCTTCTTCCCGTTCCCCGACGGGCTGGAGATCCTGACCGCGGCGGGCGTCAAGGCCGTGGTGCAGCCGGGTGGTTCGGTCCGTGACGAGCAGGTCGTCGAGGCCGCCGCGAAGGCGGGCGTGACCATGTACTTCACCGGCACGCGGCACTTCTTCCACTGAGCCGGGACGGGCTCCGGCAGGGGCCGTCCGGAGCCCGGAAAGCCCGAAGGCCGCGACCCTCGCACGAGGGTCGCGGCCTTCGGCCTTGGTGCGCTTACTTCTTGATGACGATCGTGCCGGCGGCACGGTCGTGCCAGCCCTGCAGCTTGCCGGTGCCGTCCCAGAAGGGCGAAAGGAAGACCAGGATCGCGCCGATGTAGCAGAGGAACGCGCCGACGATCGGGATGATCCAGCGGATGAAACCGCCGCCCAGGCCCGGGGCCTGACCGGTGGACTCCTTGACGACCCGCAGGCCGAGCGCCATCTTGCCGAGGGTCGCGCCCACGAACGAGATCATCAGCCACTCGTAGAGCATCGTGGCGATACCGACGAGGGCGATCATGCCGAAGAGCGCGGCGATCATGCCGCCGGCCGCCTCGGCCTGCTGGTTGATGCAGGTCTCGTAGGCGGAGGACAGCGGGTCGATGCCGGCGCAGTCGTTCTGCGCCCCCTCGGCGACACCGACGATACCGGCGACACCGACGGCCATCAGGATCCACACGATGATGGTGATGGCCAGACCGTCGATGACGCGCGCGCCGAGACGGCGGCCCATCGAGGCGAGCTGCACGGTGCCGAGCGCCGGCACGTTGATGTAGCCGTTGTTGGCCTGCAGCGTGCCGGGGGCCTGCGGGGCCGCGCCGTAGGGCGCCTGGCCGGCGGGCTGCTGGGGGTAGCCGTAACCCTGCTGCGGCGGCACGCCCTGCGGCGCCTGCTGCGGGTAGCCGTAGCCGGGCTGGCCCTGCGGGGGCTGCTGCCCGTACGGGTTGTTCGGGTCGCCGAAGCTCATCTGTCCTGATCCTCCGTTGGTGGTGCGGGGACGACGCGGCCGCGCGGAGGAAATATGGAACTGTTCGAAACGTCCGCCCCCCGGCACTGCCAGCGGCACTGCGCGGATCATCGTTATAAACGCGACGTAAGTTTGTCCAGCCGGAAATCCCATGTGTTGTGCAAGTGCAACCTCCGGTTCCGTCTCCCGAAGGGTCGTTCGGGCTGCGAGTGTGCCGGACAGGGGCCGGATTGGAACCGGGACGGGTCCATCCGGGAGGATGGAGGCATGAGCGCCCAGATTCTCGATGGCAAGGCCACAGCAGCAGCGATCAAGTCCGACCTGACCGCCCGCGTGGCGGCCCTCAAGGCGAAGGGAATCACGCCCGGGCTCGGCACCGTGCTGGTCGGTGACGACGTCGCCAGCCACAAGTACGTGGCCGGGAAGCACCGCGACTGCGCGCAGGTCGGCATCGCGTCGATCCAGCGCGAACTGCCCGCCACGGCCACGCAGGAGGAGATCGAGGCGGTCGTCCGCGAGCTCAACGAGGACCCGGCCTGCACCGGTTACATCGTCCAGCTCCCGCTTCCCAAGGGCATCGACGAGAACCGGGTGCTGGAGCTGATGGACCCGGCCAAGGACGCGGACGGGCTCCACCCGATGAACCTCGGGCGCCTCGTACTGAACGAGCCCGCCCCGCTGCCCTGCACCCCCTACGGCATCATCACGCTGCTGCGGGCCCACGGCGTCGAGATCAAGGGGGCGGAGGTCGTGGTCGTCGGACGAGGCGTCACCATCGGCCGGCCGATGCCGCTGCTGCTCACCCGGCGCTCCGAGAACGCCACCGTGACGCAGTGCCACACCGGCACCCGTGACCTAGCCGCGCACCTGCGCCGCGCCGACATCGTCGTCGCCGCGGCGGGCGTGCCGCACCTGGTCAAGCCCGAGGACGTGAAGCCGGGCGCGGCCGTGCTCGACGTCGGCGTCAGCCGCGACGAGAGCGGCAAGATCGTCGGCGACGTCCACCCGGGCGTGGCCGAGGTCGCCGGCTGGATCTCCCCGAACCCCGGCGGTGTCGGCCCGATGACCCGTGCGCAGCTGCTCGTCAACGTCGTCGAGGCGGCCGAGCGCGCGGCCGGCATCGCGGGCTGACCGAAGGAAGGGCCAACCTCTGATGGGCGTACGGGCCGACGAAAGCCCCGAGGCGGCGGACCGGACACGGGAGCCCGGTCCGGGTTCCGCGGCCGGCGCGGACGCGGCGGCCGCCCGTGGCACGGGCACTCCGCCCCGGGCCGGGGTGGACCCGGAATCCGGCGTGGACCGCGAACCCGGCGCGCGGCAGGACGGTGCCGAGACCGGGGCCGAAGTGCGCGGCGCCGATGCGGGAGAGCCGGCGCCGGACGCCGGCCGGGCGGACTCCGATCGCACCGCCGGGGCCGATCGCACTGCCGGGCCCGGTGAGGCGACGGTACGTACGGAAGGTGCCGCCGAGCGGGCCGGACAGGCTCCCGAAGCCGGCTCCGGGAGTCCCGAGGTGTCGGCGGCGGGCGAAGCGTCCCCGGAGGCGGGGGACGCGGGGGACGAGGAAGCGGCCCCTCGTCCCGGCGCGGAAGTCACCAACACGGAAGTCCCCGACGCGGAAGTCACCAACACGGAAGTCCCCGGCGCGGAAGGCTCTACGGACACGTCGGCGGGCGCCGCTGCGCCGCACGGCGAGTCGGCGGAGCCGGGCAGAGTACCGGCGGCGGCGGACGACGCCCCGGCAGCGGCGGCTCCCGCCCCCGCCCCCGCGCCGCCGCGGGTCTCGCCGCGCTTCCAGGCCGTCACCCGCGACACCGCACGGCCCGAAGGCGGCGGCCGCGCCGCGCCGGGCGACGCCCCCGCCCCCGCACGGCAGTGGCCGCTGCTGACGGTTCTCGGTGTGACCGCGCTGGGACTGCTGCTCGTCGCGACGGACATGTTCGCCCAGTCCTTCCGGATCGGGCTGATCCTCATCGGGCTGGCCCTCGTCGGCGGCGCGGCGATGCGCTGGCTGCTGCCCTCCGTGGGCATGCTGGCCGTCCGGTCCCGGTTCACGGACATCGTCACGTACGGCTCGCTCGGCACGGTCATCGTGCTGCTCGCGCTGATGGCGATGCCCAACCCGTGGCTGGACATCCCGTTCCTGGAGGACGTGGTCCGCTTCACGGTCCGCTGAACCCGCCGGAAAGCCCGCCGGAAAAGTACGGTGCCCGTCCTCTCCCCCGTGGGAGGACGGGCACCGCCTTGTGTTCAAGAGTCATGGTCGCGACAAGCTCAGGCAAGGGGCGCCGGGGTCCCTGTGGCAGGGCGGTGACAGTTCCGACACGGTGTCACCAGTCTGCGACAAGTCCTCTGGTCAACGGGTGACCGAGGCGGGATGCGGAGCCGTGCTGACCACCGTCGAAGGGGCGGGGTCCCGGTACGCCCGGCGGTGCGTGGACGGACCGCAGGGCGCATCGAATGGCGCATCGGAGGACACTGGGAGTCGCGCGGACAGGGAGACGCGCCGGTGTGCCGTGGCCCACAGGGGTCCGGGGGTTCGGGCACCCCGCGCTGGGATAGCCTGACCGCTGGATCTCTCGACATAGAGAGATTCAAGACTCGGGCAGGGACACCCACCGCCACAGCTGTCACAACGGAGATCGCCATGACCCGCACTCCCGTCAACGTCACCGTCACCGGCGCGGCCGGCCAGATCGGCTACGCGCTGCTCTTCCGCATCGCCTCCGGTCACCTGCTCGGCGCGGATGTGCCGGTCAAGCTGCGTCTCCTGGAGATCCCGCAGGGCCTGAAGGCCGCCGAGGGCACCGCCATGGAGCTCGACGACTGCGCCTTCCCGCTGCTCCGTGGCATCGAGATCACCGACGACCCGAACGTCGCCTTCGACGGCGCCAACGTGGCCCTGCTCGTCGGCGCCCGCCCCCGCACCAAGGGCATGGAGCGCGGCGACCTGCTGGAGGCCAACGGCGGCATCTTCAAGCCGCAGGGCAAGGCCATCAACGACCACGCCGCGGACGACATCAAGGTCCTCGTCGTCGGCAACCCGGCGAACACCAATGCGCTCATCGCCCAGGCCGCCGCTCCGGACGTACCGGCGGAGCGCTTCACCGCGATGACCCGTCTGGACCACAACCGTGCCATGTCGCAGCTCGCCGCGAAGACCGGTGCCGCCGTCTCCGACATCAAGCGGCTGACGATCTGGGGCAACCACTCGGCCACCCAGTACCCGGACATCTTCCACGCGGAGATCGCGGGCAAGAACGCCGCCGAGGTCGTCAACGACCAGGCGTGGCTGGCCGACACCTTCATCCCGACCGTCGCCAAGCGCGGCGCCGCGATCATCGAGGCCCGTGGCGCCTCCTCTGCCGCGTCCGCCGCCAACGCCGCCATCGACCACGTGTACACGTGGGTGAACGGCACCGCGGAGGGCGACTGGACCTCCATGGGCATCCCGTCGGACGGCTCCTACGGCGTGGCGGAGGGCCTCATCTCCTCCTTCCCCGTCACCTGCAAGGACGGCAAGTACGAGATCGTCCAGGGCCTGGACATCAACGAGTTCTCCCGCACCCGTATCGACGCCTCGGTGCAGGAGCTCACGGAGGAGCGCGACGCGGTCCGCGCCCTCGGCCTCATCTGATCCCGCACACGGGTTCCTCCCGCCGCCCCCGGTCGCCCAGCGGCCGGGGGCGGCGGCACGTCCGGTCCTGTCCTGTCCGAGCCGCATGGTCAGCCCCTCGCGCAGGTACGGCTCGTCACGGCGATACCCGGTCCATCGTCGAACTCTTCGCCGGCCTCGCGGCCGTGGGCTTCACTCGGTGGGGCAGGCATCCGGAGACCGTTCGTCGGCCGTCACCGGTACCTCGCCGAACCGCGTCAACGCCAGCGCGCCCGCCACCGCCACCGCGAAGCCGGTGATCGCCAGCCAGGCCAGCCCCTCGCGGGTGCGGTCGCCCAGCCAGATCACACCGACCAGCGAGGGGCCGATCGTCTCCGTGAGCAGCATCCCGGCCGTGGCCGTGGTGACCGAGCCGCGCTGGAGGGCGGAGGTGAACAGGAGGAAGGCCGCGCCCCCGCCGAGCAGGATGGCGTACAGCGCGGGATCGGTGAGGTCGAACGAGTCCAGCAGACGGATCGCCACCTCGGGCACGCCGAACCCGATGCCGGCGCCCAGTCCGAGGACCAGCGCCCGCGAGCGGGTCGGCAGCCGGCCCGCGAACGCGCCGATGACGAGCACGACGACCGCGGCGCCGAGGATCGCCCATCCGAGCCACGGCGGTGCCGGCACCTGACCCTCCGGGCCGGAGGCGAAGCCGAGCATCGCCAGGCCGATGCAGACCAGCACCACGGCGCCCCACTCGGTGGTGCTCAGCCGTACCGAGAGCAGCCTCGCCGCGACGACCGCGGTCACGGCCAGGCTGCCCGCCATGGCCGCACCCACCGCGTAGATCGGGATGAGCCGCAGCGCGATGATCTGGAGGCCGAACCCGGCGCCGTCGAGGGCCAGTCCGGCCATATAGCGCCACTGGCGCAGGGACCGGAGCAGCAGCCCGGGATCCACCCCGGAACCGGTGCCCGGCGCGACCGAGCGGGCGGCGACGGCCTGGAGGACGGAGGCGGTGCCGTAGCAGACGGCGGAGGCGAGCGCACAGATCATCCCAAGAGGCACGAAACGACTGTAGGTGAGAGCGCTTCGGCCACCCGGTTCCGGCCGTGTCCGGGGTGGCGTCTACGCTGACCGCCTGCTCCCCGGTGTTCGCCCGTGGGAACAGAGCAGAGTGGAAACGCGGACGAGGGGGAGGCGCGCGATGCGACGCAGGCTGAGGTCGAGCACGGTCGTACTGGGCGGTGTGGGGCTGCTGGCGGCGGCGCTGACGGCCTGCGGTTCGGACGACGAGCCCGACCGCCGCTGCGTCGACCGGGCCACCCGGGAGAAGCTGCCCGCCCGCGAGTGCGAGGACAGCTCCGGCCGCGGTACGTACTACTACGGCGGAACCGTCCGCAACGGCAAGGTGCAGGGCGGCAGTTTCAACAAGGCGGACGTCGAACGCGGCGGCTTCGGCTCCGGTTCGGGCTCCAGCGGCGGCTGACCGCCCTCGTCGACCGGAACCGACCGAGCCCGGAGCCCGCACCATGCAGCGTCACACCATCGAACCCCGCCCCGGCTGGCAGCAGACCGTGGAACAGCAGGGACTCGTCTACCCGCTGACCCGCTACCCGGACGGTTCACTCCGCCCCTACTGGGACGAGAGCGCCTACTACTCCTTCTCGCTGCCCGAGGTCGAGGCGCTGGAGGAGACCGTCGAGGAACTGCACGGCATGTGCCTGGCGGCGGCCGCGCACATCGTCGAGGAGGACCGGTTCGTCGACCTCGGCATCGTGGACCCCCGACTGGCCGCGCGGATCGCCGATTCGTGGCGGCGGCGCGACGAACTTCCGTCCCTCTACGGACGGTTCGATCTGTGCTACGACGGCACCGGCCCGGCGAAAATGCTGGAGTACAACGCCGACACCCCCACGTCGCTCGTGGAGGCGGCCAGTCCGCAGTGGTTCTGGATGGAGGAGCGGTTCCCCGGCGCCGACCAGTGGAACTCGCTGCACGACCGGCTCGTCGACGCCTGGCGCCGACAGGCCCCGCTGCTGCCTCCCGGCCCGGTGCACTTCGCGCACAGCGAGGCCGACGAGCTCGGCGAGGACCTGATGACCGTCGCGTACCTGCGGGAGACGGCCCAGCAGGCGGGACTGGACACCGAGGCGCTGTCGGTGGAGCAGATCGGCTGGGACCGGCTGAGCGGACGATTCGTCGACGACCGGCTGAAGTTCATCCGCAGCTGCTTCAAGCTCTACCCGTGGGAGTGGCTGACCACCGACCGGTTCGGGGAGTACGTCCTGGACACCCTCGACAACGGCGGCGGCACCGGCAGCACGTGCTGGATCGAACCGGCCTGGAAGATGCTGCTGTCCAACAAGGCGCTGCTGGCGATCCTGTGGGAGCTGTACCCCGGGCACCCCAGTCTGCTGCCCTCCCACCTCGACGGCCCGCGTGAACTCGCCACCACCACCGGCTACGCGGCGAAGCCGCTGCTCGGCCGGGAGGGCGCCGGGGTCACCCTGCACGAGCCGGGCGCCGAACCGGTCGTCCGCGAGGAGGCCTGCTGCTACCAGGAGCTGGCCCCGCTGCCCGACTTCGACGGCAACCGCGTCGTCCTCGGCGCCTGGGTCGTCGAGAACGAGGCCGCCGGGCTGGGCATCCGGGAGTCGGCGGGCCCGGTCACCGACGAGTACGCCCGCTTCGTGCCGCACGTCATCCTCTGACCGCCGACGCGGGCCGGAGTCCGGCGACCCTGCCGGTGCCGGTGCCGGTGCCGGTGCCGGTGCCGATGCCGATGCCGACGCTCGCGCCGATCCGTCGTCCCGCTGCGTGCGCCCGTCCCGCCGCGTGCGGCCGCCGTGCCACGTTGCCGCGTGCGCCCGTCCCGCCGCGGCCCGCGACGCCCCCGCCGGAGGTCAGTCCGCGCGCCGCAGCAGCAGTGTCACGAAGCCGAGCGTGCCCCGGTAGCCGTTCAGCCACGCCGCACGGTGTTCGTCCGCCGCCTTCAGGGCTTCCGGGCTGTCCGGGTCGTCGGGGTGGTCCAGGGCCCAGCGCGAGAGCGAACCGGTCCACGACAGCTCGTACTCGTCCCACTCGGCGAGCGAGCTGACGTGGGTGTGGACGGTGGTCCAGCCCGCGGCGCGCACCCGCTCGACGGTCGTCGGCAGGTCGTCGTACTCCTCCGGGTCGAAACCGGCGGCCCGTACCTCCTCTCCCGGTTCCTGCTCCCAGAAGCCCTCGCCGACCAGGACGGCCCCGCCCGGCGCGAGCCGGGTGCGGGCGGCCTCCAGGGCGGGGAGCAGCCCGCCGAAGGCGTGGGTGGCCCCGACGCAGAGGACCAGGTCGTAGGGCTCGGGGCCGGTGAACTCCCGCGCGTCCTGCCGGTGCAGACGGATCCGGTCGGTGAGCCCGGCCGCGGCCACCGCGTCCCGGGCCTTGGCGAGGGCCGTCCCGCTGAGGTCCACGCCGTCGGCCAGCCCCCCGGGACGGCCTTCCAGCGCGCGCAGCAGCCACGCCGCCTCCGCGCAGCCGAGGTCGAGCAGCCGCTCGTCGCCGCGGGGCAGCGCGCGGTCCAGGATCCGCCGCACCGACTCGTCGGAGAGCGGTGCGGCGATGGGGTGGCCGGCGTGGGCGAGCGTACTGATCGTGTCGCGGTCCATTCGCCGCATCCTGCCCGCCGGCCACCCCTGCGTCATGCGAATATCAGCCGGAGGCGGCAGCCCCGCTCAGTCCCCGCTGAGCACCGCCCGGAGCTGGTCCAGGCCCCAGTCGAGGTCCTCCTTGCTGATCACCAGCGGCGGGGCGATGCGGATCGTCGAACCGTGGGTGTCCTTGACCAGCACACCGCGGTCCATCAGCTTCTCCGAGATCTCCCGGCCGGTGCCGTGGCCCGGCGAGACGTCCACGCCCGCCCACAGTCCGCGGCCCCGGACCTCGTCCACGGCGCCTCCGCCGACCAGCAGCCCCAGTTCATGGTGGAGGTGGTCGCCCAGTTCTGCGGCGCGTTGCTGGAACTCCCCGGTGCGCAGCATGGCGATCACTTCCAGGGAGACCGCGCAGGCCAGCGGGTTGCCGCCGAAGGTGGAACCGTGCTCGCCCGGCCGGTACACGCCGAGCACGTCGCTGTCGGCCACGACGGCGGACACCGGGACCACGCCGCCGCCCAGCGCCTTCCCGAGGACGTACACGTCCGGCACCACGTCCTCGTGCTCGCAGGCGAAGGTCTTGCCGGTGCGTCCGAGCCCGGACTGGATCTCGTCCGCCATGAACAGCACGTTCCGTTCGCTGGTGAGCCTGCGCACGCCCGCGAGATAGCCGGCCGGCGGCACCAGCACGCCCGCTTCGCCCTGGATCGGCTCCAGCAGGACGGCGACCGTGTTGGCGCTGACGGCGTGCCCCAGCGCGGTCAGGTCCCCGTACGGGACGATCTCGAAGCCGGGTGTGTAGGGGCCGAAGTCCGCCCGGGCCTCAGGGTCGGTGGAGAAGCTGACGATCGTGGTGGTCCGCCCGTGGAAGTTGTTGGCGGCCACGACGATCTTGGCCTGGCCCGGCGGGACTCCCTTCACCCGGTACCCCCACTTGCGGGCGGTCTTCACGGCGGTCTCCACCGCCTCCGCGCCCGTGTTCATCGGCAGCACCATCTCCTTGCCGCACAGCTCGGCGAGCTGGGCGCAGAAGTCGGCGAACCGGTCGTGGTGGAAGGCCCGCGAGGTGAGGGTGACCCGCTCCAGCTGGGCCTTGGCGGCGTCGATCAGCCGCCGGTTGCTGTGGCCGAAGTTCAGCGCCGAGTAGCCGGCGAGCATGTCGAGATAGCGGCGTCCCTCGACATCGGTCATCCAGGCTCCGTCCGCCGAGGCGACCACGACGGGCAGCGGATGGTAGTTGTGCGCGCTGTGCGCATCCGCGGCGGCGATGGCCGCATCCGTTCTCGACACGGGTTCTCCGTTCCTCGTGCGGTGGATGGGCGGGGTGCGCCCCCTTCTATCGTCGCTCGGTTGCCGGACCGGGAAACCTGCGGACGGGGGGTGAACGCTAGGGTGGGAGTACGCGCGGCGACTGGCGAGCGGGGAACCGACCCCGGGGGAGCCGCGCGCGGCAGACACAAGGTGCCGCCCGCCTGGGTACCGGATCGACGACCGATCGACCGGAGGACGCCATGACGATTCCCCTGTCCCATCCCGCGCTGTTCGAGACCGACCCGGAGCTGGCCGAACTTGTCACCGCCGAGGAGCGGCTCCAGTCCGACACGCTGCGGCTGATCCCCAGTGAGAACTACGTGTCGAAGGCGGTCCTGGAGGCCTCCGGCACGGTCCTGCAGAACAAGTACAGCGAGGGCTACCCGGGACGCCGGTACTACGAAGGCCAGCAGAACATCGACCAGGTGGAGCTGCTGGCCCAGTCCCGCGCCAGGGCGCTGTTCGGCGTGGACCACGCCAACGTCCAGCCGTACTCCGGCTCCCCGGCCAACCTGGCCGTCTACCTGGCCTTCGCCGAGCCGGGCGACACGGTCATGGGCATGGCGCTGCCGATGGGCGGACACCTCACCCACGGCTGGGGCGTCTCCGCCACCGGCACCTGGTTCCGCGGTGTCCAGTACGGAGTGCGCAAGGACGACGGGCTGATCGACTTCGACGAGGTGCGCGAGCTCGCGCTCAAGGAACGCCCGAAGCTGATCTTCTGCGGCGGCACGGCGCTGCCCCGGACGATCGACTTCGCGGCCTTCGCCGAGATCGCCCGGGAGGCCGGATCGGTGCTGGTCGCGGACATCGCCCACATCGCCGGCCTGATCGCGGGCGGGGCCCACCCGTCCCCGGTGCCGTACGCCGACGTGATCTCCACGACCACCCACAAGACGCTGCGCGGACCGCGCGGCGCGATGCTGATGTGCCGCGAGGAGCACGCCAAGGCCGTCGACAAGGCCGTCTTCCCCGGCCTCCAGGGAGGGCCGCACAACCAGACCACCGCGGCGATCGCGGTCGCACTGCACGAGGCGGCCCAGCCCGACTTCCGCGACTACGCCGCCGCCGTCGTCGCGAACGCCAAGGCCCTCGCCGAGGAGCTGCTGGCCAGGGGCTTCGACCTGGTCTCCGGCGGCACCGACAACCATCTGATCCTGATGGACCTCACGCCCAAGGACGTCCCGGGCAAGGCGGCGGCGAAGGCGCTGGACCGGGCCGGGATCGTGGTGAACTACAACACCGTGCCGTACGACCCGAGGAAGCCCTTCGACCCGTCCGGCATCCGGATCGGTACGCCGTCGCTGACCTCGCGCGGTCTGGGCACCGGGCACATGGCCACCGTCGCCGACTGGATCGACCGCGGAGTCACCGCGGCCCGGGCCGGGGACGAGGACGGACTGGCGCTGATCCGGGCCGAGGTCGCCGAACTGATGGCCGCCTTCCCGGCGCCGGGCCTGCCGCAGGTCTGACGAAGGCCGCCCGGGCGGGCCGCCGGACGCGGGATGTGCGACCCGGCGTACGCCGGCCGGGACGCGCGGACCAGGGCGGGGCGCGAGACGGCGTACGGACCGGGCAGGAGTGCCGCGGGGACATACGGACGGGGTGCGACCTCGACGTACGCGGGACATGCGGGCGGGGCGGGGACTGCGGACGGTGCGCGACGCGCGGACCGGTGCGGGGATGTGTCGTGCGGCTCATCCCCGCTCCGGCGGCCGGAGGCCCGCCGAGCACCTGAGAGAATGTGAGGTATGGCTTCTGAACGCCCGCCCGTCGCCCACCACCACCCTCGGGGGAATGGCTCCGCCATGCAGCATCGTCCGCGTGTGCTCTCCGGGATCCAGCCGACCGCCGGCTCGTTCCACCTCGGCAACTACCTCGGTGCGGTCCGCCAGTGGGTGGCGCTCCAGGAATCCCACGACGCGTTCTACATGGTCGTGGACCTGCACGCGATCACCGTCCCGCAGGACCCCGCCGAGCTGCGTGCCAACACCCGGCTCGCGGCAGCGCAGCTGCTGGCCGCGGGCCTCGACCCGGAGCGCTGCACGCTCTTCGTACAGAGCCATGTCCCCGAGCACGCGCAGCTCGGCTGGGTGATGAACTGCTTCACCGGCTTCGGCGAGGCGTCCCGTATGACCCAGTTCAAGGACAAGTCCGCCAAGCAGGGCGCCGAGCGGGCGACGGTCGGTCTGTTCACGTACCCGATCCTGCAGGTCGCGGACATCCTGCTGTACCAGGCGAACCAGGTTCCGGTCGGGGAGGACCAGCGGCAGCACATCGAGCTGACCCGCGACCTCGCGGAGCGCTTCAACGCCCGGTTCGGCGACACCTTCACCGTCCCCTCGCCGTACATCCTGAAGGAGACGGCGAAGATCTACGACCTCCAGGACCCGTCGATCAAGATGAGCAAGTCGGCGTCCACGCCGAAGGGCCTCATCAACCTGCTCGACGAGCCGAAGACCACCGCGAAGAAGGTCAAGAGCGCCGTCACCGATACCGACACGGTGATCCGCTACGACACGGAGAGCAAGCCGGGCATCTCCAACCTCCTCACGATCTACTCCACCCTCACCGGCACCACGGTCGCGGAGCTGGAGCGCCAGTACGAGGGCAAGATGTACGGCGCGCTGAAGACCGACCTCGCCGAGGTCATGGTGGAGTTCGTGACGCCGTTCCGCAGCCGCACCCAGGAGTACCTGGACGACCCGGAGACGCTGGACTCGATCCTGGCCAAGGGCGCCGAGAAGGCCCGGGCGGTGGCCGCCGAGACCCTGGCCCGGGCGTACGAGAAGGTGGGCTTCCTCCCCGCCAAGCACTGAGGCCGGACCGCGGACCGATGGCTCTGGTCAGAAACGGCACCGGACCGCCACACTGCACACAGACGCACCCGACCACGAAGACCCGACCGAGGACAGAGGAGAACGACGTGGGGACCGTAACGCTCGGCGTTTCGATCGCGGTCCCGGAGCCGTACGGCAGCCTGCTCCAGGAGCGGCGTGCGGGCTTCGGGGATCCCGCGGCCCACGGCATTCCCACGCACGTCACGCTCGTGCCGCCGACCTGTGCGGAGCCCGAGGAGCTGCCCGCGATCGAGGCGCACCTCGCCGCGGTCGCGGCCGCCGCCCGGGCCTTCCCGATGCGGCTGGTCGGTACGGACACGTTCCGCCCGCTGTCCCCGGTGGTCTTCGTCAA
This sequence comes from Streptomyces sp. NPDC030222, assembly GCF_055573115.1. Classification (NCBI taxonomy): domain Bacteria; kingdom Bacillati; phylum Actinomycetota; class Actinomycetes; order Kitasatosporales; family Streptomycetaceae; genus Streptomyces; species Streptomyces sp. NPDC030222. The sequence goes on from NZ_JBVICA010000015.1 coordinate 90,631, forward strand.
GGTCGTCGAGGGGGCGGAGGACGCCACCCTGCTGCAGGACCAGGTCCGGGATCCCTCCGGCCCGCTGGTCCGTGAGCTCCAGTTCCCCTACCACCCGCACGTCACGGTGGCGCACGGCATCTCCGAGGAGGCGATGGACCGGGCGTTCGAGGAGCTGGCGGACTTCGAGGCGGAGTGGACCTGCTCCGGCTTCGCGCTGTACGAGCAGGGCGCGGACGGCGTCTGGCGGAAGCTGCGGGACTACGCCTTCGGTGGGCTCGGAGCCCCGGCGGTCCCCGCGCAGACGCGGTGCGCCGACGAGTCGACGCTCCAGTCCTGACCCGCTCGCGGAGGGTATCCGGGACGGGCGGCCTTCCGGGGCGGGCGCCCTCCGGGCCAGGCGACCGTGGTGTCAGCGTGTCGGCGGCGGGTCAGCATGTCGGCATCGTGTCAGCGTGTCGGCGGCGGGTCAGCATGTCGGCATCGTGTCAGCGTGTCGGCGGCGGGTCAGCGTGTCAGCCTGCGGAAGAGCGGGCGGGGCAGATGGCGGACCACCGACATCACCGGGCGCAGCACACCAGGCACCCAGACCGTCCCGGCACCGCGCAGCAGGCCGTTCTCGATGGCGGCCGCCACGGCCTGCGGAGTCGTCGCGAGCGTGGTCAGTGGCAGCCCGGCCGTCATCCTGCTCCGCACGAAGCCCGACCGCACGACCATCACGCGTGCGCCCGTGCCCTGGAGGGCGTCGCCGAGGCCCTGGGCGAAGGCGTCCGTGCCCGCCTTGCTCGACCCGTAGATGAAGTCCCTGCGGCGGGGGCGTTCCCCGGCCACCGAGGAGAGCACCACGAGCGAGCCCCGGCCCTGGACGCGGAGGGACGTCGCACAGACCAGCCCCGCGGACACCACGCCCGTGTAGTTGGTCTGCGCCACGCGCACCGCGGACGCCGGGTCGCCCTCGTCGTGCGCCTGGTCGCCGAGCACCCCGAAGGCGAGCAGCACCATGTCGATGGTGCCCTCGGCGAAGATCTTGCCGATGACCGTGGGGTGCGACTCGGTGGTGAGGGCGTCGAAGGCGGCGGTGCGGACGTCGGCGCCGAGTCGGCCCACGGATTCCGCGGCCCGGTCCAGGGCGGGGCCCGGGCGGCCGGCCAGCCAGACCGTGCGGACGCCCCGGACGACCAGCCGCCGGGCGGTGGCGAGGGCGATCTCCGACGTTCCGCCGAGGACGAGCAGGGACTGGGGGAGGCCGGAAGGGTCCTTCACTACGGGCTCCTTGAGATGGCGTCACAGGCGTGCCGTAAGGGTATTTTGGGGCGATTCGACCATATTGACCATATGTGAACGATTTGCGCTGTTCGATCTCGGCGCGGCGGAACGGGTGATCGTATGACCGGGGCTGTGGACAGTCGCGGGCGGCTCTCCGGCGACGCGCGCACACTGGTCTCTCGTCACTGATTCGTCGTCACCGGTCCGCTGCCGCCTTTTCCTTGCCGGTGCGGCGTGAACGCATGAAGCGGGTAAGGGGGACCTCATGGACTGGTTGAAGAGGCTGCCGGTGGTAGGGCCGCTGGTCACACGTCTGATGCGGACCCGCCTCTGGCACGCGTACGAACGGCTGGACCGGTGCCACTGGACCCGGCTCGCCGCGGCGATCACCTTCATCAGCTTCCTGGCGCTGTTCCCGCTGATCACCCTGGGTGCGGCCGTCGCAGCCGCGCTGCTGACAGACCAGCAGGTCAAGGACCTGGAGAACAAGCTCGCCGACCAGGTCCCCGGCATCTCCGGGCAGCTCGACGTCGGGGCGCTGGTCGACAATGCCGGCACGGTCGGACTCGTCGCGGCCGCGCTGCTGCTGCTCACCGGTGTCAGCTGGGTCGGTTCGATGCGCGACTGTCTGCGGGCGGTCTGGGAACTGGACGATCAGGACGGCGCCAATCCGGTCGTGCAGTGGGTGAAGGACTGCGGCGTACTGATCGGCCTCGGCCTGGCCGGGGCCGCCTCGTGGGCGGCGTCCTCGGTCGGCTCGACGGCCGTCGGCTGGACCGCCGGGCGGCTCGGCATCGAAGAGAGCGGAGCCGGCGGTGTGCTGCTCCAGACGGCGGCCCTGCTCGTCGCCGTCCTGGCCGACTTCCTGCTGCTGCTCTACGTCCTCACCGTGCTGCCGGGGGTGACCGCAGCGCGCCGCGACCTGCTCACCGCCGCGCTCATCGGCGCGGTCGGCTTCGAACTGCTCAAACTGCTGCTGGGCAGCTATATGAGGGACGTCGCGGCGAAGAGCATGTACGGCGCGTTCGGGGTGCCGGTCGCCCTGCTGCTGTGGATCAACTTCACCGCGAAGCTGCTGCTGTTCTGCGCCGCGTGGACCGCCACGGGCGCCGCCTCGGCGGACTCCGGGAGGACGGAGCCCGCCGGGGAACGGACCGGGCCCGCCGGACCCCCCTAGGCCCAGTACCACTGACCTTGCGGGCTTCCAGGGCATGCCGATCGGAACATCGTTGCAGGTCAGCGAATCGCGAGCCCGGTTAAGTCAGCGGCATTGCCCCTAGTCCTGAGGAGGGCGGCGCAGCGGCCAGCGCCGGTTGACCAGGTACACGCCCGCCGCCAGCACGAGCAGCACACCACCGGTGACCGCCAGCGCGACTCCGGCGCCGCTCGATGCGGCCTTCGCGGCCGTGGCCTGACCCTTCGCGCCGTGGCCCGCCGACGCGGGTCCGGAGGACGCGGGTCCGGCCGAGGACGGACCGGCCGAGGCGGGTCCGGAGGCCTCGCCCTTGCCGGAGCCCTCCTCGGAGGCATCGGAGTCCGTGGTGGAGCCGGCACCCGTGTTGCTCCCCGCCGACTTCGGCGCCACCAGTTCGCCCACCGGCTCGACCTTCCCGGCCGCGGCGAAGCCCCAGTCGAGCAGCCGGCCGGCCTCCTTGTAGACGGCGTGGTTCTCCTCCGAAAGGGGGTTCATGACGGTCACCAGCAGGACCTTGCCGTTCCGTTCGGCGACTCCGGTGAAGGTCGCACCGGCGTGGGTGGTGTTGCCGTTCTTGACGCCGGCGATTCCCTCGTACGGGGTCATGCCGTTCTCGCCGGTCAGCAGCCGGTTGGTGTTCTGGATCTCGTAGTAGCTGCGCTTCTTGCCCTTGACCTTCTCGCCGGGGAACTGGGCGCGGACCGTGGAGCAGTACTCGCGAAAGTCCTTCTTCTGGAGTCCGGAGCGGGCGATGAGCGTCAGGTCGTAGGCGCTGCTGACCTGGCCCTCCTCGTCGTAGCCGTCGGGGGTGACCACCTTGGTGTCCAGCGCCTGGAGCTCTTCGGCGTGCTTCTGCATGTCGCTCACCGTCTTGGCGACACCACCGTTCATGGCGGACAGTACATGCACGGCGTCGTTGCCGGAACGGAGGAAGACGCCCAGCCACAGGTCGTGGACGGAGTAGGAATGGTCCTCCTTCACCCCGACCAGACTGCTGCCGTCGCCGATGCCGTCGAGTTCGGACTGCGTCACCGTGTGGATCTCGTCCTTGGGGAAGCGGGGCAGGACGGTGTCCGCGAAGAGCATCTTCATGGTGGAGGCGGGCGCCAGCCGCCAGTGCGCGTTGTGGGACGCCAGGACCTCGCCCGACTCGGCGTCCGCGACAATCCACGACCGGCCCGTCAGCTCCTTGGGGAGCACCGGCGCGCCGTTGCGCAGCCTCACCTGGGTGCCCGGCTGGCCCAGCGTCTCGCCGCCGACGGTCGACATCACGGCCGGCGGGTTCGGGTGCTTGGCCGGCTTCTTGCCCGGGCCCTTGCCGTCCGCCGACGCGGGTGCGGCGACCAGTACGGGAAGCAGGGCGGCGGCGGTGACCGTCAGTACGGTCTTCTTCAAAGCGGACACGGTCGAGAAAGTACATCGCCTCGGCGGCGAAGCCGACACCGCGGGCCTGACCCGCCGACGGCGCCGCCGGGACAGCCCACTCGCCCCCTCACCCCGCGGGCGGCCGGCGGAGCCGACCGGTGATACTGAACGCATGAAGCTCAGCCGCCCCGTCTCCTGGTTCCTGCTCGCGTTCGGGGTATGGAGCTGGTTCATCTGGATCACTTTCGTCAAGAACCTGTGGAAGGACAGCAGCGGACTCGCCTTCGACGACGCGGGTGATCCCACCGGGTACTTCTGGGTCCATCTGCTGCTCGCCATCACGTCCTTTCTCCTGGGGACGGCGATCGGGGTGATCGGGTTCCGCGGCGTGCGCGCCCTGCGTCGCGAACGCCCGGAGGACTGAGCGCCGGGAGGACCGGCCGTCGGACGGAGGAAAGGCAGCAGTGCTCGTATTCGTGGTGGTCGCGGTCGCGGCCGTGACCCTGCTCGTATCGGTGCACTGGTACCTGTGGCGCCGGCTCGTCCGTGACACCACGGCCCCCGGCGGGCTCGCCCGCCGCACCGGTACGGCCGCCGCCGTCGTCCTGCCGCTGCTGTCGTTCGGTGCGCTGTCGGCCGGTCGCGCGGGGGCACCGTTCTGGCTGCAGCAGACGCTCGCCTGGCCGGGCTTCCTGTGGCTGGCGATGCTGCTCTACCTGACCCTGGCGGTCGCGGCGGGTGAACTCGTACGGCCCTTGATGCTGCGTCACCTGAACCGGCGTGCAGAGCGGCGGGCCCAGGCCGCGCGCTCCGCGGCGCCGCCCGCCGCCCCGGTCGCGATACCAGTGGCGGTACCGGAGGCCGTGCCCGCGTCGCCGTCCATCGCGTCCGCCGCCGCGTCCCCGGCCGGCCGGGCTCCGGTCGCAGCCGTCCCGGCAGGTGCGTCCGCTGCCGCCACGGCCCCCGAGGCCGGCACCGCCCCCGCCGCGGTCTCCGGGCCGGCCGTGACCACGACTGCGGTCACCGACCTCGCAGCCACCCCCGCCCCCGGGGCCGACGAGGCCACCGCCTCCGAAGGCCGCGTCGCCGAAGCCGCGGCCGTCGTCGCCGACGCGGTCACCGTCACCGGAACCATGACGTCCGACCGGGACACCGACGCCCCAGCCGAGACCCCCGAGACGTCCGGGACCACAGCCGACGCCGCCGGGCAGCCCGTCCCGGGCCTTTCCCGACGCCTGTTCGTCGCGCGGGTGGTGGGCGGCACGGCCGCCGCCGTCGCCGCCGGAACCGTCGCGAACGGGACGTACGGCGTGCTCCGTGGCCCGCGCGTCAAGCACGTCACCGTCCCCCTGGCCAAGCTGCCCCGTGCGGCCCACGGCCTCCGCATCGCGGTGGTCAGCGACGTCCACATCGGGCCGGTCCTCGGCCGCGCCCACACCCGGCGCATCGTCGACACCGTCAACTCCACCCAGCCCGATCTGATCGCCGTCGTGGGCGACCTCGTCGACGGGAGCGTCGAAGACCTCGGGCCCGCGGCCGAGCCGCTCGCCGGGCTCCGCTCACGCTACGGCGCGTACTTCGTGACGGGGAACCACGAGTACTTCTCGGGTGCGGCGCCCTGGGTCGACCACGTCAGGGAACTGGGACTCAGGCCGTTGGAGAACGACCGCGTGGAGATCGCGGGAGGTTTCGACCTCGCCGGGGTCAACGACATCGCGGGCGAACGCGAGGGCGACGGCCCGGACTTCGACCGGGCCCTCGGCGACCGGGACCGTGCCCGCGCCGCCGTACTGCTGGCGCACCAGCCGGTCGTCATCCACGACGCCGTCCGGCACGGCGTCGACCTCCAGCTCTCCGGTCACACCCACGGCGGTCAGCTGTGGCCCGGCAACTACCTCGCGGAGCTCGCCAATCCCACCGTCGCGGGACTCGAACGGTACGGCGACACCCAGCTGTACGTGTCGCGCGGCGCGGGTGCCTGGGGCCCGCCGGTCCGAGTGGGTGCGCCCTCCGACATCACCGTCGTCCGGCTCGCCAGTCTCCAGGCCTGACTCCCGGCCGGCACGACGGGAGTGGGCGGTGCGTTCCCCGGGAAGGGGAACTCCCGCCCCGGCCAACGGTGTTCGTGCCGTTCGGGCCGAACTGTCGTCGCGGAGTCAACTTTCCACGGGCTGAAGATTTTCTCTTCCCCAGGCGAACCGGTGTGTGGTTGGGTGATCGCCATCACGTACCGGAGCGCGTCCGACGCAGCGCGTCCGGCAGCTGGGGCTTGGGGGAGAGCACGGCGATGCGGTCGATCCGTATGCGGGTTCTGGCACTGTGCGCGGTTGTGGTCGTGGTGGCCGTCGGGGCATGGCAGTTGCTGCCCACGGCGGGCGGGGACAGGCGGCCGATCGCCGTGGGCACGACCGATGTGGTGTCCACGCTCGATCCGGCGGGCGCGTACGACGCCGGCTCGTGGGCCCTCTACGGCAACGTCTACCAGGGCCTGCTGACGTTCCTCCCGGGCTCGACCACTCCGCAGCCGGACGCGGCCGAGCGCTGCGACTTCTCCGCGCAGGACCTGCGGACGTACCGGTGCGAGCTCCGCGACGGCCTCGTCTTCTCGAACGGGAACCCGGTCACCGCCCAGGCCGTGAAGCACTCCTTCGACCGCGTCCTCGCCATCGATGCGCAGGTCGGTCCGGCTCCGCTGCTGTCCTCCCTGGAGTCGGTCGAGGCCGACGGGGAGACGGTCACGTTCCACCTCAGGACCAAGGACGCGACGTTCCCCTCCAAGCTCGCCACCGGCGCTGGCGCGATCGTCGACCCCGCGGAGTACCCGGCGAAGTCCCTGCGCGGCGACGGCGGCGTCGTCGGCTCGGGACCGTTCGTGCTCGCCTCGTACGAGAAGGGCCGCAAGGCCCGGCTGGAGCCGAATCCCTCCTACCAGGGGGCGGTGAAGAAGCCCCGGGGGCCCGTCGTCGTCAGCTACTTCGAGGAGTCGGAGGACCTTGAGCAGGCCTGGGCGGACAGGCGGGTGGACGTCACCCACCGGGAGCTGCCGCCCACCGTCCTGGCGGGGCTGTCGTCCAACGACCCGGAAATGCGGGTCAACGTCAGCGCCGGCACCGAGACCCGCAATCTGGTCCTCAACGTCCGCGAGGGCCGCCCGATGCGGGATCCGCAGGTGCGCAAGGCGGTCGCGGCGCTCGTCGACCGGGACGCGCTGGTGCGGAAGATCTACAGCGGTACGGTGCGTCCGCTCTACTCGGTGATCCCGCAGGGGGTCGCCGGCCACAACACCGCGTTCTTCGACGCCTATCCGGAACCCGATCCGGCCCGTGCGAAGCGGCTGCTGCGGGCCGCCGGCGCCGACCTCCCGGTGCGCTTCACCCTCGGCTACCGGCAGAACGGCTCGGCGCAGGCGGAGGCCGAGGAGCTCAAGCGCCAGCTGGACGCGGACGGTCTGTTCTCCGTGCAGCTGGCACCCGAGGCGGACTGGCAGAAGTTCCAGAAGGACTACGCGGAGGGTGTGTACGACGCCTTCAATCTGGGCTGGATCGCGGACTTCCCGGACCCCGACAACTTCGTGCAGCCCCTCGTCGGCAAGGGCAACAGCCTGCACAACGGGTACGCGGACGCGGACGTCGACCGGATGATCAAGGAGACCCAGCAGTACGGCGACCGCGGCCGGTCCCTGGAGATCTTCAAGGACATCCAGCGGGACCTGGCCAAGGACGTGCCGCTGGTGCCGCTGTGGCAGCGCAAGGACTACGTACTGAGCAGCAAGCACGTGTCCGGCGGCCAGTACCTGTCGGACGGCACGGGCGTCTGGCGGCTGTGGGAACTCACCTGGATCTGACCGGAGCGAGGACGGCCGACCCCGTCCGCCCCTCCGCCGCGGATCCGGCTCGGTCCTCGCCGCGCCACGTCCCCGGCTCAGTCCCTGCCCCGATGGGTTCCGGGGTCAGTCCTTGCCGCGCGACGCCCCCGGCCGGCCGTTCGCGGCCATGCCCGCCGCGGTCGGCATGAAGTCGCTGAGCAGATCGTGCGTCTCGCGCACGAGGGGCCGCAGCAGCCGGAACCGCGAGAGCGAGATGGCGCGGGCGGTGACCGGCGCCAGTCGGCTCACCAGACGACGGCTGTTCTCGCAGCCCTCCGAGCGGTCGTACACCCAGAAGAGGACCAGGCCCATCTGCTGGAGCCACAGCAACTGGGGCAGCAGCTCGGCCAGTTCCGGATCGATCCTGGTGCTGGCGCCGGCCAGGACCGTGCGGTGCACGTCGATGGCGGACTCGCGAGGGCCGACGGACTCCGGTGAGAACGGGCTCAGCGGACTGTCCGGGTCCGCCGCGTTCTTGAAGAACTGGGCGGCGAACTCGTGGTACGGCTCGGCGATGTCCAGCCACGAGAGCAGGACCGCGCCGATCCGGGCCGCGAGGTCCTTCTCGTCGCCCAGCGCCTCCGTGGCGGCTGCCCGGTGTTCCTCGGCGATCCGGTCGTAGAAGCCCTGGACGAGATGCTCCTTGGACGCGAAGTAGTAGTAGGCGTTGCCCACCGAGACCCCGGCCTCCTGGGCGATCGCCCGCATGGTGGTCTTGTCGTAGCCCCGCTCCCGGAAGAGCCGGAGGGCGGTCTCCAGGATGAGCGTCCGGGTCTGCTCGCTCTTGGTGGGCTTGTCTGCTGCCTTCGCGTCCTTCACGGTGTCCGACCCTAACGCGGTACGGCGCAACGGTCGTCGCAGGGCGGTGCCGTGACCTCCCGGTACTTGGCCGCGGCGAGCACCGCGGCCCGGACGAAGGGCTGCCCGGCCGGGGTGGCCAGACGGTACGCCCGGGGCCGGTGCTCGGCCAGTGCCCACAGGCAGACCACCCAGGCCGCCGCCCCCGTGTAGACCTGGCCCCGGTCCCCGATCACGGTGACCTCCTTCAGGGTGCGGTCGTGGTCCAGCGCCGGGAAGCGCCGCCGGGCCTCCGGTGACCCGGCCGCGACCGGTTCCAAGGGCACCAGCTGCGGCTGCCGCATCAGCCAGCGCCGGACGTGCACGCACAGCGGGCACCGGGCGTCGTACAGGACCGTCAGGTGCCTTACGGGCAGCCCGGTCACCGGGCTCACGCCCCGCCGCTCGTGGGGGCCGGGGTGCCCCAGGGGCCGCGGCCCTGCGGGTCCGTCCAGCCCTGCGGCGGGACGGGCGGGGTCTGCTGCCGGCCCGCCAGGCCGCGCCGGCGGATGCCGTTGAGCACCCAGACGTTGCCGAGGTGCATCACCCCGAGGACCAGGAGCACCACCCCGAGCTTGGCCGACAGGGCCTCGAACAGCGCGGCCGCGTCGGCGACGCCGCTGCCGTTCTTCAGGTACAGCGCCACGAATCCGAGGTTGACCAGGTAGAAGCCGACGACCAGCAGGTGGTTGACGGCGTCCGCGAGCTTCTCGTCCCCCTTCAGCACATCGGCGAGGAAGACCCGTCCGTTCCGGCTGAGCGTCCGGGCGACCCAGACGGTGAGCCCCACGCTGAACAGCAGGTAGACGGCATACGAGACGACAGTGAGGTCCATACCCCACCCCTCCTTGAACGCGTTCAAAACGCTGACAAGGACGACTGTAGACCTCTCTTTGAACGTGTTCAAGTAACCGGGGACGTGACGTCGCACATGCGTCCCGGCGGACGCCGCACCCATTTGGGACGCTGTCCGCGCTGCGCCTCGGAGTACCCGGCGGAGGCCGGTGACGGCCACAGCGGCCGCCCGGAGCGGTCGGTCGGTGCCGGAGTCAGTCGGTGCCGGCGCTCTTGGGCTGCCCGGCTGCGAAAACGGCCGCCACGTCGAGGGTGACCTCGGCGCCGATGGAGTCGGGCAGGGTGACGGACTCGCCCGGTGCGTGGACGCGGTGCGTGGCGTACTCGTTCGCCACCGGGTCGGTGAGCACGTGGACGCGGTTGTGCTTGCGGTCCACGATCACGTAGACCGGGATCTTGGCGTTGGCGTAGGCGGCGACCTTGGTGCGGAGATCGGTCTGGTGGTTGCTGGAGGTGACTTCGAGGACCAGACGGAAGACGGCGGGGTCGTAGCAGTTGTACTCGGCGTGGTGCTCCTCGAAATCGGAGTCGACCACTGCCAGGTCCGGGATGGCGTAGTCTTCCGGGCCTTCCGGGAGCCAGGGCCCGACGCCCTGGAGTACCTTCGTTTCCCGGCCGTGTAGCCCCGCTGCCAGGAACGGGAGCATCAGATCGGTCAGTGCGCGGGCATGGGCCCCGTCCGCGGGTGGGGTCACGAGGATCTGGCCTCCGATGATCTCGACGCGGAAGCCGGGGTTCTGCTCCATGATCCGATCGGCAGCGTCGAGCAGTGGCCGTTCGCCGCACGGCTCGCCGTGGGGCTGCTCAGCGGGCGCTGCAGACATCCGGTGCCTCCCGTGGGCCTGGTGTCGAGAGCATCATCGTGGGCCGCACGAGGGTCCCGAGCCCGGTGACCGGGACGTTCACCCGAACGGGAAAGGGCCCCGCGGTCCGGACGGAATCCGGACCGGGGGGCCCTCGTGCAGGCGCTGGGCGAGGATCAGAAGCGGCGGGTGATCAGCGCGCGCTTCACTTCCTGGATCGCCTTGGTGACCTCGATACCGCGCGGGCAGGCGTCCGTGCAGTTGAAGGTCGTGCGGCAACGCCACACGCCGTCCTTGTCGTTGAGGATCTCCAGGCGCTGCTCGCCGCCCTCGTCACGGCTGTCGAAGATGAAGCGGTGCGCGTTCACGATCGCGGCCGGGCCGAAGTACTGGCCGTCGTTCCAGAAGACCGGGCAGGACGACGTGCACGCGGCGCACAGGATGCACTTGGTGGTGTCGTCGAAACGCTCGCGGTCCTCCGCGGACTGCCGGCGCTCGCGGGTCGGCTCGTTCCCGGTGGTGATGAGGAACGGCATGACGTCGCGGTACGCCTGGAAGAACGGCTCCATGTCCACGACCAGGTCCTTGAGGACCGTCAGGCCCTTGATGGCCTCGACCGTGATGGGCTTCTCCGGGTTGATGTCCTTGATCAGCGTCTTGCAGGCGAGCCTGTTCTTGCCGTTGATCCGCATCGCGTCGGAGCCGCAGATGCCGTGCGCGCAGGAGCGGCGGAAGGTGAGCGTGCCGTCCAGGTCCCACTTGATCTTGTGGAGACCGTCGAGCACGCGCTCCTTCGGGTCGATCTCCACCTGGAAGTCCTGCCAGGAGGCCTCGTCGGAGACCTCCGGGTTGAACCGGCGGATCCTGAAGGTGACCGTGATGTACGGGGAGGCGGAGGCCTCCGCCTCGACCTTGTCCAGGGTCGGAGTAGCCATCAGTACTTACGCTCCATCGGCTGGTAGCGGGTCTGGACGACCGGCTTGTAGTCGAGACGGACGGTCTCGGTGCCGTCGTCGCCGACCTCGCGGTACGCCATGGTGTGGCGCATGAAGTTGACGTCGTCGCGGTTCGGGTAGTCCTCGCGGTAGTGGCCGCCGCGGGACTCCTTGCGGGCCAGGGCGGAGACGGCCATGACCTCGGCCAGGTCGAGCAGGTTGCCCAGCTCGATGGCCTCCAGCAGGTCCGTGTTGAACCGCTTGCCCTTGTCCTGGATCGCCACGTTCTTGTAGCGCTCGCGCAGCTCGGCGATCTTCTCGACGGCCGTCTTGATCGTCTGCTCGGTGCGGAACACCATGACGTTGGCGTCCATGGTCTCCTGGAGCTCCTTGCGGAGGTCCGCGACCCGCTCGTTGCCGGTGGAGGTGCGGAGCTGCTCGACCTGGTCGACGACGAGCTGCGCCGGGTCCTCCGGCAGCTCGACGTAGTCGTTCTTGGCGGAGTACTCGGCGGCGGCGATGCCGGCGCGACGCCCGAACACGTTGATGTCGAGCAGCGAGTTGGTGCCCAGACGGTTGGCGCCGTGCACGGAGACGCAGGCGACCTCGCCCGCGGCGTACAGGCCCGGGACCACCATCGTGTTGTCGGCGAGGACCTCGCCCTCGACGTTGGTCGGGATGCCGCCCATGGCGTAGTGCGCGGTCGGCTGGATCGGGATCGGGTCCGTGTAGGGCTCGATGCCGAGGTACGTGCGCGCGAACTCCGTGATGTCGGGCAGCTTGGCGTCCAGCTGCTCCGGCGGGAGGTGCGTCAGGTCCAGGTAGACGTGGTCGCCCTCGGGACCGCAGCCGCGGCCCTCGCGGATCTCCGTGTAGATGGAGCGGGAGACGACGTCACGGGACGCGAGGTCCTTCATGACCGGCGCGTACTTCTCCATGAAGCGCTCGCCGTCCTTGTTGCGGAGGATGCCGCCCTCACCACGGGCGCCCTCCGTCAGCAGGATGCCCATGCGCCAGATGCCCGTCGGGTGGAACTGGAAGAACTCCATGTCCTCCAGCGGCAGACCGCGCCGGTAGACGGCGGCCTGGCCGTCACCGGTCAGCGTGTGCGCGTTCGACGTCACCTTGAAGAACTTGCCGCAGCCGCCGGAGGCGTAGACGACGGCCTTCGCCTGGAAGATGTGGATCTCACCGGTGGCCAGCTCGTACGCGACGACACCCGCGGACTTCCTGACGCCGTCGACCTCGGTGATGAGCTGGTCGAGGACGTAGAACTCGTTGAAGAACTCCACGCCCTCCTTGACGCAGTTCTGGTACAGCGTCTGGAGGATCATGTGGCCGGTGCGGTCCGCGGCGTAGCAGGACCGGCGGACCGGGGCCTCGCCGTGGTTGCGGGAGTGGCCGCCGAAGCGGCGCTGGTCGATGGTGCCGTCCGGGGTCCGGTTGAACGGCAGGCCCATCTTCTCCAGGTCGAGGACGGCGTCGATGGCCTCCTTCGCCAGGATCTCGGCGGCGTCCTGGTCGACCAGGTAGTCACCGCCCTTGACCGTGTCGAAGGTGTGCCACTCCCAGTTGTCCTCCTCCACGTTGGCGAGCGCGGCGGCCATGCCGCCCTGCGCGGCGCCCGTGTGGGACCGGGTCGGGTAGAGCTTGGTGAGCACCGCGGTGCGGCTGCGCTTGGTGGCCTCGATGGCGGCGCGCATGCCGGCGCCGCCGGCGCCCACGATGACGGTGTCGTACTTGTGGATCTTCATGACGTGGTTACCTCAGCCCCGTGGCCTAGCGGATGTTCGGGTCGAAGGTGAAGATCACCAGCGTGCCCAGCAGGACGGTGAACACCGTGGCGGTGTAGAGCAGCATCTTCAGCCAGAAGCGGGTGTTGTCCCGCTCCGCGTAGTCGTTGATGACCGTGCGGAGGCCGTTGGCGCCGTGCAGCATGGCGAGCCACAGCATCAGCAGGTCCCAGACCTGCCAGAACGGGGAGGCCCAGCGGCCGGCCACGAACGCGAAGCCGATCTTGGAGACGCCGCCGTCCAGCACGAGCTGGATCAGCAGGTGGCCGATGACCAGGACGACCAGGACGATGCCGGAGAGCCGCATGAAGAGCCAGGCGGCCATCTCGAAGTTGCCCCGGGTGGACCGGGGCGTCTTCGAGGTGCGCTTGCGGGGGGCCTCGATGTACGGGGCCGGGTGGTCGACGTCGTAAAGGCTCGCGCCCTCGACCGGGCCGATCGCGGAAGGAGTGGTGTCAGCGGACATCTGCGTCAGCTCCCGAAGAGTTCACGAGCGGCGTGGCCGAGGACCGGGTACAGCGCGCCGGCCATCAGAACGATCCAGATGCCCATGACGGTCCACAGCATCTGCTTCTGGTAGCGCGGGCCCTTGGCCCAGAAGTCCACGGCGATGACGCGGAGGCCGTTGAGCGCGTGGAAGAGGATCGCGGCGACGAGGCCGTATTCCAGCAGCGCGACGAGCGGCGTCTTGTAGGTTGCTACGACCTCGTCGTACGCCTCGGGGGAGACGCGGACGAGAGCGGTGTCCAGCACGTGTACGAACAGGAAGAAGAAGATGAGGACGCCGGTGACTCGGTGAGCCACCCACGACCACATTCCTTCCCGGCCGCGGTACAGCGTTCCAGCCGGCACGGAAGCCCTCCGAGAGCGGGGATTTGGAGCCGGCCGCCAGTCTTCTCAATGTGACAGCTCTGTCGGTCTGGCCCGGCCGGGTACGGTCCACCGGCCCTGGCCATCGTAGCGACGTGTTGTCGGTTCGCTCGCGCGGGGTCCGACGGTGTGATCAAACAGGCAATCAAACAGCCACGGACGGGCTATCGGGACGACGCGGTCCCGGGGCCGCGGTGGACGCACCGCCGCCTGCTCCTGAGGGCCCCGGACACCCTCCGGACGCCTCCGGCGCCGCCGCGGCGTCCACCGGGCGGGCCACGTACCGCGTCAGCCGGCCGCGCGCCAGCCTGCGCAGTTCGTCGGCGGAGACGGCGCGCTCCTCGTCCGGCTCGTGGGCGAGCCGCCGACGGATCCCGGCCAGCACCCCGTCCAGGTACTCGTCCGGCCGGAAGGCGTCGGTACAGATCACGAAGACGTGCCCGAACCGGCTCTCGTACGCCGCGTGCGCGGCACGCAGGGCCGTGTGGGCGGTCTGGGGGTCACCGGGACGGAGGCCGGGCGCCTCCTCGCAGGCGAGAGCCTCGGCGAGGTCCGCGGGGGACAGGTCGTAGCTCGCCTCGTCGGAGGCGGCCAGCAAGGCGTCCACGTCGGGGTACGGACGGTGTGCCGCCACCCGGTGGGCCCAGCGGCGGCTGCCGCAGCAGGCGAGCAGTACGCCTTCGGCGGCTTCCGCCGGTGCCGCGTTGAACCGGGCGAGTCCCGAAGCGGCCGCCTGACCGTGGCACTGCGCCGGTATGGCGGGGCGGACGGGGGTGTCGCTGGACAGCGTGGACTCCAGGGGGGCGGGGAACGGGAGGAGGCTGCGGCGTCACGCTATCGGCGTGGCGGGACGATCCGTCCGATGGGTGCACGAATTTCACCCGTACGGAGCCGCTGCCGCTCCCAGGTGGACGCGTGTCACGGTCGGAGGGTTGCGCCGGGCGACGCGAGGGCGAGTGCGGGTGCGGCGCAAGGACGGTGCGGGGACGGTGCGACGTCGGGCGACGGCGTTGCGGACACCTCTCCGGGGGTTTCCGGCGCGGTCGACACATGTCCGGCCGGCGTGCGACGTTGGTGAGTGATGCGGAACTTCCGGGCTGGTCTCGTCGCCGGTGTGCTGGCCCCCGTGACGGCGGTGGCCTCGCTGGGGCTGGCGGCGTGCTCCGGCGGGCGGAGCGGCCCCGCCCGGAACGCGCCGGACGTGGCCCCGTCCGCGGCCGCGCCGGAGGTCACGGCGGCCGCCCCCGCGCCGAGTCCGACGCCCTCGCCGACGTACCCGCTGTCGACGGCCCCCGGCACCATCCCCTCCGTACGCGAGCACCAGCCGGCCAGGGGGCCGGGCTGGAAGCCCGTGAGCGGCAGCCGGGTCGTCGTGACCGCTGGTGCCGACCGGCTGGCCGACGAGGGCAGGCTGCTGTCCCGGGAGCTGGGGATCGGTTTCGCCCGCGGAGGCGCGTCGGGGCCCGGCGACATAGAGCTGGCGCTCGGCGGCTCCGGCGCGGCGGAGTCCTACACCCTCACCGCGCGGGACGGGCGCGTCCGGATATCGGGCCCCGACGAGGCGGGCGTCTTCTACGGCACCCGTACCGTCAAGCAGGCCCTGCGCGCCGACGGCTCGGTGCCCGAGGGCACGGTCCGCGACCGCCCCGACCGCCCTCAGCGCGGCCTCAACGTCGACATCGCCCGCAAGCACTACACCGCCCGCTGGATCGAGGACCGGCTGCGCGAGATGGCCGACCTCAAGCTCAACCAGCTGGGCCTGCACTTCTCCGACGACCAGGCCTTCCGCATCGAGTCCGGCAGCCATCCGGAGGTCGTCGCCGCCCAGCACCTCACCAAGGCCGAGGTGCGCCGGATCCTGGCCCTGGCGGCGAGACTCCACATCACCGTCGTGCCCGAGATCGACTCGCCGGGCCACCTGGGCGCGGTGATCCGCGCCCACCCAGGCCTCCAGCTGCGGAACGCGAACGGCGGGGCGGTGCGCGGCGCCGTCGACATCGCACAGCCGGCCGCCGCCCGGATCGTCGACGACCTGCTGCGCGAGTACGCGGCACTGTTCCCCGGCGGGTACTTCCACGTCGGTGCCGACGAGTACCTGGCGCTGACCGCGCGGAACCCCGAAGTGTCCTTCCCCGGGCTGGCCGCGGCCGCCCGTGAGCGGTACGGCGCGCAGGCCGGGGTCCAGGACCTGGCGACCGGCTGGCTGGACGACCGCGCGGCCGTCGTGCGCACGGCCGGGAAGCAGCCCAAGGCGTGGAACGACGGCTTCTTCCGCGGCGGGGTCGTCAGCGCAGACAAGGGCATCCAGGTCGAGTACTGGACGGGCAGGGAGATCGGTGCGCGCCCTCCGGAGGAATACCTCCGGGAGGGGCGGAAACTCGTCAATCTGAACGACGAATATCTCTACTACGTCCTCGGTCAGCCCAATGAGTTCCGCTACCCGACCGGGCGCCGCATCTACGAGGAGTGGACCCCGCTGGTGCTGCGGGGCTCCACGGCGGTCCCGGCGCGCTATTCCGGCCAGATCCTCGGCGGACGGTTCGCCGTGTGGAGCGACCTGGCGGGCGCGCAGACCGAGGCGCAGGTGGCCGACGGGATCAGGATGCCGTTGCGGGCCACCGCGCAGAAGCTCTGGGACCCCCGGCCGCCGGCCCGTCCATGGGCACGGTTCACGACGCTCGCCGACAGGCTCGGCTGAGCGCGGCCGACCCGCCCGCGCTGGGTGCGGGCGGGTCGGGATCGCCCTCGGTGTTGTGATCAACACATCTCGGACTGTGACGAGAAACCGCCTCTTGACGCAGTACGGGGCATGAGCCTGAGTCTGGTGGAACTGATCGCCCGCGCGGACGAGCGTGCCCTCGCCGCGAGCGCCGTGTCGTGTGTCGACCGCTGTCTGCCCCTGTTCGGAGGCGTCGAGGGGCTCGGCCTCGACGCGGAGGAATCGGTTCTGCGGCCCCTCTGGGTCGCGGTCGAAGGCGGTGAACGGTGGCTGGGAGCGCTGCGAGCCGCCGCGATCCGGGTGGGGCGGCTGAGCCCTGAGGGTGCCCTCGCGGAGCACGCGCTCCGGATGGTCGAGAGCGTGCCCGACCACTACTCGGAGGACGCACTGCGCGTCTGGGCCGACGAGTGCTCGGCCGTGCTCCTCGGGGTCCATCAGCTCCTCGACGGCGTGTCGCCCGTCGATCCGGAGCGGATCTCGGCCTACCGCGGCGGGGACACCGATGGCATCGGCCCGCTGACCGCGGGCGAGCTGAGGCGGCAGGGCGCGCTGCTGGAGATGCTCCGCGACGAGTCGGGCACCGGTCTGCGGGTGGCGCTGGACCTGTCGAACGAGGGCAAGCGGGTGCTGCGGGCGGCGGTCTCACGGCGCGCCCGAGCCGCCGAACGCTGAGCCACGGGAGGACGCCGGTTCTCGGGCGGACGTCGGTTCTCGGACGGACTCCGACTCGTGCGCGGACGTCACCCCGCGCCCGGCGGCCGCCGGCCTCCCATGCGGTTGCCGCTTCACGGGGGAGGGCGATATGCGAGGGGTGAGCCGCCTCGCGAGGGGTCCCCGACGCATGCGCCGGCGCAGGCGTCGACGCCCGCTTCGGTGTGCCGCCCGTGGGCCGTGGTGGGCGGCCGGTGCGGTTCCCGGTGGCCGCGGGCGACAGGCTCACGCGAGCAGCCATTTGACGACCGTGTGCCCCGACCCGGCGGCCCGTGCGTAGAACGCCGAGAGTCCGTGGTGGGTACGCGCGAAGTGGTCCCTGACCTCGCCCTCGGCGAACGGCGGGAGGTACGGCGCGGTCAGTTCGTCCCGCGAGGCCGACCACAGCGCCTCAAATGAGGCCGCGGACAGGAACGCGGCCGCCTGTGCGACTCCGTCGGGGTCCAGCACCATGAACGGCGGGAGCTGTTCGTCGGGGTGACGGATCACCCGGCCGCCGAGCACGGGCAGCGTCCGCGGGCCGTCCGCGGGCGAGGGGCGCCGGGAGCCGGTGTACAGCAGGTCGACGTCCAGGAAGTCCTTGTCGAGCACATCGGCCAGCCGCGCCTCGCGCAGCACCCGCACGGCGCCCCAGCCGTCGTCGAAGACTCCTTCGAGCCGTAACGGATCGTCGCTCACCCAGGCGGGCGGGAGCGACCGCAGATGGAAGTACAGGCTCAACACGTCCTCCGAGAGGTGCCGAGATGAAGTCGAGTGGGCGATCCGAGGGCGCCCCCGCCCTGCTCAGCGGTCGGCGGCCGGGAAGTGTCACCATGGGGTTTCCGAAGGGTTCCCGGCGGGCAATGCCGCTGCAATCGCGCCATGTTGACGATTTCTGGGACGTGCGGAGGAGAGTCTGCGCAGAGTTGGGTGGGGCGTGACGCCCCACGGGGGGCATGGGCAGGACGCCGGTGCCGGATCGGCACGAAGAGGGAAGTGTGAGAAGGGGCGGAGAGCAGCGCCGTCCGCAGGCGTACGACGGAGAGCTCGGCGATGCGGTCGAGCGCGCCCAGCAGGGGGACGAGCACGGTTTCGAGACCGCCTACCGTCTCGTCCACCCCGGACTGCTGGTCTACGTACGGGGCCTGGTCGGTGAGGACGCGGAGGACGTGCTGTCCGAGGCGTGGCTGGAGATCGCCAGGGACCTCGCGCGGTTCCGCGGCGACGGGGCGGGGTTCCGAGGCTGGACCGCGACCATCGCGCGGCACCGGGCACTCGACCACCTCCGCCGTCAACGGCGCAGGCCGCGCACCGCGTTGCTGGAACAGGACGTCCTGGAACTGCCCGGCGGACTGGACACGGCGGACGCGGCGCTGGAGACCCTGTCGACCGAACAGGCTCTGGCGCTGATAGCCGGCCTGCCGCGGGACCAGGCGGAGGCCGTGATGCTGCGGGTGGTCGTGGGGCTCGACGGACCTGCGGCGGCGCGCGTGCTGGGCAAACGAGCAGGCTCGGTGAGGACTGCGGTGTACAGGGGGCTCAAGAGACTGGCCGGGCAAGTGGCCTCGGATCGCGTCGGTGGTGTGATGAACGCACCGCAGCGTGCGCTGAGAGACGAGACATGAAACGACACGAACGGACGACCGGCGAGCCGGAGCCGGAGCTGACGCCCGAACTCGCCGCGCTGCTCGCTGCCGTGTGCTCGGGTACGCCGGACCCCGCACGCGAGGAGCGAGCGGTGGCCGCGTTCCGCGCGGCCCGCGACGAGGGTGCCCACGCCCGGCGGCACAGACCGCGCCGGCGCGACGACTGGCGGCCGGGCAGAGGCTGGTGGCCCGGGCTGCGTTCGGCGAGGGCGCTGGTCGGCGGCTTCGCCGCGACGGTGATGCTGGGCGGGATCGCGGTGGCCGCGGGAAGCGGCGCCTTGCCGATTCCGTCGCCCTTCGGTGGCGGCGACGTCCGCCCTCAGGCGCCCGAAACGTCCGTGACCTCGCCTCCCGGACCCTCCGGGGCGGGCGGTTCCACCGGTCCGTCCGGGTCCCGCTCCGGCCCTGGGCAGGAGGCCGGGGACCGTGGCGCGGGGACGGGTCAGGACGCGAAGAAGGGCGGGGACCCCAAGCACGGCACGGGCAAGGACGCCCGCGACCGGAACCACCACGAAGACGGCAAGGGCAAGGACGCCCGCGACCGGAACAACGACAAGGACGGCGGGGGAAGCAAGGCCGACAAGCGCGACAACCAGGGTGAGGGAAACAAGGCCGGCAAGCCCGACGAGAACGGCAAGGGCGAGAACGGCGAAAAGAAGGGCAAGAAAAGCAAGGGCGAGAAGAGCAAGGACCGCAACAAGGGCGCCAACAAAGGTGACAAGCGCGACAAGACCGGCAAGGCCGACGGTGGCGACGGTAAGAAGAAGCCCAGGAAGGGCCCGCGGAAGGGCACGGGTGTGTCCGGCGGCCGGCACGGCAAGGGCGGAGATTCCGGAGTAGCCGGAGGCAGATGACGAGCGCGTCCGGAGGTCCGGCCGGTGACGAGGGAAACGACGGTGCAGCGAGGCCCGCGGGAAGCGCCAGGCGGAGGGCGACCGGAGCCGCCACCCCCCACAGGAGAGGCCCCGGCCGCCATCCGTCGGGACCGTGTGGCGGCCCCGTACTCCTTTCAGCGCCACGGCTGCGTTTTGTGTCACACCGCGCTCTGTCAGTAAGTAGTTGCAGGTTGTACAAGACGTGGACGGACACCCGCTCCAGGCTTTAGCGTGCAAGTCCGCGCAGGGCGGCGCGGTGGTGATGACCAGCGGTGACGGGACAGGGGACGAGTACAGATTGCTGGGGGACGACGCGGAGCTGACCGCCGCCGTGCTCGCGGCGCAGGCCGGGGACGAGCATGCGTTCCGGACTGTGTACCGGGCCGTGCATCCACGGCTCCTGGGCTACATACGCACCCTGGTCGGTGAGCCGGAGGCGGAGGACGTCGCTTCGGAGGCATGGCTCCAGATCGCCCGTGACCTCCAGCGGTTCAGCGGTGACGCGGACCGGTTCCGCGGCTGGGCCGCCCGCATCGCCCGTAACCGCGCGCTGGACCACATCCGCATGAGGGGGCGACGTCCCGCGGTCGGCGGGGACGAGACCGAGCTTGCGGGGAAGGCGGACCCCGCCGACACCGCCGCCGAGGCCATGGAGTCCCTCGCCACCGGCCGGACCCTCGCCCTGATCGCCCAGCTCCCGCAGGACCAGGCCGAGGCCGTCGTCCTGCGCGTGGTGGTCGGGCTGGACGCGAAGAGCGCCGCCGAGACCCTGGGCAAGCGTCCCGGAGCCGTCCGTACGGCCGCGCACCGCGGGCTGAAACGACTCGCCGAACTGCTCGGCGCACAAGAACCCGACGCCTCGGCCGGCGGCAGGAGCGAACTGGACGGCCTTCCGCCGCAACGGGGGCGGCGTTCGAAAGGATCGGCCTCCGCCGGTGTGACGCAATCCTTTGTGCGGACGCAGAAGGACATGTGATGGCCGACGAGCGTGACGAGTGGCTTGACATGGAGGCCGCCGAGCGGCTGCTGAGAGGTGAAACCGTCGAGCCGCCCGACGAAGACGCCCGTGTGCGGGCCGAGCGGCTGGCAGCCGTGCTGAACAGCGCGACCCTTCTCCCCTACACCTCCGACGACAGCGGAGAACTCGCGGGTGAGGCGGCCGCGCTCGCCGCGTTCCGCGAGGCGCGGCTCGGAAGGGCCGAGACGGCGGCTCCGCCGTCCCACCGCCGTCGGCGCTCCGGATTCGGTCTGCGGCCGGTGCGTCTCGCCCTTGCCGCCGCGGTGGCCGGATGCGCGCTGGGGGGTGTCGCCGTGGCCGCCGGTTCGGGTGTGCTGCCGCTGCCGTTCGGAGTCGGACCCGAGCCCGCCTCGTCGGTGGCGGCCGTCGAGCCGTCGCAGGACGCGTACGGCACCCCCTTCCCGGACGCCGGGGGCGATTCCGCGGGCATCTCGCCTTCCGACGGCGGCTCGCCCGCGCGTTCGCCCGAGCCGACGGCGGACGCCACCGCCACGCCCGGCACGTCCCGGGGCCCCGGTCAGGAGCCCTGGGCACCGGGCGTCAACGGTGCCGACGGGTCCCGTGAACACCATGACAAGGTTGTCGACGCCTGCCGCTCGTACCGCACCGGATGGCTGGACGGCGAACTCAGGCGGCGGCTGGAGGAAGCAGCGTCGGGGGCCGGAAAGGTCAAGACGTTCTGCGACCAGGTGCTCGAAAAGGACGGCAGGGGGCAGGACGACCCCTCCGACGACGGCACCCCGGACAACGCCGGGTCCGGACCGGACGAGGGCGAGAACCCCGGCGGCGACGGAAAGGGCGACGACGGAACGTCACCCGGCTCGGGCACGGACCCCGGCGCCGACAGCAGCAGTGTGGACGGCAGTTCCGGTACGGAGGACAGCAGCCGTACCGTGGGCGCCGCGCCGTGGAGCACCGCGCCCCCGCCCGCGCTCGCCGCGTCGTGGCTGCCCGTGACCACCAGTCCCGTGACCACCAGTCCCGTGACCACCGGTCCCGTGGTCGCCCCTGTGGCACCTGCCGTGGTCACCCCGCTCGCGGCCCCGGCGGCGGACGCCGCCCGTGCGATGCCGTCGACGCCCGGTGGGCTTTCCGGCCGGACCGCGGAGCGTGCGGTCGCAGGCGTCCCGCGTCCCGTCGCCGACGCCTCCTGACCGGCACGTCGCGGCCGCCGCGGTGACCGTGACGGCGGGTGGGCGAGAGGCGTGACGGAGGGGCGTGACACGGGGGTGTGACACTTTTCGGCCTCCCGGCGCAGAGATAAGTGAGCCGACTGGTCATCGGCGGCGCAGCAGCCGGGGTTCCCCCCGTACCTACGGCTTTGCGCACCGGCGCGGGCGGGACACGTTCCCCCGATCCCGCCCGCGCCCTCACTCTCTCCCTCTCGCGCTTCCCTCGCCGATGTGCCGGGGCGTCACCAGTAGACGACCACCTCGTCGCCGGTGCGGACCTGCGCGAAGACGGATGCGATCTTCCCCTTGTCCCGGACGTTGACGCAGCCGTGCGAGGCGCCGCCGTAGCCGCGGGCCGCGAAGTCCGCGGAGTAGTGCACCGCTTGGCCGCCGCTGAAGAACATCGCGTACGGCATGGGCGTGTCGTAGAGCGTCGACACGTGGTTCCGGGACTTCCAGTACACGGTGAACCGCCCCTCGCGGGTGGGTGTGTACTGCGAGCCGAAGCGGACGTCCATCGACGAGACGACGCGGCCGTCGATCATCCAGGCGAGGGTGCGGCTGGTCTTGCTGATGCACAGCACCCGGCCGGTCATACAGCGCGGATCCGGTGCGGCCACCGGACGGGTGGTCGGCGGATGCAGCTCCGAGCGGGTGGGCCTGCGGGTCGTGGCGAGCAGGCGCTGCCAGGTGGCGCCGTCCGTGCTGCCGGTCCGGGGCAGGCCCCGGGCGCCCTGGAAGGTCCTGACGGCGGAGGCGGTGAGCGTGCCGTAGTAGCCGGTGGGGCTGCGGTCGAAGTGCCCGCCCTGGCGCAGCCGCGCCTGGAGTTCCCGCACCCGCTCGCCCTGCGAGCCCTCGGCCATCAGGGGCTCGGGCTCGGGCGGCGGCTCGGGCGCCTGCTTCGTCGTGGGCGACGCCGGGCGGGTGGGCGATGCCGCTACGGGCGCCGGCGGGGCGGACGGGGCAGGCGGGGCGGACGCGGTGGCGCCCGGCCGCGCCGCGCCGGGCTTGGCGTCCCCGGGGGCCGCCGACGCGCCCGGGGGCGGTGCCCCCTGCGGGCCGCAGGCCGTCGAACCCAACACCGCCGCGGTGACCGCCGCCGCGCCCAGCGCCCTGCCGACGACGGATACCCGGACGGTCCGTCTGCGCCCGGCCGGTGCATGGTCGGCCGGTGCGTGTGCGGCCGGTCCGTGACCGGTTGATCCCTGTACGGCGGGTACCCGTACGGCCGGTACCCGCGCGGCATATCCGTTCGCGGCAGACATCCGGTGCATCGCCACCCCCATCGACCCCTGTGTCCGATAGGACAGATTCCCGGGCCGCCCGGTTGCGGAATCCCGCGCATGATGGGGAAGAGGCCCGTGGCGCGGCGCTGGGCGGTCCGCCGTCGAGCCGGTCGGTACGGTCAGTGGGTCTGTCGGTACCGGTCAGTGGAAAGAGTCGGTGTTCTACCGGGAGGCACACCACATGGCGCGCGAATCGGAGTCGGGACTGCCCATCGAGCGGGTCTACGGACCGCCCGCGCTGGACGGGTGGGACCCGGCCGAGAAGCTGGGTGAGCCGGGGGCCTATCCCTTCACCCGCGGCGTCTACCCCTCCATGTACACCGGCCGGCCGTGGACGATGCGCCAATACGCCGGTTTCGGCACGGCCGTCGAGTCGAACGCCCGCTACAAGCAGCTGATCGCCAACGGCACCATGGGGCTCTCCGTCGCCTTCGACCTGCCCACCCAGATGGGCCATGACTCCGACGCGCCGATCGCGCACGGCGAGGTGGGCAAGGTCGGCGTCGCCATCGACTCGATCGACGACATGAGGGTGCTGTTCGACGGGATCCCGCTGGACAGGGTCTCCACCTCGATGACCATCAACGCCCCCGCCGCGGTCTTGCTGCTGCTCTACCAGCTGGTCGCGGAGGAGCAGGGAGTCGGCGCCGGCCGGCTGACCGGGACCATCCAGAACGACGTCCTCAAGGAGTACATCGCCCGGGGGACGTACATCTTCCCGCCGAAACCGTCGCTGCGCCTGATCGCGGACATCTTCAAGTACTGCCGGACCGAGATCCCCCGGTGGAACACCATCTCGATCTCCGGCTACCACATGGCCGAGGCTGGTGCCTCGCCCGCGCAGGAGGTCGCGTTCACCCTCGCCGACGGTATCGAGTACGTGCGTACCGCCGTCGCGGCCGGCATGGACGTCGACGAGTTCGCGCCACGGCTGTCGTTCTTCTTCGTCGCGCGTACGACGATCCTGGAGGAGGTCGCCAAGTTCCGTGCCGCGCGCCGGATCTGGGCCCGTGTCATGCGTGAGGAATTCGGCGCGGAGGACCCCAAGTCGATGATGCTGCGCTTCCACACCCAGACCGCGGGGGTGCAGCTCACGGCGCAGCAGCCGGAGGTCAATCTGGTCCGCGTCGCCGTCCAGGCCCTCGCGGCGGTACTCGGCGGCACGCAGTCGCTCCACACCAACTCCTTCGACGAGGCGATCGCGCTGCCCACCGACAAGTCCGCCCGGCTGGCCCTGCGCACCCAGCAGGTCCTCGCCCACGAGACCGACGTCACGGCCACTGTGGACCCGTTCGCCGGTTCCTATGCCGTCGAGCGGATGACCGACGAGGTGGAGGCCGCGGCCCTGGGCCTGATGGCGCGGGTCGAGGACCTGGGCGGCGCCGTGAACGCCATCGAGCGCGGCTTCCAGAAGAGCGAGATCGAGCACAGTGCCTACCGCATCGCCAAGGAGACCGACAGCGGCGAGCGCGTCGTGGTCGGCGTCAACCGTTTCCGGCTCGACGAGGAGGAGCCCTACGAGCCGCTGCGCGTCGACCCGGCGATCGAGGCCCAGCAGGCCGAACGCCTGGCCCGGCTGCGCGCCGAGCGCGACCGGCCGGCCGTCGACGCCGCGCTGGCCGCCCTGAAGAAGGCGGCCGCGGGCGACGACAACGTCCTCCACCCGATGAAGGACGCGCTCAGGGCCCGGGCCACCGTCGGCGAGGTCTGCAACGCGCTCCGCGAGGTGTGGGGGACATACGAGCCGTCAGACGTGTTCTGACCCGGCAGCCGGCACCCGGCAGCCCGCACCCGGCACCGCATGGTGGACGCCCGGGGCGCAGTGTCGTACCTCTGTGCGACACTCCGCTGCATGCTGGGTGTCACCGACCTTCCGACCTATCTCGCGGGCCTCGTCCTGATCATCCTGCTGCCCGGGCCGAACTCGCTCTACGTCCTGTCGGTCGCCGCCCGGCGCGGGGTGCGGGCGGGATACACCGCCGCGGCCGGAGTGTGGTGCGGTGACACCGTCCTCATGGTGCTGTCGGCGGCCGGCGCCGCCTCCTTGCTCCAGACCAACGCGCTGCTCTTCGGCATCGTCAGGATCGCGGGCGCGGGCTACCTCACCTGGCTGGCCGTCGGCATGCTCCGTGCCGCGTGGTCCCTGTGGCGGAACCGCCGGGAGAGGGCCGCGGAGGTGGTGGCGGACACCGCAGGGTCCGACGAGGCCGAGCGGCCGTTCCGCCGGGCGTTCGTGATCAGCCTGTTCAACCCGAAGGCGATCCTGTTCCTGGTCTCGTTCTTCGTGCAGTTCGTCGACCCCGGCTACGCCTACCCCGCGCTCTCGTTCCTGGTCCTGGGCACGCTGCTGCAGCTGGGCAGCTTCCTCTACCTGTCCGTGCTGATCTTCGGCGGGACCCGCCTGGCTGCCGCGTTCCGCCGCCGCAGGACGCTCTCCGCGGCGGCCACCTCGGCGGCCGGTGCGCTGTTCCTCGGCTTCGCGCTGAAGCTGTCGCTCGCCAGCGCGTGACGCACGTCCGCGCGTGACGCCCGCAGTACGTCGTCAGGTGGTGCGCAGGCCCAGGTGACGCCCATCCGGGCGCGTGACGCCCCCTCCTCGTCCCGGCGGCGTGACCTCCCACCGCGTGCCTCCTCGCGTGGTACGACCTCCCTCCTCGGGTCCGACGGCCTTGCGTCCGATGGCTTGCATCCGACGGCCTTGTGTCCGGCAGACTTCACACGGCTCCGTCCCGGGGCCTGTGTGCCCGACGCCCCGCACGCACTCTGCACCCGCACCCACGCGCGCGCCCCCGATGCGTCTCACGCCCCCATGACACCCGCCAGGTACTCCCGCAGACCGGACGCGGTGTCGTCGCCCGCCCAGCCGACGTAGCCGTCCGGGCGGATCAGGAAAAGCCCCCGCCCGTACGCTTCGTACGCATCGATCCGGTGCACCCGGACCCGCACCCTCTCCTCGTCGAGGGCGGGCGCGTCCGTCCCGACCGCGAGCAGGGTGAAGTGCGGTCCGCGGAAGACGTCGAACAGCCGCCGGCCGGGCCCGTCCGGCCCGTCCGGTGCACGGTCGCCCGCCCGGAGCGCGCCCTCCGGCAGATCGGGCCGCGTCTCCGCGGAGAGCGGACCGCCCCGGTAGCCGAGGCCGAGCTGCCGGGTCTGCCGGCCCCGCCGGGCCTCGCCGCGGTGGATGGCGGTCGACAGGCCGAGCATCGCCGCGGCGACCGGCATCCGCTCCTCCTCGTACGAGTCGAGCAGGGACTCGGGAGCGCCGCCGCGCAGCACCTGGCCGAGCTTCCAGCCGAGGTTGTACGCGTCCTGGACGCTGGTGTTCAGGCCCTGCCCGCCCGCCGGTGAGTGCACATGGGCGGCATCGCCGGCGAGGAACACCCGGCCGTCCCGGAACCGGTCCGCCATGGCCGCGCGCGGCCGGAAGTCCGAGGCCCATCGCACCTCGGCGACCTGGCCGGCGGTGAGATGGCTGCGGTCGGCGACCAGCCGCCGCACCCCGTCGGTCGAGACGTCCGGGGTGCCGTGCACGAACTGCGCGATCAGCTGGAAGTCGTCCGTGCCGGGCAGCGGGCACAGGGCGGTGTAACCGTCCCGCCCGGTGAAGAAGTGCCAGTTGTCCCGGTCGAGTCCGGACACGCGGACGTCGGCGACCAGTATGGGCGAGGGGTCGACCGTCTCCCCGGTCATGCCGAGCCCCAGACCCGTACGGACCGTGCTCCGCCCACCGTCCGCCGCTATCGCGTACCGCGCGCGCACCTCGCGCACCGCTCCGTCCGTATCCGCGAGCCGGGCCGTCACCGTTTCCGCGTCCTGGGTGAGCTCCAGCAGCTCGCAGCCGAAGGAGACGTCCCCGCCGAGCTCGCGGAGCCGGGCGAACAGGATGTCCTGGGTGCGCCACTGGGGGAGCATCCAGGGCTCGCCGTACGGCTCGGCGGGGGTCGGCGCGGCCCGTTCGAACATGTCGTGCTCGCCTTGGCGCTCGCCGTCCTGCCAGAGCATGCCGACCGGGGCGGGTCCGCCGGCCGCCCGTACCGCCTCGATGACGCCCAGGTCGTCGAGGACCTCCATGGTGCGCGGTTGGAGGCCCTTGCCCCGGGAGCCGGGGAAGAGCCCGGTCGCCTTCTCGACGGCCAGGGCGGTGACGCCGCGGCGGGCGAGGTCGCAGGCGAGAGCGAGACCGGTCGGCCCGGCGCCCACCACCAGGACGTCGACCGGCGCGGGGCTTTGCTTAACGCTGTTAAGTGCCATGTCTCGACCATGCCCTTAACGCCGTTAAGCCGTCAATCCCTTAACGGCGTTAAACTTCTCGGGTGGCACCTACGAAGATCGACCGCGCCCGGGTCGCGGACACCGCACTGCGCCTGCTCAACGAGGTCGGCCTGGAAGGCCTGACCCTGCGGGCCATCGCCAGGGAGCTGGACGTGAAGGCGCCGGCCCTCTACTGGCACTTCGAGGACAAGCAGGCGCTGCTCGACGAGATGGCCACCGAGATGCTGCGCCGGATGACGGCCGACATGCTGCAGCCGGCTCCCGAGGACTGGCGGGAGGCCCTCACCGCCGCCATGCGCGGCCTGCGCGAGCATCTGCTGCGCTACCGGGACGGCGCCAAGGTCTACAGCGGGACGCACTTCACCGATGACAGCCACGGAGCCCCCATGGAGGCGTACCTGGGCATGCTCGCCGACGCCGGCCTCGGCCCCTCCGGCGCCGCGCGGGCCTGGATGACCGCGTACTGCTACACGATCGGGTACGTCACCGAGGAGCAGTCGTGGGGCGGTGAGCGTCCGGTCGATCTGGCCGCCCGCGCCGAGCGGCTGAAAGAGCACCCCACCGCGGCGGCGGTCGGCGAGGAGATGTTCCGCAACCACGAGGCGGGCTTCGAGGCGGGTCTCGCCGCCGTTGTCGCAGGTCTGGCCGCCACACTGCTCCCGAAGGGTGGCGCGCAAAGCGGGTGAGTTTACCCACCGGATACGGACCGCATGCGCAGGGTGGCCAATTTTCTTTCCCCTATCGGGCTGAACTTTTGTTGATCGGCGGCCAATTGACCCGTCCGGGGGCTTAACCTTCAACAGGTGAACCAGTTGATGTCCCGCGAGTCCGAAACCCACCTCCCCGGGGAAGAACCCCTGCACGGCACGCTTCCCGAGTCGCTGCGTACCGAGCTGATCGCCTTCCGCCGGGACCTCCACATGCACCCGGAACTGGGCAACCAGGAGTTCCGCACCACCGCCGCGATCAAGGCGCGGCTGGCGGCGGCGGGCCTGGAGCCACGGGTGCTGGACGGCGGGACCGGCCTCATCTGCGACGTCGGCACCTGGGACGGCGAGCGCCCCATGCTGGCGCTGCGCGCGGACATCGACGCCCTGCCCATCCCCGACACCAAGACCGGGGTCGCCTACCGCTCGACGGTCCCCGACCGCGCCCACGCCTGCGGCCACGACGTGCACACCACCGTCGTCCTCGGCGCCGGACTGGTGCTCGCCGCGCTCGACCGCGATGGCCGGCTGCCCAACGCGGTCCGGTTGATCTTCCAGCCCGCCGAGGAGGTGCTCCCCGGCGGTGCGGCCGACGCCATCGAGTGCGGGGTGCTGGACGGAGTCGGCAAGATCATCGCGGTGCACTGCGACCCCCGCGTGGACTCGGGCCGGATCGGGCTGCGCACGGGTCCCATCACCTCCGCCTGCGACCGGCTGGAGATCGTCCTCGACGGGCCCGGCGGCCACACCGCGCGGCCGCACCTGACGACCGATCTGGTCACGGCAGCCGCCAAGGTGGTCACCGAGGTCCCGGCCCTGCTCGCCCGCCGGATCGACTCCCGTGCCGGCCTGGCCGTCACCTGGGGCCGCATCGAGTCCGGTCACGCATGCAACGTGATCCCGCAGCACGCCGAGCTGTCCGGCACCGTGCGCTGCCTCGACCTCGTCGCCTGGCGCGAGGCCCCCGACCTGGTCCACGCGGCCGTCGACGAGATCGCGACACTGCACCGGGCCAAGTCGGAGATCAACTACGTCCGCGGCGTCCCTCCGGTGGTCAACGACTCCGCCGTCACCGAACTGCTCCGCGAGGCCATGGTCGCGCGCCGGGGCCAGCCGTCGGTCGAGGACACCGAGCAGAGCCTCGGCGGCGAGGACTTCTCCTGGTACCTCGAGCACGTGCCCGGTGCGATGGCCAGGCTGGGCGTCCGGGTCCCGGGCAGCGCCGTCAAACTCGACCTCCACCGGGGCGACTTCGACGTCGACGAAGAGGCCATCCGAGTCGGCGTCGAGCTCTTCACGGCGGCCGCTCTCCTCGATGGACACCGTAAGTAATCGGACAGTTAAACCTTCGTTCGCGTCGATCCGATAACAGCTGTCGAAGGGGCCTTTACCTGACATCTACGCGCGTTACGATCGCCGCGAAGCCAGCGCCGGAAGTGGCGCTTTCGGTCAGGTTTAAAAGGAGCCTTCCAGTGCGCCGGATCACCAGGATCGCCACCGTGGGCATCGCGTCCGCGGCTCTCGCACTGTCCGCCACCGCTTGTGGCGGCAAGACGTCCTCCGAGGGTGCCTCGGAGAAGACCAGTGGCGCCAGCGCCGCCATCGCCTACGACATCGGTGGCCGCGGTGACCAGTCGTTCAACGACGCCGCCTTCGCGGGTCTCGAGAAGGCCGAGAAGGACCTCGGCATCAAGGGCAGCGAAGCCGAGCCGTCCGAGGGCGAGTCGGACGCCGACAAGGTCCAGCGTCTCACCGAGCTGGCCCGTGCCGGCAACAACCCGGTGATCGGCGTGGGCTTCGCCTACGCGCCGGCCATCAAGAAGGTCGCCGAGAAGTTCCCGAAGACCACCTTCGGCATCATCGACGACACCTCGGTGCAGGGTAAGAACATCGCCAACATGGTGTTCAACGAGGAGCAGGGCTCCTACCTCGCCGGCGTCGCCGCCGCCAAGGCCACCAAGACCAACAAGGTCGGCTTCATCGGCGGTGTCGAGGTGCCGCTGATCAAGAAGTTCGAGGCGGGCTTCGTCCAGGGCGTCAAGGACACCAACCCCAAGGCCGAGGTGCTCACCCAGTACCTGACCCAGCCGCCGAACTTCGACGGTTTCGCCAAGCCGGACCTCGGCAAGGCCGCCGCCCAGGGCCAGCTCGACAAGGGCGCCGACGTGGTCTACCACGCTGCGGGCCTGGCCGGCTCCGGTGCGATCGAGGCCGCCGCGAAGGCCGGCAAGTGGGCCATCGGTGTGGACTCCGACCAGTACAGCCAGAAGGGTCTGGCCGCCTACAAGGACAAGATCCTGACCTCGGTCACCAAGGACGTCTCCGACGCGGTCTACAACCTGATCAAGTCGGTCAAGGACGGCAAGCCGCAGTCCGGTGAGGTCCGTTACGGCCTGGACAAGGACGGCGTCGGCCTGGCCGACTCGAACCCCGAGTACACCAAGAACGCCGCTCTGACCGCCGCCGTCGAGAAGGCGAAGCAGGACATCATCTCCGGCAAGATCACCGTCAAGACCGCGCCGTAACACGCCAGGTCGGTACGGAAGTCCGCGGGTCCGGGGGCGTGGCAGCAGCCACCCTCCCGGACCCCGGAAGGCGTTCTGCAGTACACTTTTACGATTCGGCAGCGCTACGCGCGTAGACCGCCACTTGGCGCGATAGTTTCGCCCCGCCCTGCCGTCAGTGCTTCCGGCACTGCGCTCCCCAGCCCCCCTGCTCCTTCCCGCCAAGGAGAGTGCGTCATCAACGCGTCCAGCCCTCCTGCCGCAGTAGAACTGCGCGGCATCACCAAGCGCTTCCCCGGCGTCGTCGCCAACCACGACATCGACATCACCGTCCGCAAGGGCACCGTGCACGCCCTGATCGGTGAGAACGGTGCCGGCAAGTCCACCCTGATGAAGATCCTCTACGGCATGCAGAAGCCGGACGAGGGCACCATCACCATCGACGGTGAACAGGTCAGCTTCCACAGCCCTGCCGACGCCATCGCCCGTGGCATCGGCATGGTCCACCAGCACTTCATGCTGGCCGACAACCTCACGGTGCTGGAGAACGTCGTTCTGGGCGGCGAGAAGCTCCACGGCATCGGCGCCAAGGCTCGTAAGAAGATCCTGGAGATCTCCGACGCGTACGGTCTGAACATCCGCCCCGACGCCCTCGTCGAGGAGCTGGGCGTGGCCGACCGCCAGCGTGTGGAGATCCTCAAGGTCCTCTACCGGGGTGCCCGGACCCTGATCCTCGACGAGCCGACCGCGGTGCTCGTCCCGCAGGAGGTCGACGCGCTCTTCGACAACCTGCGCGAGCTCAAGTCCGAGGGCCTGACCGTCATCTTCATCTCGCACAAGCTGGGCGAGGTCCTGTCGGTGGCCGACGACATCACCGTCATCCGCCGCGGCACCACCGTGGGCACCGCCGATCCGGCGAACACCACGCCCAAGCAGCTCGCCGAGCTGATGGTCGGCAGCGAGCTGCCGTCCCCGGAGACGCGCGAGTCGACGGTCACGGCCGTTCCGATGATCCAGGTGCGGGACCTGCGGCTGTCGGCCACCGACCCCGACGGCGTGGTGCGCGAGGTGCTGGGCGGCATCGGCTTCACCATCCACAAGGGCGAGGTCATGGGCATCGCCGGCGTCGAGGGCAACGGCCAGACCGAGCTCATCGAGGCCCTGATGGGCATGCGCGACCCGGACGCCGGTGTCATCACGCTCGACGGTGCCGACATCTCCCACGCGCCCACCCGCAGGCGCCGCGAGGACGGCATCGGCTACATCCCGGAGGACCGCCACCGGCACGGTCTGCTGCTGGAGTCCCCGCTCTGGGAGAACCGCATCCTCGGCCACGTCACCGAGGCGCCCAACAGCAAGCGCGGCATCCTCGACCCGAAGGCGGCCCGCAAGGACACCGAGCGGATCGTCCGCGAGTACGACGTCCGCACCCCCGGCATCGACGTCACCGCGGCCTCCCTCTCCGGCGGCAACCAGCAGAAGCTGATCGTCGGCCGCGAGATGAGCCACAACCCCAAGTTCCTCATCGCCGCGCACCCCACCCGGGGCGTCGACGTCGGTGCGCAGGCACAGATCTGGGACCAGATCCGGGAGGCCCGCCGCGAGGGTCTCGCCGTGCTGCTGATCTCCGCCGACCTCGACGAGCTGATCGGTCTGTCCGACTCCCTGCGCGTCATGTACCGCGGCCGCCTGGTCGCGGACGCGGACCCCGCGACGATCACTCCGGAGGAGCTCGGCACCGCCATGACCGGTGCCGCCACCGGTCACCTCGAAGCCCACGACCACGGCTCCACCGAGGGCCCCGAACACGGTGATGCCCGATGAAGAAATTCGACAAGGACAAGCTGCTCCTGGGCATCGCCGGTCCGGTGCTCGCGCTGGCCGTGGCCTTCGTGCTGACCGCCATCGTGCTGCTGGCGTCCGACCGCAACCCGATCGAGCCGTTCACCCTGATGTTCGAGTCGGCGAGCTACGTCGACATCCAGGTGCTCATCCTCAACCAGACCGGCACGTACTACCTGGCGGCCCTCGCGGTGGCCATCGGTTTCCGGATGAACCTGTTCAACATCGGTGTCGACGGCCAGTACCGGCTCGCCGCGATGCTCTCGGCCGTGGTGGGCGCGTCCGTGACGCTGCCCGGCCCGCTGCACATCCTGCTCATCGTCGTCACCGCGATGCTGGTCGGCGCGTTCTGGGCCGGAATCGCCGGCATCCTCAAGACCACCCGCGGCGTCAGCGAGGTCGTCTCCACGATCATGCTGAACGCGATCGCCACCAGCCTGATCGCCTGGCTGATCCTGCCCGCCAACCTCGGCGTGCAGCCCGAGGGCTCGAACGACCTCACCAGTGGTGAGATCGCCGAGTCGGGCTGGTTCCCCGGCCTGGACACCGGCGACGGCGGCGTGATCTACGGCTTCACCTTCGTGGCGTTCGCCCTGGGCATCGTCTACTGGTTCGTCCTCAACCGCACCCGCTTCGGCTTCGACCTGCGCGCCACCGGCGCCAGCGAGACCGCGGCGCAGGCCTCCGGTGTCGACGCCAAGAAGATGGTCCTCACCGCCATGCTGATCTCGGGTGCCGTGGCCGGCCTGGCCGGTCTGCCGACCCTGCTGGGCGACACCCACACCTACAGCCTCAGCTTCCCCACGGGTGTCGGCTTCACGGGCATCACCATCGCGCTGCTCGGCCGCAACAACCCGATCGGCATCTTCTTCGCCGCGCTGCTCATGTCCTTCCTGGACAAGGCATCGGCCTCCCTCGACCAGCACGGCTACGAGAAGGAGATCGCCACGATCATGCAGGGCCTGATCGTGATCTCGGTCGTCGTGTCCTACGAACTCGTCCGCCAGTACGGGCTGCGCCGTCAGCAGCAGAAGGTCGGCGAGGAACTCGCCGCCGCCGCCCGGAAGAACCGTGAGGAGGTGGCGGCATGACCGAGTCCACCAGCACCGTTACGGCTGCGTCTGCCGCGCCCAAGAAGGGCGGCGGCAGCCGCAAGCTGACCCTGCCCGTCATCATGCTGATCATCGCGGGCGGACTGCTCCTGTTCTCGCTGACCCGCATGATCAGCGGGGCGAACGACCTCACCTCCGTCGGCCAGGTCTCCGGCGCGCTCAAGCTCGCCGTCCCGATCGGCCTCGCCGGCCTCGGCGGCCTCTGGGCCGAGCGTGCGGGCGTCGTCAACATCGGCCTCGAGGGCATGATGATCCTCGGCACCTGGTTCGGTGCCTGGGCCGGCTTCCAGTGGGGCCCCTGGACCGGTGTCGTGATGGGCATCGTCGGCGGCTGCCTCGGCGGCCTGCTGCACGCGATCATCACCGTGACGTTCAACGTCAACCACATCGTGTCCGGTGTCGCCGTCAACATCCTGGCCGTCGGCGCCACCCGCTACCTGTCGAACTTCACCTTCGCCCAGGCCGAGGGCGGCTCCTCCAAGCAGTCGCCGCGCATCGACCAGATCACCGAGATCACCGTTCCCGGGCTGTCGGACGCGCTGGCGGACCTCCAGGCCAAGCACTGGTTCTTCGTCTCCGACCTGGCCGGCGTGCTCGGCGGTCTGGTGACCAACCTGTCGCTGCTGACGGTCGTCGCCATCCTGCTGTTCCCCGCCACCTGGTGGATCCTGTGGCGCACCGGCTTCGGCCTGCGCCTGCGCTCCTGCGGTGAGAACCCGGTGGCCGCCGAGACCCTCGGTGTGAACGTCTACAAGTACAAGTACATCGCGGTGATCGTCTCCGGCGGTCTCGCCGGACTCGCGGGTGCCTTCCTCGCCATCGTGTCGACCGGCATCTACCAGGAGGGCCAGACCGGCGGCCGCGGCTACATCGGTCTCGCCGCGATGATCTTCGGTAACTGGATGCCCGGCGGTCTCGCGCTCGGCGCCGGCCTCTTCGGCTTCACCGACAGCCTCAAGCTGCGCGGCGGTGCCGAGAACGTCCACGCCATGCTCCTGCTGCTGGCGATCCTGCTGCTGCTCGCCGTCGCCTGGCAGCTCTACAAGAAGAAGCACTGGCAGGCCGGCGTCTGCTTCGGCGTCTCCGGGCTGCTCTTCGCCTGGTACGCCCTGACGGACGCGCTGCCCAGCCAGTTCGTGGACGCCGCGCCTTACGTCACCACCCTGCTGGTCCTGGCGCTCTCCGCGCAGCGGCTCCGGCCGCCGAAGGCGGACGGTCTGCCGTACAAGAAGGGCCAGGGCAAGTGAGCCAGGCCGCCGGGTTCGACTGGGAGGCGCTGCGCGCGGAGGCCCGCGAGGCGATGTCCCGTGCGTACGCCCCCTACTCGGGATACCCGGTCGGTGCGGCCGCGCGCGTCGACGACGGCCGGATCGTCACCGGCTGCAATGTCGAGAACGCCTCGTACGGCCTCGGCCTGTGTGCCGAGTGCGGTCTGGTCTCCGCGCTGCGGCTGACCGGCGGCGGTCGGCTGACGCACTTCACGTGCGTCGACGGCAAGGGCGAGATCCTGATGCCGTGCGGCCGGTGCCGTCAGCTGCTCTACGAGTTCGGCGGTCCGGAGATGCTGCTGGAGACACCGGAGAACGGGGTGCTGCCCCTCTCGGAGATGCTTCCGCAGGCCTTCGGCCCGGAGCGGCTGCCCTAGGACCCCTCGACAGGGCCGGGCGCCCGTCCGCTCCCGGCCCCCGCGGCCCTTCCGCTCCGGTGGAGGGGCCGCCCCTTTTCTCCTCTATGCGCGTAGAGTCGCGCGTAGCGCACGTACCACCCGCCGGAAGGAATCCCATGGACGCCATCTCCGTCATCCGCACCAAGCGGGACCGGGGCGAACTGAGCCCCGAACAGATCGACTGGGTCATCGACGCGTACACCCGCGGCGAGGTCGCCGACGAGCAGATGTCGGCGCTGGCGATGGCGATCCTGCTCAACGGCATGAACCGCGAGGAGATCGCCCGCTGGACCGCGGCGATGATCGCGTCGGGCGAGCGCATGGACTTCTCCTCGCTGTCCCGTCCCACCGCGGACAAGCACTCCACCGGCGGTGTCGGGGACAAGATCACGCTGCCGCTCGCCCCGCTCGTCGCCGCCTGCGGCGCCGCGGTGCCGCAGCTCTCCGGCCGCGGTCTCGGCCACACCGGCGGAACCCTCGACAAGCTGGAGTCCATCCCCGGCTGGCGTGCCCTGCTCTCCAACGAGGAGATGCTGCACGTCCTCGACACCACCGGCGCGGTGATCTGCGCGGCGGGCGACGGCCTGGCCCCCGCCGACAAGAAGCTCTACGCGCTCCGCGACGTCACCGGCACCGTCGAGGCGATCCCGCTGATCGCCTCGTCGATCATGTCCAAGAAGATCGCCGAGGGCACCGGTTCGCTGGTCCTCGACGTGAAGGTCGGCACCGGCGCGTTCATGAAGAACATCGAGGACGCCCGTGAGCTGGCCTCCACCATGGTCGGCCTGGGCACCGACCACGGCGTCAAGACCGTTGCCCTGCTCACCGACATGTCGACCCCGCTCGGCCTCACCGCCGGCAATGCCCTCGAGGTCCGTGAGTCGGTCGAGGTCCTGGCCGGCGGCGGCCCCGCGGACGTCGTCGAGCTGACCATCGCCCTGGCCCGCGAGATGCTCGACGCGGCAGGCGTCAAGGACGCCGACCCGGCGAAGGCCCTCGCCGACGGCTCCGCCATGGACGTCTGGCGCCGCATGATCGCCGCGCAGGGCGGCGACCCGGAGGCGGAACTGCCCGTCGCCCGCGAGCAGCACGTGATCACCGCGCCGGCCTCGGGTGTCCTCACCCGCCTCGACGCCTACGACGTCGGCGTCGCCGCCTGGCGCCTCGGCGCGGGCCGCGCCCGCAAGGAGGACCCGGTGCAGGCCGGCGCGGGCGTCGAGATCCACGCCAAGCCCGGTGACACGGTCACCGCGGGCCAGCCCCTGCTGACGCTGCACACGGACACCCCGGAGAAGTTCGGTTACGCGCTCCAGTCCCTCGGTGCGGCGTACGACATCGCCCCCGCGGGCACGGACTTCACCCCGAACCCGATCGTTCTGGACCGCATCGCCTGATGCCCCTCTGACCTGCGACGACCCTTTCGGGCGAACGGGACCGGCGGACCCCCGCCGGTCCCGTTCGGCATGCTGGGACCGGTGAAGGCGTCTGCCTCGGGACGGGCGCGCTTCCCCGTGTGAGCCCGCCGATGGACCCATCGCGATGAGTTCCGTCCTCCTCGGCGGTCACCTTCGGTGTGGACATGACCGAACCGAGCACCCTGGTCCTCACGGGCCCCGCCGTCGCCCCCGCCGACGTGCCTCTCCTGTGCGCACGCGTCGCCGCCCTCCACGGGGCCGGTGCCTCCGCGATCGTGTGCGATGCCACCGCCGTCACACAGGCCGACCTGACGGCGGTCGAGGCACTGACCCGGATGAGGCTGGTCGCGAGGCGGCACGGGTGCCGGTTCACGGTCCGGTACCCGACGCCCGCACTGTGCGCGCTACTCGTCCTGACCGGGCTCTTCGAGGTGCTCGGGGAGGCCGAACAGCGGGAACCAGCGGTCGGTGTCCAGGAAGGCGTTGAGCCCGACGATCGTGCCGTCTGAGATCTCGATGACCTGGAGTGCCCACGGCCGGTGGCCGGGGCCGTCCTCACGGGGGCGGTACTGGCCGAACGCGGGCGTGCCGTTGGCCACCGTCGGTATGAGGCGGGAGCCCTTGCAGCCGATGCCCTGGCCCAGGTGCCAGGCGGCGATGTCCGCCCGGCCGCGCAGCCACAGGTCGTAGGGCGGCATGGACAGTGTGGCGTCCTCGTGGAGCAGTGCGGTCAGAGCCTCGATGTCGTACCCCTCGAAGGCCGTCACATACCGGTCGAGGAGTCGGCGCTGGTCGTCGTCGAGGGGGTCGGCCGGGTCCGTCTCGCGGGGTGGGGCGTCGGCCAGGGTCGCCCTGGCCCGCTGGAGGGCGCTGTTCACCGACGCGACGGTGGTGTCCAGTAGCTCGGCGACCTCACTCGCCCTCCAGGCCAGCACCTCGCGCAGGATCAGCACGGCGCGCTGCTTGGGCGGCAGGTGCTGGAGCGCGGCGACGAAGGCCAGCCGGACCGACTCGCGGGCGACGGCGGTGTCCGCCGGGTCGGCGACGGCGGGCATCACCCGGGCGTCGGGGACCGGCTCCAGCCAGGTGGCCTCCGGCCGGGTGCTCAGCACCGCGGACGCCTGCGGCTGCGGAGAGGACAGGTCCATGGGGCGGGCCCGCCGGTTCCCGGCGTTCAGCATGTCCAGACAGACGTTCGTCGCGATGCGGTAGAGCCAGGAGCGCAGCGAGGAGCGCCCTTCGAAGCGGTCGAGGCTGCGCCATGCCCGGACCAGCGTGTCCTGGACGGCGTCCTCCGCCTCGAAGGAGGAACCCAGCATCCGGTAGCAGTAGCCGGTCAGCTCGACGCGGTACTGCTCCAGCCGGGATTCCGGTTCAGTGCTCGTTGCGAGTTCAGTCATGGGGTCCACCCCTGTAGCCCGAAGCCCCGACACCCTTCGGTACCGGCGCTTCGGAAACTACAGGAGGGGACTGACAATCGCGCCCGGGCGTGTGGTTCCGGGCGCCGCCCGCCCGGAACCACACGTACCGCGGACGCTCAGGTGCCGGGCTTCCGGCCGTACACGAAGACGTCGTCGCCGTTCCGGAGCAGGCTCCAGTACTTCTTCGCGTCCGCCGTCCGCATGTTGACGCAGCCGTGCGAGCCGGGCGGCGCCCAGACGCTGATGCCCACGGAGTGGAACGCCTGGCCGCCGTCGAAGAACTGGCTGTACGGCATCGGCACCTTGTAGATCGACGAGACGTGGTCGATGTCCCGCCAGTAGATCTTCTTCAGCCCGGTCCGGGTCTCGTAGCCGTCACGGCCGGACCGCACTGGTACCGGCCCGTACACCAGCTTGGAACCGTCCTGGATCCAGCTGAGCTGGAGGCTCAGGTTCACACAGGCGATGCGGCCCTTGTCGGTCGGGCACTTGCCGTCCTTGTTCGGGTTGGTCCCGACGGCCTTCTGCTTGTTCATCAGGTCCATGACCGACCAGGTCAGCGGTCCTGCGTACCCGGCGTTCGGGTAGATCTGGTGCTTGGTCTGGAAGGCCTTGATCGCCTGGCAGTCGGCGGCCGACTGCCGGCCGTCCACCGGGCGGCCGAGGAACTTCTCGACCTGCTTCTGGTACGGGCCGGCCGACGTCGTACACGACGCCGCCTGCGCCGAACCGGTCCCCATGGCGAGGGTCAGCGGGGCCACCAGAGCGGTGACACCCAGAGTGACGAGTCCTCGTCTGCGTATGTCCCCCACGGCTGTCGACTCCTCCATACGGGCGCGTGGTGCATTTGTCGCCTGGTAGACAGCCGGAGGGGGGTCCGGAGTTGCCCCCGGAGGGGGACGTTTCTGTAACAGATCGTGATCTTGTCGCGGGGTGCCACGTGGTGTCGGGGTGGGCCGCCGAGGGTCAGCCGCGGGCGGCGGACATGGTCACGACGCGACGCTCGGCACGCGCACGGTGTGTCCCGTACAGGGTGATCGACACCACACCCAGGACGGCCAGCAGCCCCAGCAGCACCGTGGCCGGCCAGCCGCCCGCGTGGAACGCGATCGCGCCGAGGGTGCCGCCCGCACTGCTGCCCAGGTAGTACGCCGACTGGTACAGCGCCGAGGCCTGGGCCCGGCCGGTCTTCGCGGTCCGGCTCACCGCCGCCGAGGCGACGGCGTGTCCGGCGAAGAAACCCGCCGTGATCAGCACGAGACCGGCGAGCACCGCGGCGATCGTGTCCGCGAGCGAGACCAGCAGACCCGTGGCGGTCGTCCCGACCGCCAGGTACAGCGCGCCGCGGCGGCCCAGCCGGCCCACCAGTCTCCCGGCCGCGGCCGAGGACACGGTGCCCACCAGGTACACCAGGAAGATCGAGCCGACCACGCCCTGCGCCAGCCCGAACGGTGCCGCCACCAGTCGGTAGCCGATGACCGTGTACACCGCACCGAACACGGTCATGAACAGCGCGCCGATCCCGTACAGCCGCATCAGGAGCGGGTCCGACAGGTGTCCGCGGACGGTGCGGGCGAGCGACCGCGGCTGGAGCGAGGCGGGGGCGAAGTTCCGCGCCCGGGGGAGCAGCAGCCGGAAGACCACCGCGCATACCAGCGCCAGCACACCGGCCGCACCCAGCGCCGTGCGCCAGCCGGCCAGTTGGGCCACCCAGCCGGTGACGATCCGGCCGCTCATCCCGCCGATGCTGTTGCCCGCCACGAACAGGCCGATCGCGCCGACCAGCGCCTTGGGCCGGACCTCCTCGGCGAGGTACGCCATCGCCGACGCCGGCAGCCCGGCCAGTGCGGCGCCCTGCACGGCGCGCAGCGCCACCAGCCACCCCAGGGTCGGCGCGAAGGGCACCAGCAGTCCGGTCACGACGGCGACCGCCAGCGACACCGTCATCATCCTGGACCGTCCGAACCGTTCCGACAGCGCGCTCAGCGGCAGCACGCACAGCGCAAGCGCACCCGTCGCCGCGGAGACCGTCCAGCTGGCCTGCCCCGCGGTCACGCCGAACTCGTCGGAGACGGCGGGGAGCAGGGCCTGCGTGGAGTAGAGGAGGACGAAGGCCGCCATGCCCGCGGCGAAGAGCGCGAAGCTCATCCGGCGGTAGCCGGTGTGTCCCGGAGCGGTCTGCCGGGCGGAAGCGCCGGACGGGGAGGGAGACGACTGACGGGACGACGAGGGGGAGGCGCCCACGGTGGTGGACGCCCCGGTACTGGCGGGAGACATACGACGACCGTAGGCACCCCCGCCTGATGCGTCCAATGCGTGGAATGGCGATAATCATTCCACTGATGCATGAGCGATGGTCAGGAGCGCGCGTGTCACTGAACAGTTACGAAGAAGACATCCAGGCGGGCACCAGGCTGATGCTCGCCCCGCGGCTCGCCTACTTCGCCGCCGTGGCCCGCCACGAGCATGTCACCCGCGCCGCACAGGACCTCGGCGTGCCCCAGTCGACCCTCTCCCGGGCCATCGTCCGCCTCGAAGAGGACCTCGGCGTCACGCTGTTCGCCCGCAGGGGCCGCACCGTCTCGCTCACCCCCGCCGGCCGCACCTTCCTCGGCTCCGTCGAGCGTGCCCTCACCGAGGTGGGGAAGGCCGCCGAGTCCGTGCGCGCCGACGCCGACCCCGCGGCGGGCAAGGTCGCGTTCGGCTTCCTCCACACCATGGGCTGGGAGACCGTACCCGAACTCCTGCGCGCCTTCCGCGTCGACCATCCCCGCGTCCGCTTCCAGCTCGTGCAGAACTACGGCGAGGCGATGATCGAACGGCTGCGGACCGGCGACCTCGACCTGTGCCTGACCTCGCCCGTGCCGGACGCCCCCGGCCTCGTCTCCCGCCGGCTCGACGAACAGCGGCTGCGGCTCGTCGTTCCCGAGGACCACCGGCTCGCCTCCCGCAAGCGCATCCGGCTCGCCGAGGCCGCCGACGAGATGTTCGTGACCCTCGAACCGGGCTACGGGCTGCGCCGCATCACCGACGACCTCTGTCGGCAGGCCGGGTTCGCACCGCGGATCGCTTTCGAGGGCGAGGAGGCAGAGACCCTCCGCGGTCTGGTGGCGGCGGGGCTCGGGGTGGCCCTGCTGCCGCCCCCGGGAGTGGCCCGCCCCGGCGTCGTCGAACTCACCGTCACCGCACCCCGCGCCGTCCGCGAGATCGGCGTGGCCTGGCTCGACGGACACCCCGACACCCCGCCGGTCGCAGCGTTCAAGCGGTTCCTGCTCTCCCGGCGGGGACGCCTGCTGTCCGACTGACGGTGCCGTCCGGCTCGGCGGTGCTGTCCGACTGACGGTGCTGTCCGGCTCGGCGGTGCTGTCCGGCGATGGTGCTGTCCGGCTCGGCGGTGCCGTCCGGCGGCGGTGCCGTCCGGTCGCGCCGTGCCGTCCGGCAGGCCGACGCCGTAAGGCGTCAGTACCGCAGCGACTTCCCGAAACCCGCCGCCAGTGGCATCCGCAGGCCCAGCGGCGGGGGAGCGGCCAGCGCGTCCGCGACCGGGCGGGTGAACGGCCGGGACAGCAGCGAACCCGTCACGAAGTCGGCGGCCAGCGCCAGGACTTCCCGGCGGTGCTGGCGCAGCGCGTTCCCGTCGGTGTGCACCTCGAACCGGCACACGTTCCGGTTCGCCTTCTTGATGCGCTCCGCCAGCCGGAACGACAACTCCGGATCCGTGCGGGCGTCATCGGTGCCGTGCACGATCAGCACCCGCTTGCCGGCCAGCTGCCGCACCGGCTCCGGCTCGGCGGCCATGTCGTCCTCGGGCAGCCAGGGCGCCATCGCCAGGACCGAGGTGACGGCGGGGTGTGCGGCGGCCCGGAGTGCGGCCCGTCCGCCCATGCCGTGCCCGGCCAGGCAGACCGGAACGTCCCCGTAGCGCCGGACGAGCTCCTCCACGGCCCAGGCCGCGTCCGCCGCCAACCGGGCGTCGGTGCCGTTCCAGCCGCGCGAGCGGTACCGCACCACATGGGCGACGAGTCCGTCCTCGCCACCGGCCCGGACCAACGCACGGGCCAGTGGCCACACCGAGGCGTACGCGAGGACGGAGGGTCCTCGTCCCGAGACCGGGTCGCCGTCCGGCAGGGTCAGCACCACGGCGCCGACGGCCGAGTCCGCCCCGCTCGCGCGAACGGCCCGGCCGAGCCGCGCACGCTGCGGATTACCGTTCGTTCGGACTTCCGTTCGTTCCCACAGTGCGGTCGCCGGACCGCCGCGGCCGGAGGGCCGCCCCCACCACCGGGGCAGTGCGTTCTGTCCCATGGCAGAACACTCTCAGAAGCGGAGATGTACTCCACCCGTCCTGCCGGTCACTGTTACATATCGACGTCGGGTCGGGGCCCGGTGCTCTACGCGCGTAGGGGCTACAGTGCGGAAATGACGAGCCCGACCCCCTCCCTGCCGACCGCGGACCAGATCCGCCGCGCGCCGAAGGTCCTGCTCCACGACCACCTCGACGGCGGGCTGCGCCCCGGCACTGTCATCGATCTCGCCCGTCAGGCGGGCTACACCGCGCTGCCCGAGCCGGAGGCCGACAAGCTCGGCATCTGGTTCCGCGAGGCGGCCGACTCCGGTTCCCTGGAACGCTATCTGGAGACCTTCGACCACACCTGCGCGGTCATGCAGACCCGGGAGGCCCTGGTCAGGGTCGCCGCCGAATGCGCGGAGGACCTCGCCGAGGACGGCGTCGTCTACGCCGAGGTCCGGTACGCGCCCGAGCAGCACCTCGAGAAGGGCCTGACCCTCGAACAGGTCGTCGAGGCGGTCAACGAAGGCTTCCGCGAGGGTGAGCGTCGCGCCCGCGCGAGCGGCCACCGCATCCGCGTGGGAGCACTCCTCACCGCCATGCGGCACGCCGCGCGGGCCCTGGAGATCGCCGAACTCGCCAACCGCTACCGGGACACGGGCGTCGTCGGCTTCGACATCGCCGGTGCCGAGGCGGGCTTCCCGCCCACCCGCCACCTCGACGCGTTCGAGTACCTCAAGCGGGAGAACAACCACTTCACCATCCACGCCGGCGAGGCCTTCGGGCTGCCGTCCATCTGGCAGGCCCTGCAGTGGTGCGGCGCCGACCGGCTCGGCCACGGCGTGCGCATCATCGACGACATCGAGGTCGCCGAGGACGGCACGGTGAAGCTGGGCCGGCTCGCGGCCTATGTGCGGGACAAGCGCATCCCGTTGGAGATGTGCCCCACCTCCAACCTCCAGACGGGCGCCGCGCCCTCCTACGCGGAACACCCCATCGGGCTCCTGCGCCGCCTCCACTTCCGCACCACCGTGAACACCGACAACCGTTTGATGAGCGGCACCAGCATGAGCCGCGAATTCGAGCACCTCGTCGACACTTTCGGATACACGCTCGACGACATGCAGTGGTTCACAGTCAATGCGATGAAATCAGCGTTCATTCCTTTCGACGAACGCCTCGCGATGATCAATGACGTGATCAAGCCTGGATACGCAGAACTGAAGTCCGAATGGCTGTTCCGTCAGACCGCCGCGACCAGCGGTTCTTCCGAGGGCTGACGACCTGCGAAGGGTGAGGAGGCGGCCGCGGACACGAATTCCGGCCGCCTCTTCGGTGTTTGCGGCAATGGCACACGCTGATTAGCTTGACGAGCCGCTCAAGTCCCCTTCCGCAAGGACCGAATCCGATGAAGCAGTCCGCCGCCAAGACCCTCGGTGCCGCCGCCCTAGGTGCCGCATTCGCCGCCGTGGCCGCAAGTTCCGCGACCGCGGCCCCGATCGTCCCCCAGGTTGCCCCGGGTGCCCTGGACCAGGTCACCGAATCCCTGCCGCTGGAGGGCGCCACGAGCGGCCGGGCCGCCCGCAACACGCTGGGCGACGTCGCCACCGACACCGCCCTCCCGCACGCGCTGCCCGCCGCCCAGAAGACCGGCGCCCTGCTCGGCGGAGTGCCCGTCGGCGCCCTGCCCGGCGGCGCCGGACTCGGCGGTCTGCCCGCCGGCACCGGACTCGGCGCCTGACCGGCCGCGACGCACCATCACGGGGCGCGCACCGCACACCGGTGTGCGCCCTCGGCCGTACGCGCCGGTGAGCCGGCCCTCCCCGCACCCGCCCTCCGCACCGTCCGCGCGCCGGACCATCTGCCGGCCGCGCACCGGGACGGCCGTCCCGGAAGGCGCGCGACTCCACGGGAACGCCCACCGGACACCACCACGGGCCATCACGGACAGCGCCACCGGACAACGAACAGCGGACAACGAACACCAGGTAACGAATACCGACAGGAACCATCGACATGCGTGTGAAGGCCACCGTCG
This sequence comes from Streptomyces sp. NPDC030222, assembly GCF_055573115.1. Classification (NCBI taxonomy): domain Bacteria; kingdom Bacillati; phylum Actinomycetota; class Actinomycetes; order Kitasatosporales; family Streptomycetaceae; genus Streptomyces; species Streptomyces sp. NPDC030222. The sequence goes on from NZ_JBVICA010000015.1 coordinate 135,065, forward strand.
CGGCGGCACTCGTACTTCTCCTGGCGACCGCGTGCGGCGGCCGTGACGACGGCCCGCAGGTCGCAACCAGCACCAGCGGACCCGAGGCCAGGAGCCTGGAACGTGCGGCACTGCAGCCCGCCGATCTTCCGGGCTTCCAGGTGTCGGCCACCGCGCTGAACCCGAAGGCCGGTGCACGCCCTGCCGTGGACCGCGAGGACTGCCAACCCCTCGCCGACGTCATGGGCGACAAGCCCTGGCCGGTGGCCCGGGCCACCGTGACCCGCGGCATCGGATCCCAGCGGCTCCCCGGGCTCGCCGTCTCCTCCTCCCTCAGCGCCTACGCCGACGCCGACGCCCGGCAGGTGATCAGGGACCTGCGGTCAGCCGTCGCAGCGTGCCGCACCGGCTTCGGCGTGACCCTCGAAGGCAAGAGCGGCACGTACGAGGACGTGACGGCCACGGAGTACCGGACCGGCGGTGACGAGTCGGTGAGCTGGACCCTCACCGCGACCGGCAAGGGAGCTTCCGCACCCGTGCACATGGTCGTCGTACGGCGCGGCGCCACCGTGGTGAGGCTCATGGCGCTGGACGTCACCGGCACCAAGAAGAGGGGCACGTCGGTACAGGTCCCCCAGGAGGTCGTCGACAAGCAGCTGGACAAGCTCGCCGAGAGGAACGCCGAATGACGGCTGCCGGACAGCGGGTGCGGGACAGCGGCTGCCGGACAGCAGGTACGGAATAGCGGTTGGCGGGTGACGGCTGCCGGACCGGGTGACAACTGCCGGAGCCGGGCACGCGGCCGCTACCAGGCGGTCCCCGCGGTCTTCTCGTTCGGCAGCAGCAGCCACAGGGCGAGGTAGACCAGGAACTGCGGGCCCGGGAGCAGGCACGAGGCCACGAATATCACCCGCATCGTGGTCGCGGAGGTGCCGAAGCGCCGGGCCAGCGCGGCGCACACTCCGCCGATCATCCGTCCGTCACGGGGGCGGGCAAGAGCTGTCATGGCGGTCTCCTTCGCGAACGTCGAACTGCGACTCGGCCGGAGCGCCCTTGTGCGCTCCCCGATGCCTCAATTCTGGGTGTGCGAAGCGGGCAAAGCGTCACTCCACGGGGCGATCCCGACCCTGGGAAGGGTCGGGGTACGACCCTGAGAACGCTCCTCCGTGAGAGGGGCGGACCGCGCGGCACCGTCGCACCTGCGGCGGAGCACGGCCCGGCCCGCGGGGACGACCGCGAGATGGGCGAGCACCACTCCGGTGGTGTTCAGCAGCAGCGAGTCCACGTCGACGACCTGGCCAGGGACCGCGGTCTGGAGCAGTTCGATGCTCAGGGAGATCAGCGCGCCGGCCGCCGCCGTGCGCACCAGTGACCCGAAGGGCGAGACCCGGAGACGGCCGCTCGTCAGCGGCAGCAGCACCCCCAGCGGGGCGAGCAGCACCAGCCGTTCGGCGATCCGCTGGGCCGCGTCGACCGGCGCGAGCATCAGATCGGCCCTGATCCCGGCGAACGGCTCCCAGTTCGGAGCGGTCACCCAGGTGACGTCGAGCGGGCGCAGCGTCAGCCACCCCACCAGGAGCAGATGGGCGAGCAGGAGCACCAGCCCGGCCAGGCGGAAGCGGATGGCGGCCTGGCCGCCCGTACCTTGACGCTGCACGCCTGACAAGACGCGGGGACCGGCGGGATCGGTTCCGCCGTTCGGGTCACCGGTGGGACGGCCGAAAGGCTCACTCACCGGACGACCGTACGAGCCGGGCGCCGGACGACGGGACGAATCGCGCATCGGACCACCGTATGAGTTCCTCCCGCCACGTCCGCCGTACCCAGGCCTCATGCCACGGACGGGGACACCGACTTCGGAGAGCCGGGCCGGCCGGGTGCCGCGGAGGTGCCCCTCGTCGCGGAGGCCGCGGCGCTCGGGACCGCACCCGGTGTCTCCATCTCGCCCGGCCGGGCGAGCAATGCCTGCGTGCAGGCATAGCCGCGGGCCGGTTCGTCGCCCGGGCCGCCCAGGACCACCGTGCTGCCCTTCGCGGCCGTCCGGCTGTTCTCCGCGTACGTGCAGATGATCTGCGCCAGGCCGAACGGCGGCAGGTCACCGGGCTCCTGGCTGAGCCGCAGGGTGCCTGCCGGGTCGCCGAACCGGCCGGCGGAGACCCGGAGCTTGGCCGGCACAGCGGTGGAGAACCCGGCCGACTTCTCGCCGTCCGACGGCACCTTCCGCAGCTCGTCGAGCAGTTTCCGCGCGAACCGCACCCTCTCGGCGCCGTCGCCGTCCGCACCGGTCACCGAACGCTCCACGGTGAACAGCTGTGAGCCGCACACCAGCCGGATCCTGACCGTCGTACCGCCCGCCCCGGCCGTCCGGCCGGAGGGCTGCTCGCAGGAGACCCGGGACGGTGCCGCACCCGCATCGACCGGCACGGTGGTGGCCCGGATGCCGCAGCCCGCCACGGCCGCCCCGAGCAGCACCGCGGCCGTCACGGCACCTGCGACCCGACTCTGCGTCCTCACTTCGCGCCCCCGCCTTCCTGGTTGTTCTGGGCCAGCCGGGAGGCGTCGCGCGGCAGCCGGAGCACGAAGACCGCACCGCCCTCGGGCGAGTTGGCGGCCGAGATGTCGCCTCCGTGGATGAGTGCGTTCTCCATGGCGATGGACAGTCCCAGGCCGCTGCCCTCGGACCGGGGCCGGGACGCGCTCGCCTTGTAGAACCGGTCGAAGACGTGCGGCAGCACGTCCTCCGGAATGCCCGGGCCGTGATCCCGTACGGAGATCACCAGCTCGTCGCCCTCCGGCCGAACGGAGACCTGTACGGGGGACCCGCCGTGCTTGAGGGCATTGCCGATCAGGTTGGCCAGGACCACGTCCAGCCGGCGCGGGTCGAGCCGCGCCATGATCCCGCGCTCCGCGTCGAGTTCCACGGCGTCCAGCCAGGCCCGGGCGTCGATGCACGCGGTGATCTGGTCGGCGATGTCCACGTCGTCGAGGACCAGCCGGGCGGTGCCCGCGTCGAAGCGGGTCACCTCCATCAGGTTCTCCACGAGGGTGTTCAGCCTGCGCGTCTCGCTCACCACCAGCTGCACCGCGGGCGCGATCATCGGATCGAGGCTGTCCTGCTCCTCTTCCAGCACCTCCGTCACCGCGGTGATCGCGGTCAGCGGGGTGCGCAGCTCGTGCGACATGTCGGCGACGAAACGCCGGCTCGCCTCCTCGCGGGCGCTCATGTCGGCGACCTTCTTCTCCAGCGCGGCAGCCGCCAGGTTGAACGTGCGGGAGAGATCCGCGAGTTCGTCGGTGCCCGACACCTGGAGCCGGGTGTCGAGCTGGCCCTCGCCGAGCCGCCGTGCGGCCTCGCCGAGCCGCTGTACCGGCTTGAGCACCGTCGTCGCGGCGGCCTGGGCGAGGAGTGCCGAACCGACCAGCGCCAGACCGGTGGCGATGCCCAGCGACCAGGCCAGGGAGTTGAGGTCGTCGCGCTCCTGCGCGAGCGAGGTCAGCATGTAGCCGGTCGGCCCGCCGCCGATGATCCTCGTGCCGGCCACCAGGTACGGATTGCCGCGCAGCGTGATCCGCTGCCAGAAGAGGTGGTATGGGTACGCGTTGTTGTCGCCGACCTTCTGCTGCTCGTCGACGGCCTCCCGCAGGGAGCCGGGCACGTCCTCCAGCGTGAACGCGTCGGTGTCGGACGCGCCGACGATCGAATGCCCGTTGGCGCCCCGGTCGACGAGCAGCACGGCGTAGCCGGGATTGCTGCTGTGCGCCATCCGCTCTGCCGCCTCCTGGAGTTCCTCCGGACGCGGCTGCATCGGCAGCACCGCGGCGCGGTTCTGCATCTCCTGCCGGAAGTCCCCGAGGGCGGCCTCCTGGACACGGGTCAGCACGGCTTCGCGGTTCAGCCAGTACGCGATTCCGGACGCGGAGACAGCGGCGGTCAGCGCGACGAGCCCGAAGACGAGGACGAGTCGGAGCCGCAGACTGGTGAAGCGCAGACCGGCGAATATCGCCTTCTTCACGGGGCCTTCTTCTGTGGGATCTACTGAGGGGTGTCCAGCCGGTAGCCGACACCACGGACGGTACGGATCAGGGTCGGCGAGGACGGTACGTCCTCGACCTTGGCCCGCAGCCGCTGCACGCACGCGTCGACCAGACGCGAGTCGCCGAGGTAGTCGTGCTCCCACACCAGCCGCAGCAGCTGCTGGCGGGACAGCGCCTGGCCCGGCCGACGGCTGAGCTCCAGCAGCAGCCGCAGCTCGGTCGGGGTCAGCTGGAGGTCCTCGCCGTTCTTGGTGACCGTCATCGCGGACCGGTCGATGACCAGGTTGCCGAACGTGGCCGAGTCCGTGGCCTCCCGCTCCCCGCGGCGCAGCACGGCGCGGATCCGCGCGTCCAGCACCCGCCCCTGGACCGGCTTGACGACGTAGTCGTCGGCGCCGGACTCAAGGCCGACCACGACGTCGATGTCGTCGCTGCGGGCGGTCAGCAGGATGATCGGCAGCTGGTCGGTGCGCCTGATGCGACGGCACACCTCGAAGCCGTCGATGCCGGGCAGCATCACGTCCAGGACGACCAGGTCGGGCCGCTGCTCGCGCAGCAGCTTCAGGCCGTCCTCGCCCGTCGCCGCGGTGGCCACGCGGTGGCCCTGGCGGGACAGGGACAGCTCAAGGGCCGTGCGGATGGCGTCGTCGTCCTCGATCAGCAACAGGAAAGGCACGGCCACATTCTGGCCCATGGGTTGAAAGAGGTCGACCGCGGAGGCCGGAGGGCGCGTCCACAAGGTCCAGCGACCCCTGTGACAGGCCTGTGACAGTCGGCGGACAGCGCCATGAAACTGCGGGGGCAAGCTTCTTGGCACAGACCGAGGAACGCACGCCATCGACGGGGGGCGCGAGATGAACGCACTGCACAGCACCACCTCAAGCGCAGTTGTCACGCGTCTTCACGACGTGAATCGCACCAAGGGCGGTTGCACCGGCCGGATCCCGGCGGCGCGGCGAGCGCCCTACATGACGGTGATCGACGCGAACCCGGTCGGCACGAGCCCGGTCGCCACGAACGCGGGGGGAGCCGCGTACAAGGAGGCAGAGGGGCAGCGGGCGTCCCTGAGCGAGGCGGAGTTCACCGCCTACGTCCGGGAGCGCCGCGCGTCCCTCTACGCGACCGCGTACCACCTGACCGGCGACCGGTACGAGGCGGAGGACCTGCTTCAGAGCGCGCTGTTCTCCACGTACCGGGCGTGGGACCGGATCAGCGACAAGGCCGCGGTCGGCGGCTATCTGCGCCGCACGATGACGAACCTGCACATCAGCGCCTGGCGGCGGCGCAAGCTCAACGAGTACCCGACCGAGGAGCTGCCGGAGACGGCCGGCGACACGGACGCGATGCGCGGCACGGAGCTGCGCGCGGTCCTGTGGCAGGCGCTCGCCCGGCTGCCGGAACTCCAGCGCACCATGCTGGTCCTCCGCTACTACGAGGGCCGCACGGACCCGGAGATCGCGGAGATCCTCGACATCAGTGTCGGCACGGTGAAGTCGAGCATCTGGCGGTCGCTCCGCCGGCTGCGCGAGGACGAGGTCCTCAGTTTCGGCCGTGACCAGGAGGAGTCCTTCGGCGAGCTCGTCGCCTGAGGATCAGGGGGAGCACGGGGGACACGGGGAACGGGGGGAGAGCACGGGGGAACACGGGGGGTAAGCGGGGCCGTTCGTCTCGGGGGAGGCGAATGGCTCACGGGGGAAGCAGAAGCGGGGCCGACCGGGGGGTTCGGCCCCGCTTCCACGTGTCCGCCCGCTCCAGGAGCGGAAGGGCGGCGTACCGGGCGATCAGCGGGCGTCGGCGGTGGGCCGCGCCGCGAGCGACCGGCCGGCGGCCGCCGAGGCGAGTCGGCCCAGCGCCTCCTCCCTGCCGCAGGGGTGGGCGCCGAGCGCCGTCTGGCGGGCCACGATGCCGCGCTCGGCCCGCATCAGCCGCCAGCCGCGACGCACCAGGAACGGCACCGACTTGCGGCCCTCGCGCAGGTCGCGCAGCAGCCGTCGCCGGAAGGTGGTCGACGGACGTCCGCGCAGGCACAGCGCGTCCGCCAGCAGCCCCATGTCCCGGCAGCGTTCCACGATGTCCGCGGCGAAGATGCCCTCGGCCACGAAGAGTGGTGTGCGCCCGATGTCGAGGTCGTCGCGGCCGGTCCGCGCGCTCGTGGCGATGTCGTACACCGGAACGCGGGTACGGCCGGAGCGGCACAGCTCCTCGATGGCGGCGACGGCTGCGTCCGCGTCCCACGACCCGGGGGAGTCCCAGTCGATGTCCGTACTGCCGCTGACGAGGGGAAGGGACGGGTCGCCGCCTTCCTTGTAGAAGTCGTCGAGGCGCAGTACGGGAAGGCCCGAACGGGCGGCGAGGGACGACTTTCCGGAGCCGGAGGGCCCTGCGAGCAGCACGACGCGGGCCGGGAAGGGTTGGGAACTCACGGGACACCAGTGTGACGCATTGACCCGTGCAGGGGACCCCCCGAGGCAGCGGTTGGTATCGAGCATCACACCTCAACTACGCTTCGTGTGCACGCGATTACTGGCAACCCATTGGACAGGCGGAATTCCATGGCACGTCATTCGGCTCCCAAGTCCCCGCGGAAGGCGCTGTTGCGCGCCGGTCTCACGGTCGCTGCGGCGGCCGCGGCCGCCGGTGCGGGCGGTGCCGCCCAGGCGGCGCCACTGCCGGACACCGGTCTGCCGGTCGGGGCGGCCTCGCCGCTCGCGCCCGAGCGGGCCCAGGCACTCACCGGTGTGGTGACCAACTCGGTGTCGGGGGCAGGGCAGCTCAAGAAGATGCAGATCAACCCGCTTGCGAAGACCGGGGTGGATCCGCTGGCCAACGGCGTCGGCACCCGGATCGCCGACTTCCGGCCGGTGTCCAGCACGGACGCGACCGGTCCGCTGTCCGACGGCGCCGCTCTGCAGGACCTCCCGGTGGCGGGACCTGCCGCCCGGGCCATGCCGCTCTGATCCGGGACGGTGATCCGGACCCTGACCCGGCTGGGCTGATCCGGACCCTGATCGGGACGCCGGTTCCGGGACGCCGATTCCGGGCACGGATTCGGGGACGTCGATTCGGGGACGTCGATTCGGGACCTGATCCGGACGGACCCGGACACGGCGAAGCCCCCGCCGCGCAGTCCTGGGTTCCAGTGTGCGGGCGGGGGCTTCCGTGCGGGACCGGAGGTCCTCAGTACGAGGAGCCGGAGGCGCCCAGCGAGCCCGTGGGGTGCCAGACGGTCTTGGTCTCCAGGAACGCGGTCAGACGGTGCGTGCCGGGGGCGGCGGACCAGTCCACGGCCTGGGGACGGAGGACGCGCTTGAGGTTGTCCGCGGCCGCGACCTCCAGCTCGCGGGCCAGGTCGGCGTCGGCGCCGGTCAGGTCGATGGCGTTGACGTCCTGGTGCGCGGCGAGCGGCGCGGCGATCTCCGCCGTACGGCCGGACAGGACGTTGACGACGCCGCCGGGAAGGTCGGACGTGGCCAGCACCTCACCGAGCGACAGCGCGGGCAGCGGAGCCTTCTCGGAGGCGATCACGACCGCGGTGTTGCCGCCGGCGATCACCGGGGCGATCACCGACACCAGGCCGAGGAAGGACGACTCCTGCGGGGCCAGTACCGTCACCACACCGGTCGGTTCCGGGGTGGAGAGGTTGAAGAACGGGCCCGCGACGGGGTTCGCTCCGCCGACGATCTGACCGATCTTGTCGGTCCAGCCCGCGTACCAGACCCAGCGGTCGATTGCAGCGTCGACCGGGGCAGCGGCCTTGGACTTCGACAGCCCCTCGGCGGCGGCGACCTCGGCGACGAACTGGTCGCGCCGGCCCTCCAGCATCTCGGCGATGCGGTAGAGGACCTGGCCGCGGTTGTACGCCGTCGCGCCCGACCAGGCGCCGAAGGCCTTGCGGGCCGCGACGACCGCGTCACGGGCGTCCTTGCGGGACGACAGCGGCGCGTTGGCCAGCCAGTTGCCCTTGGAGTCGGTCACCTCGTACACCCGCCCGCTCTCGCTGCGGGGGAACTTGCCCCCGACGAACAGCTTGTAGGTCTTGAAGACACTGAGGCGCGAAACATCAGACATCGAGGTAGGCCTCCAGACCGTGGCGGCCGCCCTCGCGGCCGAAGCCCGACTCCTTGTATCCGCCGAAGGGCGAGGTCGGGTCGAACTTGTTGAAGGTGTTGGCCCACACCACACCCGCACGGAGCTTGTTCGCGACCGCGAGGATGCGCGAGCCCTTCTCCGTCCAGATGCCGGCGGACAGGCCGTACTGGGTGTTGTTGGCCTTGGCGACGGCTTCGTCCGGGGTGCGGAACGTCAGCACGGACAGCACCGGGCCGAAGATCTCGTCACGGGCGACGGTGTGCGCCTGGGTGACGTTCGTGAAGAGGGTCGGTGCGAACCAGTAGCCGGAGGACGGCAGCTCGCAGGCCGGGGACCAGCGCTCGGCGCCCTCGGCCTCACCGGTCTCGGCGAGCGCGGTGATCCGCGCCAGCTGCTCGGCGGAGTTGATCGCGCCGATGTCGGTGTTCTTGTCCAGCGGATCGCCGAGGCGCAGCGTGGACAGCCGGCGCTTGAGCGAGTCCAGCAGCTCGTCGTGGATCGACTCCTGTACGAGGAGGCGGGAGCCAGCGCAGCAGACCTGGCCCTGGTTGAAGAAGATGCCGCCGACGATGCCCTCGACGGCCTGGTCGATCGGGGCGTCGTCGAAGACGATGTTGGCGCCCTTGCCGCCCAGCTCCAGGGTGACCTTCTTGTCCGTGCCGGCGATCTGGCGGGCGATGGCCTTGCCGACGGCGGTGGAGCCGGTGAAGGCGACCTTGTTCACGTCCGGGTGGGCGACGAGCGCGGCGCCCGTGTCGCCGTAGCCCGGGAGGATGTTCACGACGCCCTTGGGCAGCCCGGCCTGGCGGCAGATGTCCGCGAAGAACAGGGCGCTCAGCGGGGTGGTCTCGGCCGGCTTCAGCACGACCGTGTTGCCGGTCGCCAGCGCCGGGGCGATCTTCCACGCCAGCATCAGCAGCGGGAAGTTCCACGGGATGACCTGGCCGGCGACACCCAGCGGGCGCGGGTCCGGCCCGTAGCCGGCGTGGCCGAGCTTGTCGGCCCAGCCCGCGTAGTAGAAGAAGTGCGCGGCGACCAGCGGGAGGTCCGCGTCGCGGGTCTCCTTGATCGGCTTTCCGTTGTCGAGGGTCTCCAGGACCGCCAGCTCGCGGCTGCGCTCCTGGATGATCCGCGCAATGCGGAAGAGGTACTTGGCGCGCTCGGAGCCGGGCAGCGCCGACCACTTCTCGAACGCCTTGCGGGCGGCCTTCACCGCGCGGTCGACGTCGGCCTCGCCGGCCTGGGCGACCTCGGAGAGCACTTCCTCGGTGGACGGGGAGATCGTCTTGAAGACCTTGCCGTCGGCGGCGTCGGTGAACTCGCCGTCGATGAAGAGGCCGTAGCTCGGCGCGATGTCGACGACCGACCGCGACTCGGGAGCGGGTGCGTATTCAAAAGCCATCGTGATCAGTCCACCGTCACGTAGTCGGGGCCGGAGTAGCGGCCGGTCGCCAGCTTCTGGCGCTGCATCAGCAGATCGTTGAGCAGGCTGGACGCGCCGAAGCGGAACCACTCGTTGGTGAGCCAGTCCTCGCCCGCGGTCTCGTTGACCAGCACCAGGAACTTGATTGCGTCCTTGCTGGTGCGAATGCCGCCGGCGGGCTTCACTCCGATCTGTACCCCGGTCTGCGCCTTGAAGTCGCGGACGGCTTCGAGCATCAGGAGGGTGTTCGCCGGGGTGGCGTTGACGGCGACCTTGCCGGTCGAGGTCTTGATGAAGTCGGCGCCGGCGATCATGCCGAGCCAGGAGGCGCGGCGGATGTTGTCGTACGTCGACAGCTCGCCGGTCTCGAAGATGACCTTGAGCCGGGCGGCGCTGCCGTCCGGGCGGACGCAGGCCTCCTTCACGGCGCGGATCTCCTCGAACACCTTCAGGTACTTGCCGGCCAGGAAGGCGCCGCGGTCGATCACCATGTCGATCTCGTCGGCCCCGTCGGCGACGGCGTCGCGGGTGTCCGCGAGCTTGACGTCCAGCGCGGCGCGGCCGGCGGGGAAGGCCGTGGCGACCGAGGCGACCTTGACGTCGGCCCCGTTCAGGGCGGCCTTGGCGGTGGCCACCATGTCCGGGTAGACGCACAAGGCGGCGGTCGTCGGGGTGGTGCGGTCGGTCGGGTCGGGGTTGACGGCCTTGGCGGCGAGCGCCCGGACCTTGCCCGGGGTGTCCGCGCCTTCCAGCGTCGTCAGGTCGATCATCGAGATGGCCAGGTCGATGGCGTACGCCTTGGCCGTGGTCTTGATCGAGCGGGTGCCGAGGGACGCGGCGCGTGCTTCCAGGCCGACGGGGTCGACGCCGGGCAGCCCGTGGAGGAAGCGGCGCAGTGCGCTGTCGGACGCCGTCACGTCAGCGAATGCAGGTGCAATGGTGGGCATGGTCACCAGATGAGCATATCTACGCGCGTAGCTTCCCGTAAAGCCCCCCGGCCCGGACCTCGGGCATCCGGACCTTGCGGACCGCGTGAGTCCCTCCGGTCGCGGTCGTACGCGTTCCTCCGTTCCTGGCCGTACGTGTTGCTCCGCCTCTGACCGTACGCGTTGCTCCGCTCCCGACCGTACGCGTCGCTTCATCCAGCCCTCGAAGTTCCTTCGTTCCGCCCTCGAAGCCCGGGGCCCGCGGGCCGGCCCGGAGGCCTCGCCGGTCAGGCTCCGACGCCTGTCGCGTGCCGTGAGCCGCCTGTCGCAGGCCGGTGGCGATGCCGCCTGTCACGGGCCCGTGGCATGGAACGGACAGCTCCGTCCTACAAGATCAATAACGTTGTTCTCGCAGCCAGCCGGCCAGACCTCGACGGCACTTCCCGACCGCGAAGGTCTACGGCGACACCGAGCGTCCCGAGCTGCGCCTCATCACCTGCGGCGGCGAGGTCACGGACGGCCACCGCCCCGACAACATCATCATGTACGCCGATCTGGTGGCGTGAGGCAGAATCGGCCCCATGACGACCCCCTCGCCGTCTCACGAGGACGAGCCCGCCTACGCCGACAAGGTCTTCCGTTCTCCCGCGGGCATCGCGGGAGGAGTGATGCTGCTGGCCCTCATCTGCTGGCTCGGCGGGGACGCACTGATCCGCGGACGCGGCGACACACCGTGGCTGGCCCTCGCCGGGCTGCTGCTCACCATTCCGCTCGTCGTCGCGTTCACGATCCGGCCGGCCGTCTTCGTGAACGCCGACCGGATCCGCATCCGCAATCCGTTCCGGACCATCACGGTGCCGTGGGCCGCGGTCGCGGACGTCCGTGCCTCGTACACCAGCGAGCTGCTCACGAACGACGGGACGAAGTACCAGCTGTGGTCCATCCCCGTGTCGCTCCGGCAGCGCAAGAAGGCGGCCCGGCAGCGTGCCCGGATGGCGCACGACGACCCGCACGGCCTGCTGCCGGGGCCGCAGGAGCGGACCCGCGAGCAGATGAGGGCACCGGCCGACCAGACGGTCGCCGACCTGCGCGAGATGATCGAGCTGTACTCCGGCCGCGAGTCCGCCCAGGGCGAGCCGTCCGTCCGCTGGTCCTACGAGATCCTCGCGCCGAGCGCCGCGGGCGCGGTGCTGCTGGCCGCGCTGCTGATCGTGGGCTGACGCGGCGCGGGGGAGCGGGAGGAGCTCGCCCCGGTCGTACGGTGTGGAACCCACCGTTCCGCCACTGCGCGGGCCCGACGGGCGGTCGCCCACGGGCGGTCAGTGGGGCGCGTCGCCGGGCGGTTACGTCCAGGACCGTCGTCGCGCCGGCCCGTCGTGAGGCATCCCCTGGCGTGTGGTGAGGCATTCCCGGCGTGCGACCGGCTGGAGGCGGTGCGCGCGGGGACACCGAGCCGGACGGGAAACGCCCGCGGCGGCGGTACGGAAGGTTCCGTACCGCCGCCGCGGGCGTTGTCGCTGTGGGCTCAGATGCCTGCGGCCGCCGCGAGGTCCCGCTTGAGGGCCACGAGGATCTCGGACGCCGTGGTGCGGGCCGGCGCGAGGTCGTCCGCGCCCGCGACCGGGATCACGACCTCCAGGTAGCACTTCAGCTTGGGCTCGGTGCCGCTGGGGCGCACGATGACCCGGGCCTTGTAGGCGCCTTCGAGGTAGTAGCGCAGGCCGTCGGTCGGCGGCAGCCGGTCCGTGCCCTTCGTCAGGTCCTCGGCGGACGTGACGGTGAGGCCCGCGAGCGCGGCCGGCGGCTGCTCGCGGAGGCGGCGCATCGCGTCGGCGATGAGACCCAGGTCCTGGACCCGGACGGACAGCTGGTCGGTGGCGTGCAGACCGTGCCGGACCGCGAGGTCGTCGAGCATGTCGAGCAGGGTGCGGCCCTGCTCCTTGAGCTCCGAGGCCAGCTCGGTGACCAGCAGCGCGGCGGTGATGCCGTCCTTGTCGCGCACGCCCTCGGGGTCGACGCAGTAGCCCAGGGCCTCCTCGTAGCCGTAGCGCAGGTCCTCGACGCGGGCGATCCACTTGAAGCCGGTCAGCGTCTCCTCGTAGCCCACTCCGGCCGCCTCGGCGATCCGGCCGAGCAGCGAGGACGACACGATCGACTCGGCGAACGTACCGGTCGCCCCCCGCGCCACCAGATGGGCGGCGAGCAGCGCGCCGACCTCGTCGCCGCGCAGCATCCGCCAGCCGCCCTGCACGGACGGGTCCGGCACGGCGACCGCGCAGCGGTCGGCGTCCGGGTCGTTCGCGATCACGATGTCGGGAACCACCGCGCGGGCCGCCTCGAACGCCAGGTCCATGGCACCGGGCTCCTCGGGGTTCGGGAACGCCACGGTCGGGAACGCCGGGTCGGGCTCGGCCTGCTCGGCGACGAGCGCCGGGGCGGGGAAGCCCGCGCGCTCGAAGGCGGCGGCCAGCGTGTCCTTGCCGACGCCGTGCATGGCCGTGTACACGACCCGCGCGGTCCGCGGGGACCCGGGCCGGAGCACGGCCTCCGTGCGCGCCAGGTACGCCTCCAGGACCTCGTCGCCGAGGACGTCCCAGCCGGAGTCCGGACGCGGTACGTCGTCGAGCGAGACGACCGCGTCGATCTCGGCCGCGATCTCCGCGTCGGCGGGCGGCACGATCTGCGAGCCGTCGCCCAGGTAGACCTTGTAGCCGTTGTCGCGCGGCGGGTTGTGGCTGGCGGTGACCTCGACACCGGCGACGGCTCCGAGGTGCCTTATCGCGAAGGCGAGGACGGGCGTCGGCAGCGGGCGCGGCAGGAGGACGGCGCGCAGTCCGGCGCCGGTCATCACGGCGGCGGTGTCGCGTGCGAAGTCCGCCGACTTGTAGCGGGCGTCGTAGCCGACGACGACGAGCCCGCCCTCCTGGCCCTTGGCCCGCAGGTACGCGGCGAGTCCGGCGGCGGCGCGGATGACCACCGACCGGTTCATGCGCATCGGGCCCGCGCCCAGCTCACCGCGCAGGCCCGCGGTGCCGAACTGCAGGGTGCCGCTGAACCGGGCGGCGAGTTCGTCGACGTCCCCGGCTTCGATCAGCCCGCGGAGTTCGTCGCGGGTCTCGGCGTCCGGGTCCTCGGCGAGCCAGCGCTCGGCCCGCGCGATGAGGTCCTGCGTCACGTGTTGTCAGCCCCTTCGGATCGGGAGACTAGATCGGGAGACTTGGGGTGTCGGTGGAACGGGCCGGGCCGGGCCGTCCGGCCGCTGCCGGGCCCAGGGTGTCCGTCCGGCGGGCGCCGGGCGGTCGGCGTGTGTCCACGGAGCGCGGCGGCGCGGCGGCCGCCGGATCCGCAGCTGCGGCACGTCCTCGTGCGCTGCGCCGTCGGCCGGGTGCCGCCTCGGCCGGGTGCCGCCTCCGGCCGTGTGCTGCGGTCGGCCGCCCCGGTCCACTGCGGAACCGTCGCGGACCAGGCTGCGCGGCGGCATCCACCGTGAGACTGCGTCCGCCGTGCGTCGGCCTCCACCGTGCGGCGGCGCCCACCACGTAGCCGCGGTGAGCGCCCCGTCGGCACCCGAGGCCGCCGTGCGACGGACCGTCGGGAGCCCCGGCGGCCGCCGAAACGGCGTTCCGGGACGGCAGGAGTGGGCGTCCTGGACGGCACAAGCAGCCGTCCGGAACCACACAAGGGCGTCCGGAACGCCACAAGGGTCGTCCGCGACGGCGCACGGGAACGACACCGGGACCTCTCCGGGCCCGGTGTCAGCTTCCGGCGCCGGCCGGGACGGATCCGCGGACGTCACCGGCGGCCGTGCGCCGATTCCGTCCACGCCGTCCGTCATGACGCCCCATCATCGGGTGGCGGATCAGATGCGGTCGAGGACGCGCGCCAGCAGGGAGCCCATCCGGGCGGCCGAGTCGCGGCCGGCCTGGAGGACCTCCTCGTGGTTGAGCGGCTCACCGCTCAGGCCCGCGGCGAGGTTGGTGACCAGGGAGATGCCCAGCACCTCGGCGCCGGCTTCGCGGGCCGCGATGGCCTCCAGCACGGTGGACATGCCGACCAGGTCGCCCCCGATGACGCGCACCATGTTGATCTCGGCGGGCGTCTCGTAGTGCGGGCCGGGGAACTGGACGTACACGCCCTCCTCCAGCGTCTCGTCGACCTCCTTGCACAGCGCGCGCAGGCGCGGCGAGTACAGGTCGGTCAGGTCGACGAAGTTGGCGCCGATGATCGGGGAGGCGGCGGTGAGGTTGATGTGGTCGCTGATCAGCACGGGCTGACCGGGGCGCATGCCCTCGCGCAGTCCGCCGCAGCCGTTGGTGAGGACGACGGTCTTGCAGCCGGCGGCGACCGCGGTGCGCACGCCGTGTGCGACGGCGGCCACGCCACGGCCCTCGTAGTAGTGGGTGCGGCCCAGGAACACCAGCGCACGCTTGTCGCCGATGCGGTACGAGCGGATGCGTCCGCCGTGGCCCTCCACGGCCGGCGGCGGGAAGCCCGGCAGCTCGGTGACCGGGAACTCGGCCTCGGGGGTGCCCAGCGCGTCGACGGCCGGCGCCCAGCCGGAGCCCATCACGAGGGCGACGTCGTGGGTCTCGGCGCCCGTCAGCTCGCGCAGCCGCGCAGCGGCGGCGCCGGCGGCGGCGTGGGGGTCGTCCTGGATGTGGTCCGGGGTAACAGAAGCGTTCACCCGACGAGGGTAACCGCTGAGTGCCTACGCGCGTAGATGACCAGGCTCACGGTCTTCGGATCGTTGCTTTGTCGTTTCCCACGAGAAAGGCGCGCGCGGCGCCCCGGCCGCGCACGACTGCTAGCAGGGGCGCTTGCGGAGCTCCATCACGTAGTCGTGCGGCGCTCCTGCGGATTCGGCGGCGTCGGCGATCTCGCCGAGGTAGCGGGCGGAGGGGAGGCCGCCCTCGTAGCCGTTGAGCACGTAAACCCACGCCGGCTCCTCGCCGTCGAGGGTGTGAACTCGGACACGCATACGCCGGTAGATGTCGAGGCCGACACCCTCCCAGCGGTCCATCGAGTCCTCGTCCATCGGTGCGATGTCGTACAGCGCGACGAAGACCTGCGAGCGCGGCGCCTCCACGATGGTGGCGAGGGCGCCCTCCCAGCCGAGCTGCTCCCCGCCGAAGGTCAGCCGCCAGCCGTTCAGCCAGCCGGTGCCGCGCAGCGGGGAATGCGGTGCGCGGCGGGACATCAGCCGCGCGTCGAGGTTGCCGGCGTACGCGGCGTAGAGCGACATGCTGTCGAGGGTACGGGAGTGGCGCGAACTGTTCTCCCTCTCTCCGCCCGTCGGCCCACCGGTCGCCTCGCGCCTCGACGGTTTCCGCGGCGCCCGCCCCCGGGGCGAACCATGTTGATGGGTGCGGGACAATGAAGTACGTACTGCAGGCACCGGGGCATCCCGGACCAACGCGAGGCGGACTTTCCGTGACCCGGATCGTGATCATCGGTGGTGGACCCGGCGGATACGAGGCGGCCCTTGTGGCCGCCCAGCTGGGGGCAGAGGTGACCGTCGTGGACCGCGACGGACTGGGCGGCGCTTCCGTCCTCACCGACTGCGTGCCCTCCAAGACCCTCATCGCGACGGCCGAGGTGATGACGAACTTCGACTCCTCCTACGAGGAGCTCGGCATCATCGTCGCGGACGACACCCCGCCGATCGCGCAGTCCGCGCGGGTGCACGGCGTGGACCTCGGCAAGGTCAACCGACGCGTGAAGCGGCTCGCCCTCGCCCAGTCCCACGACATCACCGCGGCCGTCACCCGGGCCGGCGGGCGCGTGGTCCGCGGCCGGGGCAGCCTGGAGGGCCGGCAGGCCGCGGACGGCTCCCGCACGGTCGTCGTCACCGCCGTCGACGGCACCCAGGAGCGGCTCACCGCCGACGCCGTGCTCATCGCCACCGGCGGCCACCCGCGGGAGATCCCGGACGCGCTGCCCGACGGCGAGCGCATCCTGAACTGGACGCAGGTCTATGACCTGGACGAGCTGCCCGAGGAACTGATCGTCGTCGGTTCCGGTGTCACCGGTGCCGAGTTCGCGGGTGCCTACCAGGCGCTCGGCTCCCGGGTGACCCTCGTCTCCAGCCGCGACCGGGTGCTGCCCGGCGAGGACCCCGACGCCGCCGCGGTGCTGGAGGACGTGTTCCGCCGCCGGGGCATGAACGTCATGGCCCGGTCCCGCGCCGAGTCCGCCAAGCGGGTCGGCGACCGCGTGGAGGTCACCCTCTCCGACGGCCGGGTCATCTCCGGCACGCACTGCCTGATGGCGGTCGGCGCCGTCCCGAACACGGCTGACATGGGGCTGGAGGAGGCCGGCGTCCGGCTGAAGGACTCCGGGCACATCTGGACCGACAAGGTGTCCCGTACGTCCGCCCCCGGCGTGTACGCGGCCGGCGACGTCACGGGTGTCTTCGCGCTCGCCTCCGTCGCCGCCATGCAGGGCCGTATCGCCATGTACCACTTCCTCGGCGACGCGGTGGCCCCGCTGAACCTCAAGTCGGTCTCCGCGAACGTCTTCACCGACCCGGAGATCGCCACCGTCGGCTACTCGCAGGCGGACATCGACGCCGGCAAGATCGAGGCCCGGGCCGTCAAGCTGCCCCTGCTGCGCAACCCGCGCGCCAAGATGCAGGGCATCCGCGACGGCTTCGTGAAGATCTTCTGCCGCCCGGGCACGGGCATCGTGGTCGGCGGTGTGGTCGTGGCCCCGCGCGCGAGCGAGCTGATCCACCCCATCTCGATCGCCGTGGACAACAACCTGACGGTCGAACAGATCGCGAACGCGTTCACCGTGTACCCGTCGCTCTCGGGTTCGATCGCGGAGGTCGCGCGGCAGCTGCACACCCGGAAGAAGGCCGGCGAGGCCTGACCCGGCACGGAGACGTGCACCCGGGGGACCGTCCGCGACCGTCCCCCGGACCGCCCGGAACGTCCCAGGCCGCCCGTGACCGTCCCGGGCTGTCTGTGACCTCCCGTGCCGTCCGCAACGACCTCCCCTGCCGCCTGCGACCGCCCCGGGCCGTCCGTGACCCTCCCGGACGGTCCGGAGTCCCGGCCCCGGCGCGGGGCCGGAGGACCTGTGGAACACCCCTTCCGGCCGTCCATACCACCGGGCAGTCCCCTCTGGGGAGAACTTCTTCAATTCGGCGCATTGTGCTGAAAACTGTCGGCCGGTCAGGTTACTGTCAGTTTCGTGTTCGCTGCAGAACGTCGCCAATTGATCCTCGAAATGGTGCGCGCGAACGGAGCCGTCTCGCTCCGTGAGCTCGCCCGCGTCGTCCAGACCTCCGAAGTGACCGTACGGCGGGACGTGCGGGCGCTGGAGGCAGAAGGACTCCTCGACCGTCGGCACGGCGGTGCGGTACTGCCGGGCGGGTTCACGCGGGAGTCCGGCTTTCCGCAGAAGTCCCATCTCGCGACCGCGGAGAAGACGGCCATCGCCGACCTCGCCGCGGGACTCGTCGAAGAGGGCGAGGCCATCGTGGTCGGCGCGGGCACGACCACACAGGAGCTGGCACGTCGGCTCGCCCGGGTGCCCGGCCTCACCGTGGTCACCAATTCCCTGCTGGTGGCCCAGGCGCTCGCCCACGCCAACCGGGTCGAGGTCGTCATGACCGGCGGCACCCTGCGCGGCTCCAACTACGCCCTGGTGGGCAGCGGTGCCGAGCAGTCCCTCCAGGGGCTGCGGGTGACCCGCGCGTTCCTCTCCGGGAGCGGGCTCACGGCCGAGCGCGGGCTCTCCACGTCCAACATGCTCTCCGCGAGCGTCGACCGGGCGCTGGTGCAGGCGGCGGCGGAGGTCGTGGTGCTCGCCGACCACACCAAGCTCGGTACCGACACGATGTTCCAGACCGTGCCCACCGATGTGATCACCCGACTGGTGACGGACGAGCCGCCGGCCCACGACGAGCGGGCGCTGACCGAGCTCCAGGCCCTCGCGGACCAGGGAGTGCAGATCGCCGTGGCCGGCGGTGGTGCGGCCTCGGAGGACGCCACCGGGGGCCGCCGGGCCCGAAGGGACGTACCGCCGCTGCCGGGCCAGCGCAGGGGCCACGTTCCCGGTACGGGCCTGCGCAGCGCCTCCGGCCTGGGCGACGCCGCCCAGGCGGCCCGGGTCGCGGATCTGCGGAGACGCTGACGCCGCTCCACGGTGAGACCGACGCCCCGGCTCGTACTGTGCGCGCCCGCCGACGCGTACGCACCGTCGGCCGGGCGTCCCGCCCGCCGTGCTCGGCGAAGGCGGGCGGTCCCGGTCCGCGGGGCAGGCGACGTGGCCGGCTTCGACGGGAAGACCGGGCGGCCGGGTCACCGCGGGCACCGGTGCATGGCTGTGGGGACGCGCGAAGGCCCCGCCCGGAACGGGACGAGGCCTTCGGGGCGTACGAGGCGCCGGATCAGTCCTTGATCTCGCAGATCAGCGCGCCGGAGGTGACCGCCGCGCCGACCTCGGCGGTGAGGCCCTTGATGGTGCCGGCGCGGTGCGCGTTGAGCGGCTGCTCCATCTTCATGGCCTCCAGGACGACGACCAGGTCGCCTTCCTGGACCTCCTGGCCCTCCTCGACCGCGACCTTGACGATCGTGCCCTGCATCGGGGAGGTGAGGGAGTCACCGGAGGCGGCCGCGGTGGACTTCTTGGCGGCGCGGCGCTTCGGCTTGGCGCCCGCGGCCAGTCCGGTACGGGCCAGGGTCATGCCGAGCGAGGACGGCAGCGAGACCTCCAGGCGCTTGCCGCCGACCTCGACGACGACGGTCTCCCGGCCCGGCTCCTCCTCGGCCTCGGCCTCGGCGGGGGCGGTGAAGACCGGGATCTCGTTGACGAACTCGGTCTCGATCCAGCGGGTGTGGACCTTGAACGGGGTGCCGTCGGTGGGGGCGAACGCCGGGTCCGTGACGACCGCGCGGTGGAACGGGATGGCCGTGGCCATGCCCTCCACCTTGAACTCCTCCAGCGCGCGGGCGGCCCGCTGGAGGGCCTGCTCACGGGTGGCGCCGGTGACGATCAGCTTGGCGAGCAGGGAGTCCCAGGCGGGGCCGATGACCGAGCCGGACTCGACGCCTGCGTCCAGCCGGACACCGGGGCCGGACGGCGGCGCGAACGTGGTGACCGTGCCGGGGGCAGGCAGGAAGTTGCGGCCCGGGTCCTCGCCGTTGATGCGGAACTCGAAGGAGTGGCCGCGGACCGCCGGGTCGTCGTAGCCGAGCTCCTCGCCGTCGGCGATGCGGAACATCTCACGGACCAGGTCGATGCCGGTGACCTCCTCGGTCACCGGGTGCTCGACCTGGAGGCGGGTGTTGACCTCCAGGAAGGAGATCGTGCCGTCGTTGCCGACGAGGAACTCGACGGTGCCCGCGCCGACATAGCCGGCCTCCTTGAGGATGGCCTTGGAGGCGCTGTACAGCTCGGCGTTCTGGGCCTCGCTGAGGAAGGGCGCCGGGGCTTCCTCCACCAGCTTCTGGTGGCGGCGCTGGAGGGAGCAGTCACGGGTGGAGACCACCACGACGTTGCCGTGCTTGTCGGCGAGGCACTGGGTCTCGACGTGGCGCGGCTTGTCGAGGTAGCGCTCGACGAAGCACTCGCCGCGGCCGAAGGCGGCGACGGCCTCGCGGACCGCGGACTCGTACAGCTCGGGGACCTCTTCGAGGGTGCGGGCGACCTTGAGGCCGCGGCCGCCGCCGCCGAACGCCGCCTTGATGGCGATGGGCAGACCGTGCTCCTGGGCGAACGTGACGACCTCGTCGGCACCGGAGACCGGGTCCGGGGTGCCGGCGACGAGCGGCGCACCGGCGCGCTGGGCGATGTGACGGGCCGCCACCTTGTCGCCCAGGTCGCGGATCGCCTGCGGCGGCGGGCCGATCCAGGTCAGGCCGGCGTCGATGACCGCCTGCGCGAAGTCGGCGTTCTCAGAGAGGAAGCCGTAGCCCGGGTGGATGGCGTCGGCGCCCGAGTCGGCCGCGGCCTGGAGCACCTTGGAGATGTCGAGATAACTGGCTGCCGGGGTGTCACCGCCCAGGGCGAACGCCTCGTCGGCGGCGCGGACGTGCAGCGCGTCCCGGTCCGGATCGGCGTAGACGGCTACGCTCGCGATTCCGGCATCCCGGCAGGCACGGGCGACGCGGACAGCGATTTCGCCTCGGTTGGCGATGAGCACCTTGCGCACGATGGCTCCCTCCTTGAAACAAGCTGAGTTTAGGGACAGCCGACACGTCGTTTCGACCCGTCCCCAATAGTGAGCTTGCCCACACGGAGTGTTATTCGAGGCCCGCTCGCGTCGTGAAACCCCTAGTCGCCCCAAGGGACGACAGGCTTCCCCCTGCGCAGGTTAGTCCTCTCATGTGGTCAAGGTCTCTGTCCGGGCGGCCAGCGGCGTCCGGTGTTTCTTTGTGGAGTCCCTACGAATGGGCGAATGTCGGCGCGTGCCGGATCCGGTCGTGCCGGACCCCTTGTCCAGCTGTTTACCCGGCAGTAGCCTCCGCGATGTCGGACGTACGTGCGGTGACAGGCGAAGGTAGGTGTGCGCCGTGGCGCGCAGGGTGGTGGCTGCCGTGTCCGCGATCGTGCTGCTCCTGGAGGCGCTCGGTATCGCGTTCGTCCACTGGATCCTGGGCCGGGTGGTGGACAGCCAGTCGATGTCCATGGCCGGATCGGACCCCGATGTGATGTCCAAGGCCACCTGGGGGCTCGGGGCCGTCTTCGGGCTCTTCCTGGCCGGCTGTGCGGTCCTGCTGCTGCTCGTCTCCGTGAGGGACCGGGCGCCTGGCCGGTTCGGCCGGGTGCTGCTGATCAGCTGCGCGATCGTGCACGGGGTGCTCGGCGCGCTGACGGTCGGGCCGGTCGGCTGGACCGCGTTCGTCTTCATGATGGCGGTGCTGGCGCTGCTCGTCATGACGCTGCTCTCCTACGGGCCGCGGGACACCGCCGAGCCCGCGGACCGGGCCCCGGCAGCCGCCTGACCCGCCGGGTCCCGGGCCGGAAGCGGCGGGCTCCCGCGGCCCCCCGCTCGCAACCGAGACCCTGCGTCCGGGGTGTCCTGCGTGCCCCGCCGTCCTGCGTGATCCGTCCTGTGTGCCCTGGTCGGGCCCAGCGGTCGGGCTCAGCGGGTCGGGCTCGTGGTCAGGACCAGGCTCTGCGGTCGTGCCCCGACCTGCGTTCCGGTCGGGCCCAGCGGTCGGGCCCGGACCTGCGTTCGGGCCGACTCGGGTGTTCCGGCCATCGGTCACGTCCCCGGCCTTGATCACGTCCCGGTCTCGGTCACGTCCCGGCCCGGGCGCGCGCCCCTGCTCGAACCCCTCACACCCACAGATCGGTGATCCGGACCCCCAGTTCGCCGAGCAGCTTCCGCAGCAGCGGCAGGGACAGACCGATCACATTGCCGTGGTCGCCCTCGATCCCGTCCACGAACGGAGCCGAGCGGCCGTCCAGGGTGAAGGCGCCCGCCACGTCGAGCGGTTCGCCGGAGGCGACGTACGCGGCGATCTCCTCGTCGGTCGGCTCGCCGAAGAAGACGACCGTGGAGGCGACCCCCGAGGCGTAGCGGCCGCTGATCGTGTCGTAGACGCAGTGGCCCGTCTGGAGGGTGCCCGCACGGCCGCGCATCGCCTTCCAGCGTGCTGTGGCCTCCTCCGCGTCCGCGGGCTTGCCGAGCGCCTGGCCGTCCAGGTCGAGGACGGAGTCGCAGCCGATCACCAGGGCGCCGTGCACGTCCGGCCGGGCGGCCACGACGGACGCCTTCGCCTCGGCGAGCGCTAGGGCGAGTTCGGCGGGCGCGGGCGCGGAGACCGCTTCCTCGTCGACCCCGCTGACGATCGCCTCGGGAGCCAGTCCGGCGCTGCGGAGCAGGTTGAGGCGGGCGGGGGAGGCGGACGCGAGGACGAGACGGCGGCGCTCAGTGGTCATGCGGGCCATCGTAGGGCGCGGCAGGCGGCCGTGGTCAGCGCATTCCGACGACGAGCATCACCACGAACATGGCGAGCGCCAGGATCAGACCCGCCCGGCGCATCATCGTCTGAGCGTCGCGCAGCTCCTCGGGGGGCTCGTTCTCGGGGTCGGACCACAGCATGCTTCCGATACTGCGGTGAGACCTGCCGCCGGCGCCTGAGTACGCGTACTCAGTCCGACCGGCTCGAACGGACCAGAAACCCCCGTGGGGGACGTCTCGGCGGGCGCGTTGACGGAGCATGCCGCAGGGGCGGCGGGAACGGGGTTCCTGCCGCCCCTGAGGGCACTTCCCCGGCCACGGCACCGGGCCGGTCGCGGTGGCGCGCGGTGCTACGCGGGCCAGAACGTCCGCGCCCACGCCCGCGGCCCGGGCCGCGGCACCGGACGGCGGGCGATCCGGCTGGGATCCGCCCAGTCCTCGGGCGGCTGCGGCGCGCCGGACGACAGCGAAGCCGTCGCCGCGGCGCGCGCCCGGACGACCGCCAGGGCGGCGGCAAGCTCCTCCGGTGTCGGGTTGCCCCGGACAACCTTGATCATCACGACTCCCAGCGGCGGAACTACAGGGTGAACTGCAGGGCGAACTGCAAGGGCGACTGCAGGGGGAACTTCAGGGGACTGCGGGGGACTACAGCGGGATGTTGCCGTGCTTCTTCGGAGGCAGGCTTTCCCGCTTCGTGCGCAGTGCACGCAGACCCTTGACGATCTGCGCCCGTGTCTCGGACGGCATGATCACCGCGTCGATGTAGCCGCGCTCGGCCGCCGTGTACGGGTTCAGCAGGGTGTCCTCGTACTCCTGGATCAGCTGGGCACGGGTCGCCTCGACGTCGTCCGCCGCCGCAATGGTGCGGCGGTGCAGGATGTTGACCGCTCCCTGCGCACCCATCACCGCGATCTGCGAGGTCGGCCACGCCAGGTTCAGGTCGGCGCCCAGGTGCTTCGACCCCATGACGTCGTACGCGCCGCCGAACGCCTTGCGGGTGATGACCGTGATCAGCGGGACGGTCGCCTCGGCGTAGGCGTAGATCAGCTTGGCGCCGCGGCGGATGATGCCGTTGTACTCCTGGTCGATGCCGGGCAGGAAGCCTGGGACGTCGACGAACGTCAGCACCGGGATGTTGAACGCGTCGCACGTCCGGACGAACCGCGCCGCCTTCTCCGAGGCGTTGATGTCGAGACAGCCGGCGAACTGCATCGGCTGGTTGGCGACTACACCGACCGGGTAGCCCTCGACCCGGCCGAAACCGGTGAGGATGTTCGGGGCGAACAGCGACTGCGTCTCCAGGAACTCGCCGTCGTCCAGCACGTGCTCGATCACCGTGTGCATGTCGTACGGCTGGTTCGCCGAGTCCGGGATGATCGTGTCCAGCTCGCTGTCCTCGTCGGAAAGCCCCAGGTCCGCCTCCTCCGGGAAGGCCGGCGGCTCGGAGAGGTTGTTCGACGGGAGGTACGCGAGGAGAGACTTCACGTACTCGATGGCGTCCTTCTCGTCGCCCGCCATGTGGTGGGCCACGCCCGACGTCGAGTTGTGGGTCCGGGCACCGCCCAGCTCCTCGAAGCCGACGTCCTCACCAGTGACGGTCTTGATGACGTCGGGACCGGTGATGAACATGTGCGAGGTCTGGTCGACCATGACCGTGAAGTCGGTGATCGCGGGGGAGTACACCGCGCCGCCCGCGCACGGACCGACGATCAGCGAGATCTGCGGGATCACGCCGGACGCGTGGGTGTTGCGGCGGAAGATCTCGCCGTACATGCCGAGGGCCATGACGCCCTCCTGGATCCGGGCGCCGCCCGAGTCGTTGATGCCGACGACCGGGCAGCCGGTCTTCAGCGCGAAGTCCATCACCTTCACGATCTTCTGGCCGAAGACCTCGCCCAGGGCGCCGCCGAAGACGGTGAAGTCCTGGGAGAACACCGCGACCGGGCGGCCGTCGACCGTGCCGTAGCCGGTCACGACGCCGTCGCCGTAGGGCCGGTTCTTCTCCAGGCCGAAGGCGGTCGACCGGTGTCGGGCGAGCTCGTCCAGCTCGACGAAGGAGTCCTCGTCGAGGAGCAGGGCGATCCGCTCACGAGCCGTCAGCTTGCCCTTCGCATGCTGCTTCTCCACCGCACGCTGGGAGCCCGCATGGGTGGCCTCGTCGATTCGGCGCTGCAGATCCGCGATCTTTCCCGCGGTCGTGTGGATGTCGTTTTCCATGGCGTCTGGCTCGGCCATAGGGATGCGGCTCCCTGCCTGGTCACGGTTCGGCTGGCTACTGACTCGTAGGGTATCGGCGCGGATACGGATCGGCAGTGCGGCGTTTGCCACACCTAACCTGGCTTGCATGACGCCTCCGAACGCCCCCGGCAGTCCCTGGTCCGACCTCGAACGGCCGCCGCTGAACGCCTTCGCGCTGCGCCGAGCCCTGGTGCGGCCGGACGGCCTGTGGACCTCCCTCGACGTCGTCGCCGAGACCGGTTCCACCAATACGGACCTGGCCGGCCGCGCCGCGACCCTCCCGGAGGGCGCGGTGCTGGTCGCCGAGGAGCAGACCGCGGGACGTGGCAGGCTCGACCGGCAGTGGACCGCGCCCGCCCGGTCCGGACTGTTCTTCTCCATGCTCCTCCGGCCCGGGACGGACGTGCCGGTCGCCCGGTGGGGCTGGCTGACCCTGCTCGCCGGAGTGGCCGTCGCCACCGCCGTCTCCCGCACGGCCGGCGTCGACACCGCCCTCAAGTGGCCCAACGACCTGCTCGTCACCGTCGGCGGGGAGGAACGCAAGGCAGGCGGCATCCTCGCCGAGCGGACCGGCGACGACGCGGTGGTCGTCGGCATCGGCCTCAATGTCTCGCTGCGCGCGGACGAACTGCCCGTACCCGTCGCTGGGTCGCTCGCCCTCGCGGGCGCCCCGGCCGCGGACCGGGACCCGCTGCTGCGGTCCGTGCTGCGGTCCTTCGAGCAGTGGTACGGCGCCTGGCGCACCGCGGGCGGCGACGTCGTCGCCAGCGGACTCCTGGAGACGTACGCCGCGGGCTGCTCCACGCTCGGCCGGACCGTACGGGCCGAACTGCCGGGCGGCGGGTCGCTCACCGGCGAGGCCGTCGCCGTCGACACCGACGGACGGCTGGTCCTCGCCGCCGCAGACGGCTCACGGCACGAGATCTCGGCCGGTGACATCGTGCACCTGCGCCCCGCGGACCCCGGCGGTCGCTGAGGCACGGGATTCGGATCCCGCTACGGACGTGAGCTACGGCACACCTGCCGTATGGTTGAGGCGATCGATCGGCGTTGCGCGGGAATGGGCAGGAGGCGGTAGGTGACCGTCGACGGCAGCACCTCGGGTGAGGATGCGCAGGATTCCCCTTACCCCACTCCGCACCACGTCGTGGACCACACGGCGGAGCCCACCAAGGACCCCCTCGCCATCCGGCTCGAACAGCTGATCCTGGGGGCGGACCGCCGTTACACCCCCTTCCAGGCGGCTCGTACCGCGGGCGTGTCCATGGAACTGGCCTCCCGCTTCTGGCGCGCGATGGGCTTCGCGGACATCGGCCAGGCCAAGGCCCTGACCGAGGCCGATGTGCTGGCGCTGCGTCGGCTCGCCGGTCTGGTGGAGGCCGGACTGCTCAGCGAACCGATGGCGGTGCAGGTCGCCCGGTCCACCGGGCAGACCACCGCGCGGCTCGCCGAATGGCAGATCGACTCCTTCCTGGAGGGCCTGACCGAGCCGCCCGAGCCCGGGATGACCCGTACCGAAGTCACCTATCCGCTCGTCGAGCTGCTGCTCCCGGAGCTGGAGGAGTTCCTGGTGTACGTGTGGCGGCGGCAGCTCGCCGCCGCCACCGGCCGGGTCGTCCAGGCCGGGGACGACGAGGAGATGGTGGACCGCCGGCTCGCCGTCGGCTTCGCCGACCTCGTCGGCTTCACCCGGCTGACCCGGCGCCTTGAGGAGGAGGAACTCGGCGAACTCGTCGAGTCCTTCGAGACCACGGCGGCGGATCTGGTCGCCGCGCACGGCGGGCGCCTCATCAAGACCCTCGGCGACGAGGTGCTCTTCGTCGCGGACGACGCCGGCACCGCGGCGGAGATCGCGCTGCGGCTCATCGAGACCGTGTCGGTCGACCAGACCATGCCCGCGCTGCGGGTGGGCATGTCGTTCGGCACCGTCACGACCCGGATGGGCGATGTGTTCGGCACGACGGTGAACCTGGCCAGCAGGCTCACCTCGATAGCGCCCCGGAACGCCGCGCTCGTCGACGGCGCCTTCGCCCAGGACCTGATCCGCACCGGTGTGGCCCCCACCTCCGAGACCGAGGCCGCGGAGGAGGCCGCCGCCGCGGAGAAGGAGGGCGAGGAACCGCCTGCGTACCGCTTCGGCCTCCAGCCGATGTGGCAGCGGCCGGTCCGCGGACTGGGCATCGTCGAGCCCTGGCAGCTCGGCAGGCGGGCCACCTAGCCAGGGGGTGTCCGGCGGATCACGGCGGGGTCGCCGCCTGAACCGCCGGCACGGCCCGACCAGGCACGGCCCGACCCGGCACGGCCCGGCACCGCGGCGTGCGGCGTTGTCGTCGGTCGCCGATGCTCCGCCTGGACCGTCCCCCTCCCCCTGCCTTCGGTGGGGGACACTCATCCTCCGCCTTGCCGTCCACGGCACCGGACGACCGGGGCTTTCCGGCCCTGACCCGCCGGACACCCCCTAGGATTCCCGGTGAACCATCGTTAACGTCTGTCCGGGAGGGCCTGTGTCGCTTGTGACCGAGGAGCGGTTCGGGGAGTTCGTCGCCGTACGGAGGCACGGGGACGGCGGGTACGTCGCCGAGCTGGTGCTCGACCGGCCCAAAGCCATGAACGCCGTGTCCACGGAGATGGCCCGGTCCATCGCCGCCGCCTGCGACGCGCTGGCCGCGGACCGGGACGCCCGGGTCACGGTCGTGACGTCCAGCCACGAGCGGGCCTTCTGCGTCGGCGCCGACCTCAAGGAGCGCAACTCCTTCAGCGACGCCGAGCTGGTGCGCCAGCGGCCGACCGCGCGGGCCGCGTACACCGGGGTCCTGGAACTGCCGATGCCCACCATCGCGGCCGTGCACGGCTTCGCGCTCGGCGGCGGCTTCGAACTGGCCCTCTCCTGCGACGTGATCGTCGCCGACCGGACGGCCGTCGTCGGGCTGCCCGAGGTCTCCGTGGGCGTCATCCCCGGCGGCGGCGGTACGCAGCTCCTCCCGCGGCGCGTCGGTGCGGCGCGTGCCGCCGAGCTGATCTTCACCGCGCGGCGGCTGGAGGCGGCCGAGGCACACGAGCTGGGTCTGGTCGACCAGCTGGTCGCGGAGGGCGAGGACCGCACCGAGGCACTGGCGCTCGCAGCCCGGATGGCCGCGAACTCGCCCGTCGGTCTGCGGGCCGCCAAGCGCGCACTGCGGCTCGGGCACGGCCTCGACCTGCGCGCCGGGCTGGAGGTCGAGGACGCCGCGTGGCGGTCCGTCGCCTTCTCCGGTGACCGGGCGGAAGGCGTCGCCGCCTTCAACGAGAAGCGGAAGCCCCAGTGGCCCGGCGAGTGACCTTCCGGCAGCTCTGAGTGATCGAACCCTGGCAAATCGCCCTAAGCTGGAGCGATGGGTGAGTGCGATGGGTGAGGACGTGCGGCTGCGGGCCGTGGTGACACTGGCGCAGTCGATGGCCGCGGCTCAGAATCCGCGCGAGTCCTGGCGGATCGCCGCGCTGCGCGCCTGCGAGGCGCTGGGCGGCAGTTTCGCCGCGCTCTCGGTCTGGGAGCGGGACCTCGGCCGGCTGCGCGTCCTCGTCAACGTCGGCGAACGTGCCGCGGGCGAGGAGGAGTTCCCCGAGGACGAGACGTATCCCGTGCACCGGTTCCCGGAGATCACCGAGTTCCTGCACGAACGCTGGGCGGGCGGCGGCGAGCCGGACGCCTGGGTCGAGACCGCGGACGGACCGGCCCGGGCCGGCCGGGAACGGCAGGGCTACTCCCACCAGAGGGCCGACGCGCTGCGCCGGCGCGGGCGGGGCTGCTGCGTCGTCGCGCCGATCGTCCTCCACGGACGGGCCTGGGGGGAGCTGTACGTCGCCCGGCCGCTCGGCGCGCCGGTGTTCGACCGTGCGGACGCCGACTTCGCCACCGTCCTGGCGTCGGTCGTCGCTGCCGGGGTGGTCCAGACCGAGCGCCTGGAGGAGGTGCGCCGGCTCGCCTTCACCGATCCGCTGACAGGTCTGGCGAACCGCCGCGCGGTCGACATGGGCCTCGACGCCGCGATCGAGCGGTACCGCTCCGAAGGGGTCGTCGTCAGCCTCGTCGTCTGCGACCTCAACGGACTCAAGCAGGTCAACGACACCCTCGGCCACGCGGTCGGCGACCGGCTGCTGGAGCGGTTCGGCTCGGTGCTGTCCCTGTGCGGGGCGATGCTGCCCGGCACGCTCGCGGCACGCCTGGGAGGTGACGAGTTCTGCCTGCTGGCCGTCGGCCCGTCCGCGGACGACGTGGTGGAGGTCGCGGGCGAGTTGTGCCGCAGGGCGGAGGAACTCGAACTAGGCGACGGCGTCGCCTGCGGGGTCGCGTCCACCGGTGACCCCATCGGGGTGCTGCGCTCGGCGCGTCGGCTGTTCCGTCTCGCCGACGCCGCGCAGTACCGCGCGAAGGCGGCGCAGGCGCCCAAGCCGGTGGTCGCGGGGCGCGACAACGCGGTGCTGCCCCTGGCGGACTCCCAGGCCCCGTCCCGGGACCGTCGCCGCTTCCGGGGACGCCCGTAGGCCGCTGCCCTCGCGGGACGCCGTTCGTGCGGGGGCTCCTCGTCGGCCGAGGCGCTGCGTGGGGTTCCCGTACGGGGGCGCCGCCCCGTGACTTCCCGGTGTGGATCCGCTGCGGAAACCGTTCAGCGTCACCCCGTGACAGCTCACGATTCAGTCCGTACGCTGCTGAATATGAATATGCACACTGTCGCGCTGGGCACGTCCGGGACCACCTTCGAGGACGTCATCGCCGTGGCGCGGGGCAATGCGAAGGTCGAGCTCACCGAGGAGGCGCTGCGCGCGCTGGCCTCCGCCCGAGAGATCGTCGACGCCCTCGCCGCCAGGCCGGAGCCGGTCTACGGGGTGTCGACCGGGTTCGGCGCGCTGGCCACCCGGCACATCAACCAAGACCTGCGCGCACAGTTGCAGCGCAACATCGTGCGGTCGCACGCCGCGGGCATGGGCCCGCGCGTCGAGCGCGAGGTCGTGCGCGCCCTCATGTTCCTGCGGCTGAAGACCGTGGCCTCCGGACACACCGGCGTACGCCCGCACGTCGCCCAGACGATGGCGGACGTCCTGAACGCCGGCATCACCCCGGTCGTCCACGAGTACGGCTCGCTCGGCTGCTCCGGCGACCTCGCGCCGCTCAGCCACTGCGCGCTGACGCTGATGGGCGAGGGGAATGCCGAGGGCCCCGACGGGACCGTCATGCCCGCCGGCGAGCTGCTCGCCGCGCACGGCATCAAGCCCGTCGAGCTCCGCGAGAAGGAGGGCCTGGCCCTCCTCAACGGCACCGACGGCATGCTCGGCATGCTGATCATGGCCCTCGCGGACCTCCAGCGGCTCTACACCTCCGCCGACATCACCGCGGCCCTGAGCCTGGAGGCCCTGCTCGGCACCGACAAGGTGCTGGCGCCCGAGCTGCACGCCATCCGCCCGCATCCCGGCCAGGCCGCCTCCGCGGACAACATGCTGCGGGTGCTCGCCGGGTCCGGGCTCACCGGACACCACCAGGACGACGCGCCGCGCGTGCAGGACGCGTACTCGGTGCGCTGCGCCCCGCAGGTCGCCGGGGCCGGCCGGGACACCATCGCGCACGCCCGGCTGGTCGCCGAGCGCGAGCTCGCCGCGGCCGTCGACAACCCGGTCGTGCTGCCCGACGGGCGCGTGGAGTCGAACGGCAACTTCCACGGCGCCCCGGTCGCCTACGTCCTCGACTTCCTCGCGATCGCCGCGGCGGACCTCGGCTCGATCGCCGAGCGGCGCACGGACCGTCTGCTGGACAAGAACCGGTCCCACGGCCTGCCGCCGTTCCTCGCCGACGACGCGGGCGTCGACTCCGGGCTGATGATCGCCCAGTACACCCAGGCCGCCCTGGTCGGCGAGCTGAAGCGGCTCGCGGTCCCGGCCTCCGCGGACTCCATCCCGTCCTCCGCCATGCAGGAGGACCACGTTTCCATGGGCTGGTCGGCCGCCCGCAAGCTGCGGACCGTCGTCGACAACCTCACCCGGATCATCGCCGTGGAGCTGTACGCGGCGACCCGCGCGATCGAGCTGCGCAAGCACCTGACACCGGCCCCGGCCACGCAGAAGGTCATCGAAGCCGTGCGCGCGGCGGGCGTCGAGGGCCCTGGCGAGGACCGCTTCCTGGCACCGGACCTGGCCGCCGCGGAGGCGTTCGTCCGGGACGGCTCGCTCGTCCACGTGGTGGAGCCGCTCACCGGCCCGCTCGCCTGAGCATCGGAGGGGTCCTGAACGGCGGGAAGGGGCTGCCCCTCGGGGCAGCCCCTTCCCGTTGCCTTCCCGAACCCGCGGTGCCCGGCGGATCAGTACGCGCTGCGGTGCCGCAGCGAGTACGCCACGAAACCGGCACCGATGCCGAGGAACGCCGTGCCGCCTATCAGGTACGGCGTGGTGTCGAAGCTGCCGGTGTCGGCGAGCTGGAGGTCCCGCCCGCCGCCCTCGGCGCCCTGCCCGCCCGTGGAGGCGGCCGACTGCTGCCCCTGCCCGGCCGACTGCCGGCCCTGGGAGCCCACGGGCCCCTGTCCGGCCGTGGTCGCGGCGACGGAACCCTCCGGCTCAGCCGTGGCGTTCGCCGAGGGGACGAACCACAGAGCGCACAGCAGCGTTCCCGCGGCGGTCGCGGTCAGCAGCGGTCGGCGGGCAGCGGACACGGAATCGAATCCCCCTTGGGAAGCACCGAATTGGCTGTGTTGCCGATGCTAGTGAAAGGTGCGGGTCGCAGAAAAGTCGAGGGCGCAGTGGGCTCTACGCTCCCACGCATGACCACTTCAGACACCTCGTCCTCAGTGAACGCGCCGTCACACTACGTCCGGCTCCGTGTCGATCTCGTCTTGGAGATCGCCGATACGGAGGCCCTGACCGGCGCGGCCCTGGGCCGGATCGCCGAGGACGAGTTCATGCCCGACGAGGAGCGCGCCCACGCCTCGTCGGCGGTGCGCGAGGACGAGGCCGAGGCCCTTGCGTACCTCGTCGACCCCTTCGCCCTGGTGAATGACGTCCCCGGGGTGGAACTGGCCCAGGCGTCCTGGAGTAGCGAGCCGGTCGAGTACGACGCCGAAGCGGACGAATGGGACCTCGACGAGGACGAAGAAGACGATGAGGACCTGGGCGGAAGGGACTAGCGCACGTACGGAAACCGTCGTCCGGAAGTCCCACGGAAGTCCCCCGGAAGCCGTCCGGCAACCATCCGGGAACCCTCGTCCGAAGCCACCGTCCGAAACCGCCGTCCGGAACCGCTGCCGAAGTGGCGTTGCCCACATACGCCCCGAATCGGAACTCCGCAAGCGGATGCTGGTGTTGTGAGTACGTCGGCAAGACGACGGCGACGGACGGTTTCCGCCCGGTGCTTCCGGGGATTCGGCGACGATGGAGAAACGAGTGATGACGGACAGCAAGCGGCGCAGGGCCCTCGTGGTCGCGTCCGCCGTGTTCGGCGGTGTTCTGGTGATGTCGGCCTGCACCGACAGTGAAGCCACGGGCACGGACGACGGCGCTGCCGCAAGCACCCCCACGTCACAGGCACAGATCGACGAGGCGGCCGCAAGGGACACCTCGGACGCCCGAATAGCCATCAAGCCGAAGAACGGCGCCACCAACGCCGGCATCAACGACACCAAGGTCACCGTCAGTGGCGGAAAGCTCACCCGGGTTGCCATGACCACCGAGGCCGGCGCGCCGGTCCCCGGCACCCTCGCAGCCGACGGGCTGAGCTGGAAGCCGAACGCCCCGCTCAAGCGGTCCACCACGTACAAGATCGCGGTGGCGGCCACGGACGCCCAGGGCCGCGAGGCGCACGAGAACGCCACGTTCAGCACCGTCTCGCCCACGAACAGCTTCATAGGCAACTTCACGCCCGAGGACGGCAGCACGGTCGGCGTCGGCATGCCCGTGTCCATCAACTTCGACAAGGCGATCGTCGACAAGAACGCCGTCCGGTCCGCGATCACCGTGACGTCGAGCAGCGGCCAGCAGGTCGCCGGCCACTGGTTCGGCAACACCCGCCTGGACTTCCGTCCCCAGCAGTACTGGCAGCCCGGCTCGACCGTCACCATGAAGCTCGCCCTGGACGGCGTCGAGGGCGCCCCCGGCGTCAGCGGCGTCCAGGACAAGACCGTCACGTTCCGGATCGGCCGCAACCAGGTCAGCGTCGTCGACGCCAAGGCCAAGACGATGACCGTCACCCGCGACGGGAAGACCGTCAAGACCATCCCGATCTCCGCGGGCTCGCCGGAGAACCCGACCTACAACGGCACCATGGTGATCTCCGAGAAGTTCAAGGAGACCCGGATGAACGGCGCAACGGTCGGCTTCACCGACGACGACGGCAAGGGCGAGTACGACATCAAGGACGTGCCCCACGCGATGCGGCTGTCCACCTCGGGCACCTTCATCCACGGCAACTACTGGGGCTCCGACAGCATCTTCGGCAGCGTCAACACCAGCCACGGCTGCATCGGCCTCAACGACGTCAAGGGCGCCGGCGACCCCAAGCAGCCGGCCGCCTGGTTCTTCGACAACTCCCTCGTCGGCGACGTCGTCGAGGTCAGGAACTCCCCGGACAGGACCATCACGCCGGACAACGGTCTCAACGGATGGAACATGTCCTGGGCGGAGTGGACGGCCGGCGCCGGCTCCTGACGTCCCGGCGACGCCCCCACTCCCGCCGAAGGCGGCGCACACCTGCGGGGTGCGCCGCCTTCGGCGCACCCACCGTGCCGCGATCCCCGGACGGGCGTAACCCGGTGCAGTGAGCCCCCGGGCGCACCCCGCTGCCGCACCCGCGGGACGGGGGCGACGACCCGGGCCCCGGCTCAGCGCACGTGTGCCGGCAGGTCGGCCCCCACCGCGTACGGCGTCTCCACCGGCAGCAGCGCCCGAGCGGCCTCCGGTTCACCGGCCCGCACCAGCGCGTGGATCTCCCGCGCGGTCCCCGTCACATCGGTGATCCCGACCGTCCACTCGTCGGCGTACCGGCGTGCAGCCTCCCCGGCCAGCCCGAGCTGCAACGACCGGTGCGGCAGCGCCCGCAGATGCAGATCCCGCTCGGGATCCCACTGCACCCGAGCCGGCGCCCGCCGCAACTCCCGCTGCCACGCGCCCCGGTCACCGTGCAGCTCCGGAACGTGGTGCGAGAGCACGGAGTTCCGCAGCGCCCACTCGAACCCGTCCCGGCTGATCTCCACGGCGAGGACCGTCTGCTGCCCTTCCTTGGTGCCCCACCCGCAGCGGTACATCATCCACAGGAACGACGGCTTGATCCACGTCATCCGGTCCCGCTTCCACGCCGAGGGGAACCGCCCGTCCCGCGCGGCCGGAACCCCCAGCTCGGGCGCGTAGGCCTGATACACGGTGACCGTCGTGCCGGTCTGCTGCGCGCGGATCTGATGTCGTGGTACGTCCATGGACGCCAGCCTGCGTCACGGACGGCGCCCCGCGCCAACGATTTGCGCGGGCGCACCCCGGGCCGTGCGGGGGCGGCACGGGCTCAGCCGCCGGCCGACCGCCGCGGCGTCGAGCTCGCAGCACCGGCCCCGCAGGCCCGTGGGCCCTGCCAGAGCCGGGTCAGCCGCTCATGTGCGGGGTCGGCGAGCGGGGCGCTCACTCGCCGGGCGCCTCGGCGATGCCGATCGGGCAGGCTACGCCGGTCCCTCCGATGCCGCAGTAGCCTCCGGGGTTCTTGTCGAGGTACTGCTGGTGGTACGGCTCGGCCGCATAGAAGCGGCGGGTGTCGGCCGGGAGGATCTCCGTGGTGATCTCGCCGTGGCCGGAGGACGTGAGGACCTGCTGGTAGGCGGTGCGGGAGGCCTGGGCGGCGGCGGCCTGGGCGGGGGAGTGGGTGTAGATCGCCGAGCGGTACTGGGTGCCGACGTCGTTGCCCTGGCGGTAGCCCTGGGTGGGGTTGTGCGCTTCCCAGAAGACCTTGAGGAGCTGCTCGTAGGAGACCGCCGAGGGGTCGAAGACGACGCGGACGACCTCGGTGTGGCCGGTGAGGCCCGAGCAGACCTCCTCGTAGGTGGGGTTCTCGGTGTAGCCGCCCTGGTAGCCGACGAGGGTGGTCCAGACGCCGGGCGTCTGCCAGAACTTGCGCTCGGCGCCCCAGAAGCAGCCGAGGGCGAAGTCCGCGGTCTCCAGACCGTCCGGGTAGGGGCCGAGGAGGGGGTTGCCGAGGACGGTGTGGCGGTCCGGGACAGGGAATTCCGGCGCGGTCCGGCCGCGGAGCGCCTGCTCGGGGGTGGGCATGACGGGCGTACGGCCGAAGAGCATGGGGTGTTCTCCTCCTTCGCTGGCGGCACCACGCGTGACGCCACCCGTGACAACGCCCTGGTGCCGCCGCGCATTCCGTACGGGGACGGCACGGGCCGGCCGGAGTGCTCACTCCGACCGGCCGCCCCGTGCCGTCGCGTCGTCGGAGGAGCGGCTAGCGGAGCAGCGTCGCCGGGCTGCCGCCGTTCGCCTCGTAGCCCGCGACCGCGAGCGCGCGGTAGACCGTGTACTCGGCGGCGGGGTCGGGGTTCATCGTCCAGGGCAGGGCGCCGACGTGGCCGTCGACCGCGCGGAGCTGGGCCATGGCCTCGCTCCAGCGTTCGGCGCGGACGAGGAAGAAGACCAGCAGGTGGCGGACGTGGGGGAGGACCGGGTCGTCGTGGCGGGCCTGGTGCGCGGCGTGCAGGGCGCCCTCGATGGCCGTGCGGACCACCGCGCTCTCGTAGAAGTTGCGGACCATGGCGACTTCGGGCAGGTGCTCGTAGACCGAGAACAGGGGCAGCGCGGCGAGCAGGCTGCCCTCCGGCGCACGGGCCGCCGCCGCGGTCGCGAAGGCGTCGGCCTGCTCGCGCGAGCCGTGCCACTTCTCGCACCAGTGGTGCAGGGCGGCCAGGTGGGCCCCCATGTGCGCGGGGGCGCGTTCGACGACCTTCGCCCACAGCGCCTCGAACTCCTCGCGGGAGTAGCCGAGCCCGCGGGCTACGGCCAGTTCCGTGATGTACGGGACCGGGTCGCCGGGCGCGAGCAGTGCGGCCTCGCCGCACAGCGACCGGGCCTCTTCGAGGATGATCCGGTGGTCGTCCGAGCCGACGCCGCCCGAGGCCCGCCAGGCCTGCTGGACCAGGAACTCGGCGTGCACCTGCGCGCCGCCCGCGTCCTTGGGTGACTCGGCGCGCCAGGCGCGCAGCCAGGCGCCGCCCACGCCGGGCCGCTGCTGGAGTTCGAGCGAGGCGGCACCCGCGAAGGCCTGGACCCGCTGCCAGCGGATCTCGCCCTCCTTGTCGGTGCCGGCCAGCAGCTGGGACGCGGCCCGCCAGTCCTGGGTGCGCTGCACCACCTCCAGGACGTCCATCAGGTCCTGGTCGGGGCCCGGCAACCGGACGTCCAGCAGCTCCTGGCGTACGAATCCGTAGGCGGCAGGGTCCGCGGCGTCGGGCGCACCGGGTGCGGCCAGCCGGATTCCGCCCCGCCTGCGCATCATCCAGGGGCCGATGATCGCGGCCAGTATGCCCGCGGCGATCAGGAGCCAGATAATTTCCATGCCCCCAGCGAACCAGACCTTCCGCCCGTCCGACGAACTACCCTCAGGTCCATGAGCGATATGAGCGACAGGCACAGCTTCGAGACCCTCGCGATCCACGCGGGGAACACGGCGGACCCCCTCACCGGTGCGGTGGTCCCGCCGATCTACCAGGTATCCACCTACAAGCAGGACGGCGTCGGTGGGCTCCGCGGCGGCTACGAGTACAGCCGCAGCGCCAACCCCACGCGCACCGCACTGGAGGAGAACCTGGCGGCGCTGGAGGGCGGCCTGCGCGGCCTGGCCTTCGCTTCCGGCCTCGCCGCCGAGGACTGCCTGCTGCGCACTCTCCTCGTGCCCGGCGACCACGTGGTCATCCCGAACGACGCGTACGGCGGCACCTTCCGGCTGTTCGCCAAGGTCGTGGCCCGCTGGGGCGTCGAGTGGTCCGTCGCCGACACCTCCGACCCGGCCTCGGTGCGCGCCGCAATGACCCCGAAGACCAGGATCGTCTGGGTCGAGACCCCCTCGAACCCGCTGCTCGGGATCACCGACATCGCGGCCGTCGCCGAGATCGCCCACTCGGCGGGCGCGAAGCTCGTCGTCGACAACACCTTCGCCAGCCCGTACCTCCAGCAGCCGCTGTCCCTGGGTGCGGACGTCGTGGTGCACTCGCTGACCAAGTACATGGGCGGCCACTCGGACGTGGTCGGCGGCGCCCTCGTCACGGCGGACGCGGGCCTCGGCGAGGAGCTGGCCTACCACCAGAACGCGATGGGCGCGGTGGCCGGTCCGTTCGACTCCTGGATCGTGCTGCGCGGCATCAAGACGCTCGCCGTGCGGATGGACCGGCACAGCGAGAACGCGGCCCGGGTCGCGGAGATGCTCACCCGGCACCCGAAGGTGACGCGCGTGATGTACCCGGGGCTCGCCGAGCACCCGGGGCACGACATCGCCGCGAAGCAGATGAAGAACTTCGGCGGCATGGTGTCGTTCCAGGTCGAGGGCGGCGAGGAGGCGGCGGTCGAGGTCTGCAACCGGGCCCGGCTGTTCACGCTGGGAGAGTCGCTCGGCGGTGTCGAGTCGCTGATCGAGCACCCGGGCCGGATGACGCACGCGTCGGTGGCCGGTTCGGCGCTGGAGGTCCCCGGTGACCTGGTGCGCCTCTCGGTCGGCATCGAGTCGGCCGACGATCTGCTGGAGGACCTCCGCCAGGCCCTCGGGGAGTAACGGGAACGGTCAGAAACCCTCCACCGGCGGGGTCACCTCCGCCGGTTGCCAGGGCTG
Source organism: Streptomyces sp. NPDC030222 (assembly GCF_055573115.1). Classification (NCBI taxonomy): domain Bacteria; kingdom Bacillati; phylum Actinomycetota; class Actinomycetes; order Kitasatosporales; family Streptomycetaceae; genus Streptomyces; species Streptomyces sp. NPDC030222. The sequence goes on from NZ_JBVICA010000015.1 coordinate 172,486, forward strand.
TTCGAGCGCGGCCCACACCGCGAAGGTCACGGCCAGTACGGCGAGGAGCAGCCAGAGCACGCTGCGCAGGGCGCGGCGGCGGCGCAGTATCCGCCGGCCGCGCTCCGCGGACTGTTGCGCGAGATCGGCGGGGACGGGCGGTTGGGGCCCGTCGAGCAGCCGCCTGGCCCGGTCCTCCTTGCGTTCGCCACGGCTCATGCGTCCCGCTCCTCGGGAGTGCGGTCGTAGGGCGTGCGGCCGCCCGCCGGCTCCGGGCGCGGGCCGCCACCGCGCGGTGCCGGGCTCATGACGCGGCCTCCCCGGCCGGGGCCGGCGCAGGTTCCGGCGGGCCCTCGCAGAGGCGGCTGACGGCCCGGGTGCAGATGGCCCGGACACGTTCCACGGGCAGGCCGACGAGTGCCGCGGCCGGTTCCTCGGCGAGGCCCTCGTAGAGGCGCAGGACGAGGATCAGCCGTTCCTGCGGGGTGAGCCGGGACAGCAGTCCGCCGCGGCCCCGGTGGTGGCGCCAGGCCTCCCGGGCGAAGCGCGCGGCGAGTTCCTCACGGGCCCTGTTGTACGGGTCCTCCCCGTGCAGCCGGTCCCAGTCCGCGTAGGTGCGGGCCAGGGCCGCGGTGAGCAGCCGCCGGCCACGGGGGCAGTCCCCGTGCGCTTCGGCGCTGAGCAGGCACGCCGATCCCAGCAGTCTGCCGGCCGCGCCCGCGACGAATGCCTCGAACTCCCGGGCGCGGCGACGGTCACGGTCCGCCTGCCGCTCTGCCACAGGTCCTCCTGTCGCCCGTCCCCCGTCCGCCCCTCATATCAAGCCACTGGGCGGCCGGGGTCAAGAGTCAGGACGAGGAGGTCTCCTGAGCGGCGGTCTGCCGGGCCGACAGCGCGGAGTTGAACCGGGTGAGCAGGGTGCAGAAGGAGTCCCGCTCGTCCTCGGTCCAGCCGTCGGTGACCTGGCGCATCAGTTCCCGTCGGGACGAGCGGACCTCTTCCAGCCGGGCCTGCCCGCGCGGCGACAGCTGGAGCACGACCGCGCGGCCGTCCTCCGGGTGCGAGGTGCGCTTGACCAGGCCGGTGTCGACGAGCGGTGCGACCTGCCGGGTCACCGTCGACGAGTCGATGCCCATGCCCGCGGCGAGCGCCTTGACGCCCATGGGGCCTTCCTGGTCGAGCCGGTTGAGCAGCAGGTAGGCGGCCCGGTCCATGGAGTTGCGGACCTGGCCGACGCCGCCGAGCCGGGTCTGCTCGGCGCGGCGGGCGAAGACGGCCACCTGGTGCTGAAGGGCATCGAGGAGGCCGGCGTTCAGCTCGGATGCGACGTCCGAAGTCATGTCCTGAGTCGGGGGCATGGCTGGTGGCTCTCTTGTGCGGCGGTCGGTTGGTGGGGGACAGAGTACGCGGCCGGAACCTGACGCGTACCAGCCGTGCGCAAACCTGTGGAGAACGGTTTTTCCGGAGCGGCCGGGACGGGGGTGAGCTGCGAGACTTTCGTGCATGAACTTCCGTACGTCCCGCCCTGCGCACTCACTCGTTCTCGACGACGTCCGGGGGGCGCAGAAGATGCTGTCGGGGGTGGCGAGGACCACCGCCATGGAGGGCAGCCGGCATCTGTCGCAGCTGGTGGGAGCCCCCGTCCACCTCAAGTGCGAGAACCTCCAGCGGACCGGCTCGTTCAAGCTGCGCGGTGCGTACGTGCGGATCGCCGGGCTGTCCCCGGAGCAGCGGGCGGCCGGGGTCGTGGCGGCGAGCGCGGGCAACCATGCGCAGGGCGTCGCCCTGGCGTCGGCGCTGCTCGGGGTGCGGTCGACGGTGTTCATGCCGGTGGGCGCGCCGCTGCCGAAGGTGGCCGCGACCCGCGAGTACGGCGCGGACGTACGGCTGCACGGACATGTGGTGGACGAGACGCTGGCCGCGGCGCAGGAGTACGCGCGGAATACGGGGGCGGTGTTCATCCACCCCTTCGACCACCCGGACATCATCGCGGGCCAGGGGACGGTCGGTCTGGAGATCCTGGAGCAGTGCCCGGAGGTCCGGACGATCGTCGTCGGGATCGGCGGGGGCGGTCTGGCCGCCGGGATCGCGCTGGCGGTGAAGTCGGTGCGGCCCGATGTCCGGATCGTGGGGGTGCAGGCGGCGGCCGCCGCGGCGTATCCGCCTTCGCTGGCGGCGGGGCGGCCGGTGTCGGTGGAGACGGAGCCGACGATGGCGGACGGCATCAAGGTGGGCAGGCCAGGGGACGTGCCGTTCAAAATCGTCGGCGAACTCGTCGAGGAGGTCCGTACGGTCTCCGAGGACGCGTTGTCGAGCGCGCTGCTGCTGTGTCTGGAACGGGCCAAGCTGGTGGTCGAGCCGGCCGGGGCGAGTCCCGTCGCGGCGCTGCTCAGCGACCCGGCGGCGTTCGGCGGCGGGCCGGTGGTGGCGGTGCTCTCCGGCGGCAACGTCGATCCTCTGCTGCTGCAGCGGATCCTGCGCCACGGCATGGCCGCCGCGGGCCGCTATCTGTCGCTGCGGCTGCGGCTGGCGGACAGTCCGGGTGCTCTGGCCACGCTTCTCGGCGTGTTGTCAGTGGTGGATGCCAATGTGCTGGACGTGGGCCATGTGCGGACCGATCCGCGGCTCGGGCTCTCGGAGGTCGAGGTGGAGCTGCACCTCGAGACGAAGGGGCCGGAGCACTGCCGTGAGGTGAGTGCGGCGCTGCGGGACGCGGGCTACGCGATCATCGGATGAACGCCGGGCCGCCCGGGTGGTCGCCGGACCGCCGGGGCCGGCAGGGGCAGTCGCGCGCGGGCGGGGCGGTCCCGAGAGGGCCCGGAACCGCTTTGTCCAAATCCCTGGACCGACGCGATGTATCGCGTTAGTCTCCGTGCTGCTGCACGGCACCGCCGCTCGGGCGGTGCCGGCCCGGCGTATCCACCACGATGCGCGGAGACCCGACCCGGATATTTGGGGGTGGCCATATGCCAGGCGCGATCTACGCCGAAGGCCTGGTGAAGACATTCGGCGACGTCAGGGCACTGGACGGTGTCGATCTCGATGTGCCGGAAGGCACGGTTCTCGGTCTGCTCGGCCCGAACGGCGCAGGCAAGACCACGGCGGTACGCGTGCTGACCACGCTGCTCCGGCCCGACAGCGGCCGGGCGGTGGTCGCCGGGATCGACGTGCTCAAGCATCCCGACGAGGTGCGCCGCTCCATCGGCCTCTCAGGCCAGTTCGCCGCGGTCGACGAGTACCTCACCGGACGCGAGAACCTCCAGATGGTCGCCCGGCTCTACCAGATGTCCGCGCGGGACGCGAAGCGCCGGGCGGGCGAGCTGCTGGAGCGCTTCAACCTCGCCGAGGCCGGTGACCGTCCGGCGAAGACCTACTCCGGAGGCATGCGCCGACGTCTCGACCTGGCGGCCGCCCTGGTGGTGTCCCCGCCCGTGATGTTCATGGACGAGCCCACCACCGGCCTCGACCCCCGCAACCGCCAGGCCCTGTGGGACGTCATCCAGGAGCTCGTCGCCGGCGGCACGACCCTGCTGCTCACCACGCAGTACCTGGAGGAGGCGGACCATCTCGCCGACGACATATGTGTCGTCGACCACGGCAAGGTCATCGCCCGCGGAACGTCCGACCAGCTCAAGTCCAGGACCGGCGGGGAGCGCGTCGAGGTGGTGGTGCACCGGCGGGAGGAGATCGTCCCCGCGCAGGAGGTGCTGCGCGGCTTCGGAAAGGGCGACGTCGCCGTCGCCGTCGACGAACACACCCGCCGGCTCACCGTCCCGGTCTCCGGCGGCGCCAAGCTGCTCGCCGAGGTGATCCGCGAACTCGACGTCAAGGGCGTGGAGATCGACGACATCGGACTGCGCCGCCCGACGCTCGACGACGTGTTCCTCTCGCTGACCGGCCACCACGCCGCGGCCGTGTCCGAGGAGGACGAACAGGACCGGAAGTGGGAGGCAGTGAAGTGAGTGCCGTGACCGACACCGTCACGCCGGGAACCGCGGCCCCGCGCCCGCGCGGCGGCATCGCCCAGTCGATAGGCGACTCGCTCGTCGTCGCCAAGCGCAATCTGATCCGGATGACCCGCATCCCCGAGATGATCATCTTCGGAATGATCCAGCCGGTGATGTTCGTGGTGCTGTTCAGCTATGTCTTCGGCGGCTCCATGAGCATCGGCGGCTCCACGGATCCCGGGATATACCGCGAGTTCCTGATGGCGGGCATCTTCGCGCAGACGGTGACCTTCGCCACCGCGGGCGCCGGCGCCGGCATCGCGGACGACATGCACAAGGGGCTCATCGACCGGTTCCGGTCGCTGCCCATGGCCCGGGGCGCCGTCCTCACCGGACGCACCCTCGCCGACCTGGTGCAGACCGCGCTCACCGTCGTCGTCCTCGCGATCGTGGCGCTGCTCGTCGGATGGCGGGTCCACGAGGGCATACCCAAGGCGCTCGCGGCCTTCGGTCTGCTCCTCCTGCTCGGATACGCGTTCTCGTGGATCGGTGCGCTGATCGGCCTGTCCGTCCGTACGCCCGAGGCGGCCACCTCCGGCGGGCTCATCTGGCTGTTCCCGGTCACGTTCATCTCGATCGCGTTCGTGGACTCCAGCCAGATGACGTCCTGGCTGCAGCCCATCGCCGAGTGGAACCCCTTCAGCGCGACCGTGCAGGCATGCCGCGAGCTGTTCGGCAACCCCGGCCTGTCCACGTCGGACGCCTGGCCCATGCAGCATCCGGTGCTTGCGTCGGTCCTCTGGTCGCTGCTGATCCTGGTGGTCTTCCGGACCCTCGCGGTACGGAAGTTCCGGTCCGCGACGGCCTGACCGGAGCTGCCGCACGGGTCGGCTGCTGCCCCCGGCCCCGGGGACGGCGCGGGCGCCGGCCGAGGACTTCGACCGGGGACGCTCGGCCGATGACAGCCGCGACGGGTGCCGGCCGTCACCGGCGACGGCCGGCACCGCCGGTGACAGTCGGTACCACCGGTGACGGCCCGGTGGTACCGGTGACGGCCCGGTGGTACCGATGACGGGTCCCGCAGCCCCCGGGTGGGCGGCGGGACCCGTCCGTCATGCCCTACGGGACCTGCTCCTCAGGCCCTTACGGAGACCCGTCACGCCCTACGGGGCCCGTCCCTTATACATGCCCTACGGGCACCCGCCCGCCATACCCCACGGCACGTGGCCGTCACGCCGTGGGCAGCTTGGCGGCCAGTACGTCCACCGGGCGGATGTCCGGTGCCTCGGCCAGCAGCCGGGGGGCCTCGGCCATGAGCGCCGCCGCGATCTTCCCTTCGAGATGGGCCTTGCGGGCCGCGTCGTCGCCGAAGGCATCGAAGATGCCGAACGTCGTGGGGCCGAGGCGCAGCGCGAACCACACCGTGGTGCCGGTCTCCTCCCGGGCCAGTGCGAGGGCACCGGCGAGCAGGGCCTCGACCTCGTCCGCGTGCTCGGGCTTCGCCTCGAGCCGGGCGAGCAGGCCGACGCGGGCGGTCTCGTTGTCCGTGCTGGTCATGGCGGTGATCTCCTTCGTGCCGTCGGGTTCGATCACCGTACGGCCGGCCGCGCCGCCCTCCCCAGAGGCGGATCCGACAGGTCCCTTACCGTTTCCGACATGAGGATCTCGGTACTGGTCAACGAAGGGGCGTTCGACTCCGGTCTCGCCTCGGTGCTCGACGTCCTGCAGATGGCCAACGAGCTGCGCGGAGAGCTGCCGAAGCCCCCGCCGCCCTGGCGCGTGTCCTGCGTCGGCGCTCGGGGGCCGGTACGCACGGCCGCCGGGCACACGGTCGAGACCGTCCCGCCCGAGACGGCCGGCACCCCCGACGTCCTGGTGGTACCCGGAGCGGGACCCAAACAGGCCGGGCCCCTGGCACAGTGGGCGGCCGACGCCGGCCGGCGCCCGGCCCGTGAGACGGTGCTCCGGGCCCGGGCCGACGGCGCGGCGCTCGCCGCCGCCTGCACCGGAACCTTCCTCCTCGCCGAGAGCGGCGTCCTGAACGGACTCCCCGCCACCACCAGTTGGTGGCTGGCGCCCGGCTTCCGGCAGCGCTACCCCGAGGTACTGCTGGACGAGACTCACATGCTCACGCACGCTCCCGGCGTCACCACGGCCGGAGCCGCCATGGCCCACCTGGATCTCGCACTGGCCCTGGTCCGGCAGAGCAGTCCCGCCCTAGCCGACCTGGCCGCCCGCTACCTGGTCGTCGACCACCGCCCCAGCCAGGCCTGCTACGCCATCCCCGGCCATCTCGCCCGGACCGACCCCAAGGTCGCGGCCTTCGAACGCTGGGTCCGGGAACTCCTCGACCGGCCCCTGCGCATCGCGGAGGCCGCCCGGGAGCTCGGCACGAGCGAACGCACCCTCCAGCGGTCACTGGACCGGGTGCTGGGGATATCGCCCCTGCGGTTCGCGCAGAACATCCGGCTCGAACAGGCGGCGCACCTGCTGCGCACCACGGACCTGCCGATCGATGCCGTCGCCCGGCGGGTGGGCTACGAGAACGCCACCACGCTGGCCACGCTCCTGAAGGAACGCTTCGGCACCACACCGGGCCGGCTGCGCCGTCCCGCGGGCGCCTGATCCGCCGCGAGGTACCCGGACAAGCGAAACCCCCGGTCCGGATCCTCCGGGCCGGGGGCCTCGCGATGCCTGTGCGGGCGGGCGGCGGTTCTCAGGCCTGGTAGGGCTTGGCCTCCAGGATCCGCACCGAGGCCGTCTTGCCGTTCGGCAGCTCGTACTCGGCGTCCTGGCCCACCTTCTTGCCGCTCACGCCCGAGCCGAGCGGGGACTGCGGCGAGTAGGTCTCGATGCTGCTGCTCGCGTACTCACGCGAGGCCAGCAGGAAGGTCAGCGTGTCGTCCTCGTCGCCGTCGAAGGCGATCGTCACGACCATGCCGGGCGCGACCACACCGGTGTCCGCCGGGGCCTCGCCCACCTTCGCGTTGTCGAGGAGCTGGGTCAGCTGGCGCACACGGAGCTCCTGCTTGCCCTGCTCCTCCTTGGCCGCGTGATACCCGCCGTTCTCGCGCAGGTCGCCCTCTTCGCGGGCCGCCTCGATCTTCTTCGCGATCTCGACGCGCGCGGGACCAGACAGGTACTCCAGCTCGGCCTTGAGCTGGTTGTACGCCTCCTGGGTCAGCCAGGTGACGGTGTCGCTGGTCTGCGTCACAGGTGCTCCTCGTCGGTACTGGGAAATACAAAGCACATCGCCCTACCCAGAAGATGGTGCCTCCATGGGCGGGCGAAACCACGAGCCTAACAATTCAGGGCGGAAAAGGGGAGGACAAAAGCCATCAGTAACGCGTCAATGCAGGTCAGTGCCCGGACGCCCGGTCGGTCGTGCAGCCGGTGAGCTCCGCGCTGGTCGCGCGGGCCTTGGTACGGACCGTGATGATCTCGTCCAGCCGGCCGACCCGCTGGTCGAAGCGCACTTCCTTGATCCCCACGGTCGCTCCGTCCTCGGAGCGGGAACGAAGGGTGCAGAAACCCTTCGCGTCGGGGTTCTTGCGCACTTCCAGGTGCACTTCCACGGCGGAGTCCGAGACGACCTTGAATTTGATGATCTCGCCGCTGACGCCCTGGCCCGTCACGTAGTCCCAGCCGATCCAGCCGACCAGGCCGAGCAGTCCGGCGCCCAGCACCGCACCGAGGATCTTCAGCCGACGGTCCGTCCGATCGTCCGCGGCACGGCCGTAACGGCCCGCCGGACGCTGCTCGGACACCGCTGTCATGATCGATCCCTTCATGGGGCTCACCGGAATTTTCCGTCCCCCGATTCGGTCACTATAGAAGCCGCCCATCGCGACGAATCACTGAGGATCGAGTCTTGACTGAGCAGCTGCGACTGATGGCCGTCCACGCCCACCCCGACGACGAGTCGAGCAAGGGCGCGGCCACGATGGCGAAGTACGTGTCCGAGGGGGTGGACGTGCTGGTCGTGACCTGCACGGGCGGGGAGCGCGGCTCCATCCTCAACCCGAAGCTCCAGGGCGACCCCTATATCGAGGCCAACATCCACGAGGTCCGTGCCAAGGAGATGGAAGAGGCCCGCCAGATCCTCGGTGTGAACCAGGAATGGCTCGGGTTCGTCGACTCCGGTCTCCCCGAGGGCGACCCGCTGCCGCCCCTGCCCGATGGCTGCTTCGCGCTGGAGGACGTCGACGAGGCGGCGGGCCGGCTGGTCAGGCTGATCCGCGAGTTCCGGCCGCAGGTCATCACGACGTACGACGAGAACGGCGGGTACCCGCACCCCGACCACATCATGACCCACAAGATCACGATGGTGGCGTTCGACGCCGCGGGCGACCCCGAGAAGTACCCCGAGGCCGGGCCGGCCTGGCAGCCGCAGAAGCTCTACTACAACCAGGGGTTCAACCGGCCCCGCACGGTCGCCCTGCACGAGGCGCTGCTGGATCGCGGCATGGAGTCCCCCTACGGGGAGTGGCTGGAGCGCTGGAAGGAGTTCCAGCGGGCCGAGCGTACCCTGACCACGTTCGTGCCGTGCGCCGACTTCTTCGAGATCCGCGACAAGGCGCTGATCGCACACGCCACGCAGATCGACCCCGACGGCGGATGGTTCCGGGTGCCCATGGAGATCCAGAAGGAGGTCTGGCCGACCGAGGAGTACGAGCTGGCCAAGTCCCTCGTGGACACGTCCCTCCCCGAGGGCGACCTCTTCGAGGGCATCCGCGACAATGCCTGACATGAGTGCTTCCCTGGCTATGACGCACCTCGTCCCCCTCGCCGCCGAGCTGGACAAGGACAAGGTCACCCCCGGCGTCCTCGGGTTCATCGTCTTCGCCGCGCTGGCCGTCGCCGTGTGGTTCCTGATGAAGTCGATGAACCGGCACATGGGGAAGGTGAACTTCGAGGAGGCGCCCGACGCCTCGGCGCCCGCCCCGGCGGACGGTACGGCCGGCGGCTCCCGGAAGTAGCGGGCGCCCACCCGCCCACCCGCTCTCCCGGTCCCCGGACCGGCGCCCGGATCTTGGTCCTGGTCGCAGCGCGGCCGGCCCGGATGCCGCGGTCCTGGTCGCGGGGCGGCCGGCCCGGGTCCCGAGGCCCCGGCCCGGATTCCGACGTCCCGATGCCGGGTCCTGACCGGCCCCGGGTCCCGCGGTCCTGGTCGCGGGGCGGCCGGCCCGGGTCCCGAGGTCCCGGCCCGGATTCCGACGTCCCGATGCCGGGTCCTGACCGGCCCCGGGTCCCGCGGTCCTGGTCGCGGGGCGGCCGGCCCTGGCCCCGAGGTCCTGCTTTCCGGCCCCCGGCCGGCCCCGGATCACTCCGGGGGGAGGCCCAGGGGTACGCCCATGACCTCGCGGGCGTGGCGCGAGGGGATCATCCCCAGCTGCCACGCCCGCCAGCCGTCGTCCGGATCCACCCCCCGCTCCAGGACCAGCGCGAACGCCTCCGCGCAGTCCTCCAGCCCGCCGTCGCGCGCGGGATGGTCCTCGGCTCGCAGCCGGGACAGCTCCTCCCGTGCGAGCGCCGTGCCTGCCTCGGTGCCGCCCGCCGATACGAACGGCAGCAGCGTGCAGCGCAGGAAGCCCGCCCAGTCGCCGCCGCGCCGGTCCCCGTACGACGCGAACAGCCGGACGGCCTCGTCGCACAGCTCCAGGGCCTGGCCGACCCTGCCGTTCCCGGCGTCGATCACCGCCAGTTCCAGACAGGTCCACGCTTCGCCGTGCACCACGCCGATCCGGCGGAAGTCGGCCCGGGCGTCTGCCAGCAGCTGCCGGGCGAAGCCGCTGTTGCGGAGACTGCCGGTCTGCCGGGCGCGGTCGTCGCGGGTGACCCGGCCCGAGTGGTGCCGCGCGCACGCCAGCCCGTAGACGTCCCGCATCCGGGAGAACATCGTGCGGCTGCGTTCGAGCTCCCGCACCGCCCGGCCGAGCTCGCCGCGTTCCTCCAGGGCCTGGCCCAGGTAGTACAGGGTCCAGGCCTCGCCGCGCGCGTCCTCGTTCTCGCGGTGCCGGGCCAGCGCCTGGTCCAGTTGTTCCACGGCCTGCTGCGGGTCGCCCTCCACCAGGCGGGCGCGGGCGAGCTGGGTCAGTGCCCAGGCCTTCCCCCGCGCGTCGTGGGTGCGTCCGTAGAGCTCGGTCGCGGTGTTCAGCTCCCGCTCGGCGCGGGTGACGTCGCCCGTGCGCAGGAAGCACTGGCCGAGCTGGAAGTGCGCCCAGGCCTGCCCGTGCGCCGACTCGTTGTCCCGGTGCAGCTCCAGCGCCGTGTCCAGCAGGGCCAGGGCCTCGGACAGATTGGCCCGGTCGCGTTCGACGGCGGCGAGGGCGTGCAGCGACCAGGCGCGGTCGCCGGCCAGCTCGTCCGGGGTCTGCAGGCCGATCGCCTCGCGGAGTTTCGCCGACGCCTCCGGCAGATTGCCCTGGTGATGCAGGGTGATGCCCAGCGAGCAGAGGGCGAGTGCGGCGCCCGCGTCCTGGTGGGCCTCCTGGTAGAGGGAGACCACGGACGTCAGGGTGGTCCGCGCCTGGTCCAGTTCGCCGAGCTGGCGGGCGGCGATGCCGGTGCGCCACTGGACCGAGCGGGCGAGCAGCCCCTGGCCGGAACCGCGGGTCAGCTCGTTGATCTCGCCCAGCCGGTACAGGTCGCCGGTCAGCAGGCAGTAGTCGCAGAGGGCGCCCAGCAGGTTCTGCACGGTCTGCCGGTCGACGCCGTCCGCGTGCCGCAGGGTCGCGGTGATGAAGCTCGACTCGTCGTCGAGCCAGCGCAGCGCCGCGTCGAGCGAGGGGAAGCCGTGCGCGCCGAAGCGGTCGGCGCGGGTGGACATCTTCCCGTCGACCATGCGGATCACGGCGTCGGCCAGTTCGGCGTAGTTCTGGATGAGCCGCTCCTGGGCGGCGGCGATCTCCGCGGGTTCCTCCTCGTCCGGCAGCCGGACGGCGAGGAACGCCCGCACGGACTCGTGGAGCCGGTAGCGGCTGCCGCGGACGTGGTCGATGAGGCCGGCCGCGGCGAGTTCCTCCAGTGTCCGCTGGGCCTCCTGCTCGCCGGTGGCCAGCAGGGCCGCGGCGGCCGACGGGCCGAGGGAGGCCCGCCCGGCCAGGGCGAGCCGGCGCAGCAGCCGGCGCGCCTGGTCGCCCAGGACGGTGTAGCCGGCCCACAGGGCCCGTTCGACGGGGCCGCCCGCCGTGTCGTACGCGGCGAGCCGGGCGGCCAGTTCCTCGGCGGTGAAGGCGCGGAGCGCGGAGCCGGCCATGCGCAGCGGGAGCGGCAGTCCTTCGCAGGACTCCCGTATCCGGTCCGTGGACTCGGCGTCGTAGGGCGCATCCGCACCGCCCCGGGGCCGCAGCAGTTCGTCCGCGCCCGCGGCGTCCAGCGGTTCGACGGCCAGGTGGTGCACCCAGGCCGGGAGTCCGTCCGGCAGGTCGAGCGGTTCGGCCGCGGTGACCAGGACGAGGCTGTCGGAACGCTCCGGGAGGAGTGCGCGGACCTGTTCGGCGTCGTGGGCGTCGTCGAGGACGACGGTCACGGGAAGCCCGGTCAGATGCTGGTGGTAGAGCTCGCCGAGCCGCCGGACCTGCTGTTCCTGCGAGGACCGTTCCCGGAACAGCAGCTGTTCGCGGGGCGCGCCGAGCCGGTTCAGCAGGTGCAGCAGCGCGTCCCGGGTGCTCAGCGGTTTCTCCTGGCGGCTGCCGCCGCGCAGGTCCACCACACAGGCCCCGCGGAACTGGTCCTTGAGGTGGTGCGCCGCGCGCACCGCGAGGGTGGTGCGGCCGGAGCCGGGCGGGCCGTGCAGGACGACGACCGTCGGCCGGGTCTCGGTGGAGGCGCGGGCGGCGTGCACCCACTGGGCGATCCGGGTCAGTTCGGCGCGGCGGCCCGCGAACGGCCCCTCCGTCTCGGGCAGATGGCCGAAGGACTGGTCGAGCACGCTGCGCCTGCGGGCGGCGGCGCTGCGGTCGGTGCCGCGCAGTTGGGGGGTGGTGCGGGGACCGGTGGTCCGGGCCGACAGCAGGACGCGTTGCTGTTCGAGGAACGGTCCGATGCCGCGCTTCTCCAGCGCGGTCAGCCACTGGAGCCTGAGCTGCTCCGGTCCGCCGGGACGGCCCAGTTCGCCGGCCCTGCGGTGAGCGGCGGGCCAGTGCGCCGCGGTGACCTTGGCCACGGTGGCGGTCGCGCCGGCCAGCGCGACGACGGCGCCGGCGGTGAGCGCGGTTCCCGCGGCGGTGCCCAGTGCCAGGTCCGCGCCGATGGCGGAGGCCGCGGCCACGGCCGTGACCAGTGCGGCCGTGCCGCCGCGTTCCCGTTCGAAGCGCCGCCCGAACGACAGGCGGCCGGCCTCGGCGGTGTCGAGCGCCCGCGTGTAGGCGGCGTACTCCTCGGCTGCCGTCGCCAGGAGTGGATCCAGTGCTGCCTGCGCCCGTGCCAGCAGCACCGACTGCTCGGCGCGTCCGCCGGAGCGCCGCACCTCGTCCTCGACGGCACGCGCCAACAGCCGTTCGACATCGGCCCGGTGGCTCTCCCGCATGTCGATTCCCCTTCGCCCGGCGCTGGTTGACGGGATCAGTGTGATGTCTGACGCGCCGGTACGCGAGAGTGGTTCCGTTTTCCGGAGAGCTCACGCCGCTGTACGGGACGTGAACGTCGCGTGCGTTGTCCCGCCGTCGAGCTCCAGGCTCAGCGTCGCCTCCAACGTCTGCGCCGGCCGGGCGAGCAGCGGCAGCGCGGGCATCGTCCCGCCGAGCTCCGGTCCGGAGATCTGCGGCTGCGTCATCCCCACGCGCCGGGCCGGCCTGGTCTGCGACATGCCGAGCACGGTCCGCCGGTCGTGCACGGCCCGGCCGAGGTCCCGGGCGAGCCGGATGTCCTCTCTGCGCTCGGCGGTCCCGTCGCTCTCCGCCGGGCCCTGGGGGACCTTGCGGTCCCGGGCGACCTTCCACCGGGCGTGGCCGGCCATCACGGGGGCTTCTCGGCCCGGACCAGGGGTCAGACGACCCCGAGGTCGATCTCCACGGCGAACGGCGCCACCGCCTTCACGACCCCGGCGTGCACGTCCCCGTCACGGTAGACGCGTGCGGCCGGGTCGAGGACGTAGGTGTGGACGAGCGGCACGCCGGTCGCGGCCTGCTCGACGCGCCAGTAGAACGGGATGCCCGCCTTCGCGTACTGGTCCACCCTGACGACGCGGTCCGTGGTCTCCGAACCGGGGGAGACGACCTCGACGACCAGCAGGACGTGCTCGGGGGGCGTGACGTCGATGGTGTCGGCCCGGTAGACGGCGACGTCCGGCCGGCGGTTGGTCAGCGGCACGTCGTGGGGCCGCACGTCGAAGTCCGTGTCGGCGTTCCAGTCGTCTCCGCCGGCTTGGTCCAGGGCGTTCGCGAGGATCCTCGCCAGCCGGTTGCGGCGCTTGGACGCGCTCGGGCTCATGACGATCATCCCGTCCACGATCTCGATGCCCGCGCACTGCTCCTCGCTCCAGGAGTCGTACTGCTCGGCACTCCTCGACCCTTCACGGACTGAACAGTGTCGAGGGGCCACCGGGGGCCGGTGATTCATGACGCCTGGGAGAGGTAGGTGGAGAGCAACGGCGGAACCGGACAGTCGAGTTGACGGCGCCCTGGCGGCTGGTCCGCCTGCCCGGCGACAGTAGTCGCAGTGATCAATTCCCCACGCTAGGCTCCTCGGTGATCGCGTGAGTGTTCGCATAGCGGGGGATCGTGTGCGGGGAACAGGGCAGCGGAGCAGGCGGCTGGGCCGCGTCGGGGGTGGCGGGGCCTGCGGGACGGCACATGGTTCCGGCCGATCTCGCCGGCCCCCAGCACGACGGCGACTGGCCCACCTTGGGTGATTTCGCCGAAATGCGCAAACAGTGTGAACAGCTCGACTACTCCGGCGAGGTACGGGACAACATCGTCGCCGCCTCGCGGCTGCGCGCCGAGTCCCTGGTGGAAGGCGCTTGCGGCTCCACCCTGGACGTGGCGCACTCCTTCCTGGTGGAGGAACTGCTGCGCCGCCCCGTGGTGGTGGAGCTCGCCGGAGTCGGCGACAACGAGAAAGAGCAGTCTCTGGTCACCGCGCTGATCCTGCAGATGATGACCGAGCACTACAAGGCCAACCGCGCCGGCGGCTCGCTGGCCCACGTCACGGCCATCGAGGAGGCACACCGCCTGCTGGGCCGGCCGATGGCGCAGGGCGGCGAGAGCCGGGAGGGCAACGCGCAGGCTCGGGCGGCGCAGGTATTCGCCCCGTTGGCCAGCGACCATGAACCGGCCGTTCATTTCCGGGACTTCGCTTCATCGGTTCCCGCGGTCGGGGAAGCGCTCGCCCCGTTCCCCGACTGCGGGGGCTGCCGCCACCGCTGCCACTTCCGCTCCCGTGCGGCCACGGCGGTCCGGCCGGAGCACGGTGCGCGGCTGAAGGAACGGGTGGCGGAGTACCCGAGGACGAAGGCCGGCCAGACCGACTGGTGGAAGTCCACGGCCGAATGGGTGTCGGGGATCGCGGACGCCGTCCCTCTGCCGGGTGCCTCGGCCGCTCCGGAAGCCATGGCGGACTACCGGGCGTGTGTCTTCGTCCATCTGGCACGCGCGGCCTGGCAGCGCAAGATCCTGCCGTGGGTGCGGCTGTACCACGGGCACGCGGCGGCCCTGGAATCCGGGAACCGGCACGCGGATCGGCCCATGCCGGGAGGGGACACCCGACCCGCACCGGGGGCGGGGTCATGAGCGACCGGCCCGGAGAGGATCGGTCCCCCGAGCCGTTGTCCGCGGAGGTCCCGGAGCCTGAGGCTCCGGAGCCATCGGCCCCCGAGCCTCCGGAGCCGGAGTCCGACGGCGCGGAGGGCGTGTCCGTTGAGGCGCCGGAGGAAAGGACGCCGGAAGAGCGGGTTCCCGCCGATGCGGGCCTGGATGCCTCTGATCCGGATGCGGCGCCGGTACCGCCGGAAGCGGAGGACGCGCTGTCTGCCCGGGTGGTTGTCCCGGTGGAGGGCGAGGGGGGTGGGGTGGCGGAGCCTGCTGGGGCGGTTCCCGCCGATGCGGGCCTGGATGCCTCTGATCCGGATGCGGCGCCGGTACCGCCGGAAACGGAGGACGCGCTGTCTGCCCGGGTGGTTGTCCCGGTGGAGGGCGAGGGGGGTGGGGTGGCGGAGCCTGCTGGGGCGGTTCCCGCCGATGCGGGCC
>NZ_JBVICA010000015.1:187694-195951 GCF_055573115.1 Streptomyces sp. NPDC030222
GCCTGGATGCCTCTGATCCGCATGCGGCGCCGGAGCCGCCGGAAGCGGAGGAGGGAGCGACCCGGACGTCACCCGAGGCTCCCGGGCCGGCGGAGCGCGATCTGCCCCCGGCCGCAGCGGAGCCGTCGGAGCCTGTGGGACCTGCCGAAGGACCGGTAGTTCGAGAGGAGCTCGACGGCTCAGCAGAGGCTCCGGACCCGATGGACGTGCCCGCATCCGAGGAGTCCGGACGGGAGGAGTCCCGCCAGGAAGAGCCACCGGCCACTGAGGGCTCTGCAGATGCGACCGCAGAGGCCGCAGAGTCTGGTGAGGGCGCGGGAGCCGGGGCGTCCACGCGAGGCTACGAGCGAGGGAGCCCCGCACTCGACGACGGACGGAACGAGATCTCCGGCTCCTACGAGGCCCCGGCTCCGGAGGCCGGGACCGACTCGTCCGAGGAGAGCCCGGCGGAGGACGTGCCGGAGCCCGGCCGCGCGGAAGAGCCCGCAGCCGCGCAGCCCTCCGATGGCGAAGCCCGCCGGCCGGAGTCGGCGGACCGGCCTTCGGGCGGCGGCCCGGAACGGAGCGAGCCGGACGCCCCCGGTCCCGTGCAGGAGGCCGACGGAACTGAGGCCCCGCCGGCCACCGACGACGCCCCCGTACAGCGCGCCGAAGACGCCGACCCGGCCCCGCCGACCGATGCGGCGTGTGCTTCTGAACCGGACGGGCCGGAGAGCGCACCCCTGGGCGACGGTCTGAGGCGGGTCTGGGACGCCGTCAGACCCTCTCGGGAGCCGGCGGACGCGCCGACTGAGCTGCGTGCGACGGTCGACAGGCCCGATTTCGTGCGAATGGAGCTGCCTGAGGAGAATGTTGTTCTCGTCGACTACGGAACTCCGCTGGACCGGCCTGACGGGAGCCGGAAACCGTTGTTCGACGGGCCTCCCGCCCGCGGACAGACCCAGCAGGGGCAACTCAACGACTGCGGGGTCATCGCCGCGATGGGTGCTGTTGCCGGGCACACGCCCGAGGCCATCTCGGGGAGAATGAAGGAGAACGAGGACGGCACATACGAAGTGATGCTTCACGAGGCGAAGTACACGGTAATCGGTGACTGGCGCCGATATGAACCCACGGGTAGGGACATCGTGCTCACCGTGACTCCTGATCTGCTGGTGTCCTGGGACAAGCCGAACGAATCGCTGTATGCGCGTACCAATCGCCATCCAGCCTGGCCGGCGATTCTCGAGAAGTCGCTGGCCGGCGTGGACCAAACATGGGGCGAGGGCCGTATGAAACGCGGGGAGGGTTATTTTCGACTCGACCAGGGCACTTTCCCGAACGATCGTGCAGAAATCCTTACTCAGCTCACAGGGCGCCCGGCCTGGACCGAGGATTTTCCAACGCGCTACGATGCGCAGGGCCGCAGTCCCGACAAGCAGCTTTTGAACGCATTCCGCGAAAAGTTGGCCGATGGTCTCCCGGTTCTGGTGGGTACGGAGCAGCCCGAAGGGCAGCATCAGCCTCTCCCCAAGGGGCTCATCGCTGGTCATGCGTATGAGGTGACCGGAGTGGACGATCGATCCCTGATTCATCTGCGGAATCCGCACAACAAGCGCCATCCGGAGCCGCTGACTGTGCAAGAATTCCGCAAGTGGATTAAAAATCGTTATACAGCACTGGAGTGAACTGGCATGTATTACCCCATTCCCCTGAGGACGGGGGTCCCCTTTCCGCGAGGGAGCGTGGACATTGTTGTCATGCATGTGCAGCCCTGCGAAGGGGGGGCGGGCCCTGTCGTCCACCTTTCGGTGGCGAACGACGATGGCAACGACTACCGCTACGAGTTGATGGCCGGTGACACATTCCCTGTGGAGGGGGAGGGGACTTGGAGGATCGAGCAGGCAGAGGCCGATCCGGGTGAGCGGGCCAAGGTTGTGATCAAGCGGATCGCCTGATGGCGCTCGTTCGCCCAAGTGCCATCCCAGGTGTGACGTGGTCCTCCAGCGGAAGACGCGGCGTCTATGCCGGGGCTGCACCCATGCCTTCGCCGTGCTGAATTCTGCCCTGGACTCCGGCGCTCCAGCAGGGGCTTCGCCGCCTCTCCCGCTGACCGGCTTCGTGGCAGCGGGACTGCAGCCATCGGCGGTCACCACCGGGCACCACGCCGTATCCCGGTGCGCCAGCCGTCATGTGTGTGAGGCCGGTCCCGATCATCGCAGAGATTCCCTCCCGTGGCGCCGAAGACATGAGACGGTCCTGTTCCGTGGCAGCCCCGGATCGTCCCGCTGTGCCGCGGGCGGCCCGTCGCCCCTTGTGCGCAAGGATGGGGGTATGCCCAACCGACTCGCGCAGGCCACGTCCCCGTACCTCCTCCAGCACGCGGACAACCCCGTTGACTGGTGGCCGTGGGAGGCGGACGCGTTCGAAGAAGCCCGGCGGCGCGATGTCCCCGTGTTCCTGAGCGTCGGCTACAGCGCGTGCCACTGGTGTCACGTCATGGCGCACGAGTCCTTCGAGGACGACGACACCGCTGCGTACATGAACGAGCACTTCGTGTCCGTCAAGGTGGACCGTGAGGAGCGGCCGGACGTCGACGCCGTGTACATGGAGGCGGTACAGGCGGCGACCGGGCAGGGCGGGTGGCCGATGACGGTGTTCCTGACCCCCGACGCGGAGCCCTTCTACTTCGGGACGTACTTCCCGCCGGAGCCCCGGCACGGGATGCCGTCCTTCCGGCAGGTGCTGGAGGGCGTGCAGGCTGCCTGGGCCGAGCGGCGGGACGAGGTCGACGAGGTGGCCCGGAAGATCACCCGGGACCTGGCGGGCCGTGAGCTGAGGCTCGCGGACGGTGCGGGAGTGCCCGGCGAGGAGGTGCTCGCGCACGCGCTGCTCGGGCTGACCCGGGACTACGACGCACGGTACGGCGGGTTCGGCGGGGCGCCGAAGTTCCCGCCGTCGATGGTGATCGAGTTCCTGCTGCGGCACCACGCCCGCACGGGCGCCGACGGCGCGCTCGAGATGGCCGTGCACACCTGTGAGGCGATGGCCCGCGGCGGCATCTACGACCAACTGGGCGGCGGATTCGCCCGCTACGCGGTGGACCGCGAGTGGATCGTGCCCCATTTCGAGAAGATGCCTGTCTAAGGTCCATCACTTACGTACCATTTCCCCTGAGAACAGAGGGGGTTGTGGTGCGCGAGGATCACGCGACGCTCGTTGGGTTGGGGCTCAGCCCTGAGGAACTGGAAACCCTGGGATTGGACAAGCCTGCGACGGCGGACCCGTCCGGCCTCATGGATGCCTACCTGCGACGCAGCAACAAGAAGGAAGACCTGGCCACGCTGCGGGGGCACCTGCGAGACGTGGTGCGCTGGACGCAGGCGAACGGGCTTCAGATCCGGCACGTCTGGTTTGAACAACTCTCGGCCTCCAAGACCTACGTACGGCGCAGGGAGTTCGAGAAGGCCACACAAGCGATCATGGATGGCAGGTCCAAGACGCTCGGTGTGTGGAAGACGGACCGCTTCGACCGGCGCGGCATGGGTGCGGTGGGCCGGATGCTAGACGAGTTCGACCGCCGGCAATCGCGGCTCGTCTCCGTGTCCGAAGGGCTGGACTCATCACAGGGCGGCCGCATGGTCTTCGCGATCCTGAGCGAACGCGCCAGGGAGGAAGCGAAGGACACAGCGAAGCGCGTGAAGATCGGCCATGACTCGCACAAGGCGGAAGGCCGAAGAGGAACGGGCAGGCCACCGTTCGGTCTCTACAGCGCCCCCGGAAGCGGCAAGGTCGAACCTCATCCCGACGAGTACGGCACAGCTCGCAGGCTGGCGGATCTCTTGCTCGACAAGAAGACGACGAAGGACACGGCCCACCAACTCAATGAGGAGGGGTACCGGACCCGGAGCGGTGCCACCTGGTCGCCCACGGCGGTGAGCAAGCTGGCTCAGTCCCCGCTCTTCGCGGGCATGGTCCCGGTCCGGCGGCGTAAGACGGACGAGCACGGCAACCCCTTGGACAGTTGGGAGGGGTACGGCGAGCCCCTGCGCAACGAGAAGGGCGAAGTCGTCATGTGCGGCAGGGGGGTTGTGACGCCGGGCGAGTGGTTCAAGATCAAGGCCCTCATCGCCGAACGGACCGATGAACGGTGGGCGAAGGGGAAGCCGGAAGCGAAGTACCTGGGGACGGGGAGCTACCGGTGCGGGCGGATGCGGGACAAGAAGGGCACGGGCGAGCTTGAACCGTGCGGCGGCTCGATGAGCCACCGTGGCGGACGCTACCGGTGCGAGGTCCGGCAGACGCGGGGCAAGTCGATCTGCGAGGGAGTGGTGACCCTCGCCGACCGCATCGACCACGCGGTTGGACAGGCTTGGATCCACCACATCACGGCCCTTGAACCGGGTGACCCGGTGGTCATCGAGATAGCCCGCCGGTGGCTCGCCTTCGCGGACCCCGAAACGCAGGCGAAGAAGGAAGAGGCCCAGAAGGCCCTTGAGGCCGCCCAGCGGCGTGTGAAGAAGCTCGAAGACGACTTCTACGTGTACGGGAAGATGGACGAAGAGCGCTTCGAGGAGCTGAGCGAAGGGCAGCGCACCGTTATCGAGAGCACCGCCGCGACCCTTGAGGCATTGGATGCGGAGGCAGACCTCTCGCCCCTCACCCAGATCGACACTCTGCGTGAGGCATGGGAAGCGGCGGACATGGCGGACAAGCGGATGCTCCTGAAGTGCGCCCTTGGAAAGAAGGGCATCACGGTCAAGCCCGCAGCACGGCAGGGGGATCACACCCCGATCTTGGAACGGCTTGAGTTCGACTGGCTGTCGAAGAAGGACACCATCACCAAGAAGTGAGTTCGAAGCACAAGGCCGAGCATCGGACCCGGCCTTTTCCATTTGTCGCGGCCCCGCGTGAGCGTGTCGGGACAGCGCGGACGGCCCCGCTGGCGCCTACGTGGTGACGAAGTGACGGAATGACGTTTAGTCCCATTCCATGCATAGAACTAAAAACACTATCTATAAGGGGTAACCCGGATTCAGGGTCACTTCGTCACTTCGTCACCGCTCATGCGCTGTCCCGGCTGTCTGTCCGGGGCTTCCTTGCGCCCCCACCGGGAGTCCGCCGTGACGAGGGCCAGGCCCGATGGTCGTGTCTCGCTCAGCGGAGATAACCACCTGTGGGTGCCGACCCGTTGCCGCTCCTGCCCCCGGTTCGGCTACGCCCCCGAGGATTGCCTGCCGGCCGATGCCCACCGCGAAGAACGCTCGGACGCATGGGGCATCGACTGCCCACAGTGCCCGGCGAACCCGCCTGGGTGGGGGAGAGCGGCCCGGAAGTTCCCGCGCGTGCCCGCCGGCGATCCCCGCCCCAGCTCGGAAAACGCGTCCTGGGTGCGGCTCCGCTTTTTGGGACGCTCGACCCTTGCGGCTACTGGGCAAGACCGTGTTTGGGCAGCCGAGAAAGGCACCCTTTAACGGGTCGATGAGCCATGTGAACGCCCCACGAAGCCCCCCGAGGCCGCCCGTCGCTGGGGTTGGCTGTCGGGGGCTTCCTGTGTCTCTGCCTGCCCTCTTGCGCTGATCGCGCGTAGGGGTGAGGCTCGTGCACGTCCGTGCAACCGACTCGGTAGAGGAGTGCCCAATGGCCCTAAAGTTCCTAGGGATTTGGCCCAACACACCGGACGACGGCTCGCCCACGATCTGGCTGGAGGAGGAGACGGGAGACCTGATCATCCAGTCATGGAAGGCGGACGAGGAGACCCTCCGGCAGGCTCAGGAAGTCGGATCGGTGCCGGGTCACTCCACGGACGTTCCGGAGCACGAGACCGTGATCCGGCTGCCCGCCAACATGCTTCAGTTCATCCCCCGCCCGGACAGTGAGGTCAACGGTGGCAACAGCGGTACGTGAATGCCTCGCAAAGGCGCAGCGCTCGGCGATGCACCTGGAAATGCGAGACAGCTACATGCGGGATGATCCGGAGTTCATCCGCTGGCAGGAAGGACACCGGTACGATCCGGCCGACCGCGAGTCGTGGTGGCGCTCGTGGCTGGACGTGGTGGCCGAGACGACGGGCCGGGGTGTGGTCATGCGGCGGTTGCGCGTCGTCTCCGAGCCGCTGAGCGACTACGTGCGGTACGAGTACGACGGCACCTTTACGAACGTCGCAGCGGGAGAGGACGTGCGTTGGCTGCCCCGCTCGCGCGCCCGTGATCTGCTCCTCCCCGCGCTGGACGGGTGGGTCATGGATGAGGAAACCGTGATCCTCCACCACTTCAGCGGCGAGGGTCAGTGGACCGGCCCGCGCATGGAAGTCCACCACGACCCGGCGTTGGCCGCTCAGTACGTCAGTGCGTACGAGGCAGCGTGGGAGCGCGCGATTCCTCACGCGGAGTACCGGCCGGGCTGATCACGCACCATGGCTGTCTCTGCATCTTCCAGCGCCCAGCAGGCCCGGCAGGCCCTCGCGAAACGCCTTGAGGACATCTGCCGGGATGCTGGCCTGACGGGGGCCGAACTCGCCGAGCGCTGTGGGTGGAGCCGGTCCAAGTCGTCCCGGATCATGAACGCCCGCACGCCCCCGTCCGCTGACGACATTCGGGCATGGTGCGAGGCGTGCGGGGCCGAGGACCAGACCGAGGACCTGATTGCCTCGCGGCGGACGGCCGAGGGCATGTGGGTTGGCTGGCGGCGCATGGAGCGGGCCGGGCTCAAACAGGCTCAGGAGGCCCGCCTACCGCTGTACCAGCGGACCCGCCGTTTCCGGTCCTACTCATCGTGGCTCGTGCCCGGCATGATCCAGACGCAGCCGTACACCACGGCGGCGTTGCAGGCGATCCAGCGACGGCGTGGCCTGGTGGACGACGTGGCCGAAGCGGTGGCCGCCCGCATGGAGCGTCAGCGGGTGTTGTACGAGGGTGACCGGCGGTTCGCGTTCCTCGTCGAAGAGTCGGTGTTGCGGGCTGGGATCGGGGGCGCTGAGGTCATGTCCGGGCAGCTTGGCCACCTGATCTCGATTGCCTCACTTCCCAATGTCAGCCTGGGAGTTGTGCCTATGACGCCGGATCGGGAGCGCTGGCCGGCTGAGGGGTTCTGGATCTATGACGCGGCACAGGTCAACGTCGAGTTGATCTCTGGCTATCTCACGCTCACGCAGCCCAGCGAGGTAGCCATGTACGCCGAGACGTTCGCGGAGCTGGCAGCGCTGGCGGTCTACGGGGGCCGCGCTCGTGCGCTGATCACGTCGGCCATGGATGCCCTCGGGTAACTCGCGTGCAACCTCGTGCAATCGCCTGGGAGTTGAGGTTCCGGTCTCCCTAGCGTGGTCGGCATCGGACCACGTGAGGGGACAGCGACGATGGCGAGAACGACCAGCGACACCGACGCACGGGGGGACGAGTACGCGACGTTCGCCCCGCAGGGGGAGACGTGCCCGGAGTGCTCCCGGCCGATCGGGGCCCTTGAGCCCTGCCGCCGTGGCACCGTGAAACGACAGTCCGGCCCGCCCGCTGTGGTCTACCGGCACAGCGAGTGCGCCAAACGGTACCGGCGGACGGCCGGGCAGTGACGCCCGCGAGCCTCCGGAGGCGTCCTGCGTGCCCGTTACCGGCCCCGGAGCTGGTCACTCTCATTGATCTCACGCAGGACCCTGACGGCCCGTACAGGGACTCTCCCGAGGGTTGGTGGACGGAGCGGGGCGGGGCTCAAGATCCGGTCTCCGGGGTGGTCTACTTCCCGCCCGGCAGCAACCCACCCCCATCCCCGTTCCGCAGCGAGCACAGGTGAGGCGGACGCGCGCCCTGGTGCCGGCCCTCGCCGAGTTCCTGGCGTGGGTCCTCGTGGGCTGGTGCTCACGCTGCACATCTAAGTTTCCCACCCCTTCCGTGATCGCGGCGGCGCGGGGCGGCAGGGGTGGGAGGACAAACCCCGTCCCGGTCGCTGAGTTACAGAAGGGCAGGCGGCCGAGACGGTCAGCAAGGCGGCGCGGGGACCGTTTCCCCGCTGCGTACTGCGAGAGGAATGGTCCCGTGTCCGTTGCACTCCCCGAGTTCGAGTTCGTCAAGACGGCTGCGTGCCGTGACGCCCGCGTGAACAACTGCCCCGAGGTCGCGATCAACGTTCCCGGCATCGTCGCGTTGCGCGACAGCGACCGGCCGGACACTATCGTCACGATGTCAGCCGCGCAGTGAGCCTTTTCAGCGTTGCCTCTCCAGGGTGAGGACCGCGGCGCCGATTGCGGAGAGGCGCGTGGGGCTGCAGCGGGCGCGTCGGAAGATCCGCC
>NZ_JBVICA010000016.1:0-70321 GCF_055573115.1 Streptomyces sp. NPDC030222
AGGGGCCGTCGCCGCAGCAGGTCGGCGGGTTGCAGTCG
Organism: Streptomyces sp. NPDC030222; assembly: GCF_055573115.1. Classification (NCBI taxonomy): domain Bacteria; kingdom Bacillati; phylum Actinomycetota; class Actinomycetes; order Kitasatosporales; family Streptomycetaceae; genus Streptomyces; species Streptomyces sp. NPDC030222. The sequence goes on from NZ_JBVICA010000016.1 coordinate 39, forward strand.
GCGGCTCGCCACCACATGGTGTCGTCGACCTCCAGGCCGGCGGCTTTGAGCTTCTGCAATACGTCGATCATCAGGCCGGTGGTCCGGGTCTTGCTGTTCGGGACGTGGTGGAGGAAGTATCCGAACTGCTCGTCACACCACTGTGCGTACTCGCGGGTGTGGAGGATGAATGTGTGCCAGCCGGGGTCGACTGTCTCGGACGGTGCCATGGAGTCGCCGGATCGGGTGGTGCCCATCACCCAGCACAGGGCGATGGCCTGGTCCATGACCTTCTCCGCTGCGGTCCGGTCGAGCTTGTACTCGTCGGCGCAGAACGCCGAGAGCCGGTCGAACAGGTCTGGGGACACAAGGTCCCGGCCGCGGGCGACTTCTGTTGCGACACCGGTCATGCGATGCTCCTTGGGTGTGTGCTCGGCGCGCGGCCTGCCCGTGCGCCGTCGTGCACCGACGTGGGCCCGAGGGCCCTGCCCCGCTCCGGCCGCGGTCCTGCCAGGGAAACGGCGGGAGCGGGGAGACCCGCGCGCTGCCTGTCGGCCGGCAGCGGGCGGGAGCTTTCAGCGACGCTGGCGCGGGTAGCACCTCAGGTCGCCGGGCCGGTGCTTGTAGTCGTCCGGCCGGGCACCGGACATGGAAAAGGTCTGCGGCACCTTCACGGCCTCGCCCTGAATCGGCCGGTCGCACAGGATGCAGATGCGGGCGCCGCTCATCGCCGTCACGGCCGGCCCCTTGATGCGTCCTGTCGGCAGGCTCGCGGGTACCAGTGCGTCGTCCTGTCCAGCGGCTGCGGCCCGAGGTCGACCACCGTGGCCGGCGTCAGCACCACCCCACAGAACACGCAATCTGCGCCGCGCTGCTGGCGCGGAGACAGGGCCCCGATGTCGGGCAACTCGACAGCCGTACTCGTCATCCGAACGCCTCCACAGGGAGTCGGCCGCCCGGCCCCAGCGCGGCGCCGAGCAGCAGAGGGTCAGTCAGCAGCCCGGCTCTCGTGGGCTTCTCCAGCCAGCCGCGGCCGTCGGTGTACCGGTCCGCCGGCGGGCAGAGCAGCGCCCACCCGGCCGGATGCACGGTCACGAGCGGGACGTCCGTCAGGAGCTCGGCGGCATCGGGCGACACGAGCCACCACGCGAGGTCCGCCTCGGGGTGGACGAGGACCGGGCCGAGCCGGGTGGGGCCGATCCGCTGCATCGCGTCCAGCGTTCGGCGGAGGTCCAGCTCGGCGACGAGCCACCCCCGGCCGCTGGGGACGAGGGCGAGCTCGTCACGGTCCCATGCCTTGCAGATGCTGCCGGCGTGCCCCGCCGCCGCGAGCCAGCGGTTGTCCGCGCGGGATGTCCATGTGGCCATGACCAGCACGGTACGGACGACTGTTTCTCAGAACCGGCGGTGTTTCTCGGAGTTTCGCACCTCGTTGTCAGCGTTTCCCGATGTTGCTCAGGAACCCACCGAGACCCGGGCGCGGGCGATTATCTGATGTGCCGTGCGGCCAGTCACTGCCGCGTCGGCGAGGGCGTCCCACACCTTTCGGTACAGCGCGACGTCCTCGGGCGAGTCGAGCCACATCTCGGCGTGCCACGATTCGGCGATCACCAACCGATCGTCGTGGATCCAGAAGTCGTCACCTGCGGCGATCCTGACCTCGGCGGCCAGCGGAATGATGCCGAGCCGCACGGTGGACAGCCCGTTCACGGACATCAGCCGGTCCAACTGGTCGGCCAGGACCATCGGCGGGCAGATGCGAACATGCAGCGCCGACTCCCACACCAGCACGTGGTACAGCTTCTGCGGGTCGTACAACCCCTCCTGACGCCGCATGCGGGAGATCACGCCGGCTTCGATGTCCCGTATCACGCCATGCAGCTCGGCGTACCGGGACAGCACAGAGCGGGCGTAGTCCGGGGTCTGGAACACGCCTGGGATGACCGAGCCGGCGAAGCCGTGGAGCACCTTGGTGCGGGCATGCTGCGCGCCAATGGCGTCCTGCACGGCACGGTGGCCACCGGCAAGCTGTCGGCGCCAGGACCGGTAGGTCGACTCCAGCCCGGCAAGGCGGCCTTTCAGCTCCGCAGCGGCCTCGGGCCGGCCCACGCCCGCCGCCCACGCGTCGAGGTCTGCGGGCGCCGCGGTCTGCTTCCCGTTCTCCAGCTTGGACACCTTCGACGGCGCCCAACCGCATGAGGCGGCCAGGGCTCGCACGGTGAGCCCGGCCTCGGTGCGCAGCTCGCGTAGCCGCGCACCGAGAACTATCCGGGCCTGCTGGTAGTCGGTGCTCACATGGCCGACGGTACCTGCGCCATGAACTCCGCGTACGGGACTGCGTAGTGCCATGCGACATCGCGGGCCTGGCAAGCCCGCAGGACTTCAGCGGGGTCGGTCGTCAGCTCCATCCGCCGGCTGGCGTCCTCCCAGTTGAAGCGGGCGAGGATGCGGGAGTCGAGCAGCCAGAAGTCGTAGTCCGGCAGCCCGTGCCTCACGGCGTCCGAGCGCAGCATGTACCGGATGTCCTCGCCTGCGGCAAGATTGTCCGGAGTCGTGGCCAGCAAGTACCTCTGGTTGTCGGTGTGCGGCTCGTCGAGCAGCCGAACCCGCTCGATGCGCTTGCCCTTCGCTGTCTGCGCCCGGGCGTTGACGAACCACGGGCCGTCCACGTCCCGGGGCGGAGTCCGGCCCTCCAGGAACTGGCGGTACTCCTCGGTGCCTTGGTCGGCCGCGTAGCCGCGGCGCGTCTCCAGCCGCCAGGCGGTGTGCTCGAAGCCGTCCCGGAAGAAATCCAGGATGCCGGGAGCAGGGACGACCTCCACGTCACTCCTTGGGTGCGAAGTTGATGAGCAGGGCACGGTCTACGACCACCAGGGACTCGCCGGGCAGGACGTTCTTCATCTGCGCCAGGATCTCGGGGTCGGTCACGGTGTAGCCCTGTACGAGGATTTCGCCGGTGTCGACGTCCTCGTAGAGCGTGGGGCATTCGCCGGTCTTGGAGTTGGTGCCGAGCACCCGTAGCTTGCGCGACATGGGTGTCCCTTCTCGTGGTCCGGAAACGGCCGGAGTGGCACCGTAGTCCGGTGATCTAGAAACACGAAAGAGGCGCCCTCCCGCGCGCGAGGTGCGAGAGGGGTGCAAGGTGGTGGCGGTCAGCCCGGGATGTGGATCAGGTACCGGACAGCGGACGACACCCACGCCGCGTCGAACACGACCCGCCGGATGGCGTACCGACCCGGAACCACGAGCGCGTCCGCTCCGACAGCGTGTCGCCCCGGCGGCCGTTCCACAGCACGCACACCTCGAACGCCACGCCCGCCGAGGGGACACCGGACGTCGCAACGGCGGCGAGCACGGCGAGGACTGCAGCAAAGCCGGCGGCGCTGAGCGCAGCCGGCCAGTCGGCTGCGAGCAGACCGGTGACGTCGACGCCGAGGACGGCGGCGAGGGTCTGCGCGAAGGCACGGTCGGCATCCAGGTCGGCCGAGCAGAGCGCACACCGCGTAGTGGTTCGTGTTCAGCGTGGCGTTGCCGTTCGCGCCGGTCCGTTCGGGCACCGCGGCCCTCGAAGACGTAGCCGTGCTCGCAGGGGAGCATGGCCAGTACGTCGCCCGCGGCGCCGCCGACACGGAGGCCGCATAAAGGAGGCACACGCTCAGCATCTCTGGGCATGACGAAGGGCTGACCTGTCTCCACAGGTCAGCCCTCGTCGTACAGGGTGAGTGACGGGACTCGAACCCGCGGCATCCTGGACCACAACCAGGTGCTCTACCAGCTGAGCTACACCCACCATGACCGGTCGTTTTTCCGACCGGCCGAGAAAAAGTGTACAGGGTCCGAGAGGGTGCTCGCTCCCGCCTTTCACGGCGGGGCGGCGAGCGGGGCGACGGGCCGGTTATTCGGCGGTCAGGACGTGGCGTGCCGCGATGGTGCGGGCGGTGTCGGTGTCGGGGCCGGGCTGGGGGACGAAGATCGCCTCGCGGTAGTAGCGCAGCTCGGCGATGGACTCGCGGATGTCGGCGAGGGCCCGGTGGTTGCCGGACTTCTCCGGGCTGTTGAAGTAGGCCCGCGGGTACCAGCGGCGGGCCAGTTCCTTCACGGAGGAGACGTCGACGATGCGGTAGTGGAGGTAGTCCTCCAGCGTCGGCATGTCGCGGGACAGGAACCCGCGGTCGGTGCCGACGGAGTTTCCGCACAGCGGGGCCTTGCCGGGCTCCTTCACGTGCTCGCGGACGTAGGCGAGGACCCTCTCCTCGGCCTCGGCGAGGGTGGTGCCGCCGGCCAGCTCGTCGAGCAGGCCGGAGGCGGTGTGCATCCGGCGCACCACGTCCGGCATGTTCTCCAGCGCCGCGGACGGCGGGCGGATCACGATGTCGACCCCTTCGCCGAGCACGTTCAGCTCCGAGTCGGTGACCAGTGCCGCCACCTCGATGAGTGCGTCGTCTCGAAGCGAGAGCCCGGTCATCTCGCAGTCGATCCACACCATGCGATCGTTCATGCGTCTTACCTTAAGGGGGGTGCCCGCCGGACCGGGCCGGACTTGTGTTCGGCCAGGTGGGCGGGCACCCCCTCGGGTGGAGCTCCTACGGTGCGATGCGCTGCCCGGGGAGCGCCGGGCGCCCCGGTGCGTACGCATCGGAGGCGGGCTTGCCGTGCTCCCGCTCCAGCGCAGCCGTCGCGGCGCCGGACATCGGCCCGGAACCGGCGGCGGCCGCCCGGCGGACCAGGGGCGTGCCCTGGGCCGGCACCGCGTCGATCACCCCGGCGGCCTCGGGCTGAGGCCTACGCGCCCGGTACGCCGCCCGGTAGGCGGCGGGCGACGACCCCAGCTGCCGGCGGAAGTGCCCGCGCAGGGCCACCGGCGAGCGGAAGCCGCAGCGCCCCGCGACCTCGTCCACCGAGTAGTCCGACGTCTCCAGGAGCCGCTGCGCCTGAAGCACCCGCTGGGTGATCAGCCACTGCAGAGGAGCGCTTCCGGTGAGCGACCGGAACCGGCGGTCGAAGGTACGGCGGCTCATGTACGCACGGGCGGCCAGGGTCTCCACGTCGAACTGCTCGTGGAGGTGCTCCAGTGCCCAGGCCACGACCTCGGCGAGCGGGTCGGAGCCGATCTCCTCCGGTAAAGACCTGTCGAGATAGCGCTCCTGGCCGCCGCTGCGGCGCGGCGGGACCACCAGCCTGCGGGCCAGTGCCCCGGCGGCCTCGGGTCCGTGGTCGGTCCGCACGATGTGCAGGCAGAGGTCGATGCCCGCCGCGGTGCCGGCCGACGTGAGCACGTCGCCGTCGTCGACGAAGAGCTCGCGTGGGTCGACGTGCACGGACGGGTACCGCTTCGCCAGCGTCGGTGCGTACATCCAATGGGTGGTGGCGGGCCGGCCGTCCAGCAGTCCCGCCGCTGCGAGCACGAACGCGCCGGTGCACAGGCCGACGATGCGTGCTCCTTCCTCATGGGCGCGCCGCAGCGCTTCGAGAGCCTCCGCGGGCGGCGGCGAGGTGATCGACCGCCACGCGGGCACCACGACGGTGCCTGCCCGGCTGATCGCCTCCAGCCCGTAGGGGGCGGTCAGTTCGAGACCGCCGGTGGTCCGCAGCGGTCCTTCCTCACCGGCGCACACCAGCAGCCGGTATCGAGGCACTCCCGCGTCCTGCCGGTCAATGCCGAACACGGAGAGTGGGATGGAACTCTCGAAGATGGGGCCGCCACTGAACAACAGTACGGCGACGACTTCCCGGCGGCGGCGCCCGGAGAGCTTGCGCGCGGTGTCCGTCGCGACAGCGGAGTCCTGGCTCATGTCACTAAGCCCCCCTCGGTGTGCGCGACGCTCCGTTCGTGTCGGGCCATTCGCTCCTGCACGTTTCCCCTCGGTCCAGCACGAGTCCCCCGGCCTTCGATACTCATGATCGAATCTACTGCGTTCCATGGCGCCGGCGTGACAAGTTCGGTATCCACCGGTATGTCGACATGGCAACTTGGCGCGAAGCATTCGATCACGAAGCGTTCCACTCGCGCGCGCCCCAGGGAAGTGCGCCTCGTGTTCATGGCCCGTACCTGTAGGGTGCGGCGGCGCCTCGCGCTCCTTTCTTCCCTGGTGGCAAGGGGGTTGTCAGGCCATTTCAGCAAGGGAGGGGCCGTCTTGTGAAGTTGGCTGAAAACATATGGGTGCGGACGCACGAACCGGTCAGTCATCCCCACCTGTTCGCCCACGCCCCTCGCCTCCGGGTGCCGTCGGCCGGTCCGGGCCGAGCGCCGGGCAGGTGTCCCGAGGGCTTGTGCGGGGGTGTGCACGGGACGGTGAAGTGCCGGAAGGGGTCGCGAACGGGCGGTCACGTTGTGTAGCCTTGGGGGCACTCCCGGTGCCCCACCCCGTGCTCCGGTGGTCAAGTGATGAACCAGTCTCTTCGGGGGTCACGGCCCCACAAGGCTGTATGGGACAGGCGCCATTGCCATACAGGTCGGCCTCATGCATGCTCCGGGGAACCCCCGAAGCCGTCGGCGGGCCTGTCCATGAGAGGAGTGTCGCCGTACCCTTGGGGGTATGGGGTTGGGAAGATGTTTCCCGGACACAGCTCCGCCGATCACTGTCGACCCTCCCATAGAGGATTTCCTTCGCCGAGACACCGATGGCCGGTCACGAATTCCCCGAACCCGCCGACCGCAAGCGGCTCGCCGACCCCGCGTCGGAGCCCCTGGCGGCGGAAGAGTCACGCCCTTCCTGCGATCCCGCGTTCCGGCACGGCGTCGTCGTCGGCTTCGACGGCTCCACCTCCAGTGAGCGGGCCCTCGCCTACGCCATCGGCATGGCACGCCGCTCCGGTTCCGGCCTGATCATCGTCCACGTCGCCAACCGGCTGCCCACCACGGTGTGGGCCGGCTGTGAGCCCCCGGTCTTCGTCGACGTGCCCGACCACCGCACCGAGGTGCTCGGCCTCGAGCTCGCCTGCGCCGACCATCTCGCCGAAGTGCCCTGGATCCTCGTCGAGCGCGGCGGTGACATCTGTCACGAACTCGAAGAGGTCGGCAAGGAGTACGCCGCCGACGCGATCGTCGTCGGCTCCACGCACGGCATCGTCGGACGGATCTTCGGCTCGGTCGCCGGCCGTCTCGCGAAGCGCGCACAGCGCCCCGTCGTCGTGATTCCCTGAACCTCCCAGGCCGGCGCCGCCGTTCAGGCCGTCGCGGTATCCGAGGTCGCGTCACATCACTTGGCACTCAGGCAAGTCGAAGCCCGGCAGAGGTGGATTGTGCCCTTGTGAAGGGTACATAGAAGTGGCTGGGAAGCAGCACAACAGAACATGCATGAAGGGAGCCCGCCGTGGACAGTGACGTCTCTGCGGGAAGCAGCACCTCCACCTTCGGCCACCTCGCACTCGGACTCACCCTCCTCGCGTTCGGCATCGGCACGGCCGATGTGATCGACGGAGTGTCCGCTTCCGACGCCGTGTCCCTCGCGACCTTCGTCGGCGGAATCGCCCTGTTCCTGGCGGGAATGCTCGCCTTCCGGGGCAACGACTCGTTCAACGGCACGGCGTTCGCCGGGCTCGGCGCCTTCTGGTTCACCTGGGCCAACGCCGCCGACGTCAAGACCGCAGCCAACGCCGCCGGCCTCTTCCTGCTGCTCTGGGCGCTCCTGGCGCTCAGCCTGGCCGCCGGTGCGGGAAGCGGCGGACTGTTCGGCGACAGGGCCGTCTACGGGCTGCTGTGCCTTTCGCTGCTGGTCTCCGGCATCGGGACCCTCGCGGACAACGGCACCCTCGGGCGGATCGGCGGCTGGGCGGCCGTCCTGGCGGGAGCCCTGACCTGGTACGGAGCGACCGCGGCACTCGCCAAGTGGCCGACCGCACTGCCCCGGCGCGCTGCCGGCCGAGGTGTGACGGCCACCGGCTGAGGCAGCGGAGGCCGGCGTCCCGGGCAGCGCGCCGGCCGACGGAAGAGGGCGCCCCGCATGAGCGGGACGCCCTTTCTCGTGTGACGGGACTGCTCGGCCGTCGTGTGACGGGACTGCTCGGCCGTCGTGCGACGACTACTCGACCGTCACGGACTTCGCGAGGTTCCGCGGCTTGTCGATGTCGCGGCCCAGCGTCAGCGCCGTGTGGTACGCCAGCAGCTGCAGCGGGATGCCCATCAGGATCGGGTCGAGCTCGTCCTCGTTCTTCGGGACGACGATCGTGTGGTCGGCCTTCTCCTGCTCCTGGTGCGCGACGGCGAGGATCCGGCCGCTGCGGGCCTTGATCTCCTCCAGCGCGGCGCGGTTCTTCTCCAGCAGCGAGTCGCTCGGCACGATCGCGACGGTCGGCATCGCGGGCTCGATCAGGGCCAGCGGGCCGTGCTTGAGCTCGGAGGCCGGGTACGCCTCGGCGTGGATGTAGGAGATCTCCTTGAGCTTCAGGGAGGCCTCCAGGGCGACCGGGTAGCCGCGCACCCGGCCGATGAACATCATCGACTTGGCGTCCGCGTACTCGGCCGCCAGCTTCTTGATGTCCTCCTCCTGGGCGAGGATCTCCTGGATCTGCGCGGGCAGCTTGCGCAGGCCCTCGATGATCCGCTTGCCGTCCGCCACCGACAGGTCGCGTATGCGGCCCAGGTGCAGGGCGAGCAGCGCGAAGGCGACGACGGTGTTGGTGAAGCACTTGGTGGAGACGACGCAGACCTCCGGGCCCGCGTGCACGTACACGCCGCCGTCGGCCTCGCGGGCGATCGCGGAACCGACCACGTTGACCACGCCGAGGACGCGGGCGCCCTTGCGCTTGAGCTCCTGGACCGCCGCCAGCACGTCGTACGTCTCACCGGACTGCGAGACGGCGATGTAGAGGGTGTCGGGGTCCACGACCGGGTTGCGGTAGCGGAACTCGGAGGCGGGCTCCGAGTCGGCCGGGATGCGGGCGAGGCCCTCGATCAGCGAGGCACCGATCATGCCGGCGTGGTACGAGGTGCCGCAGCCGAGGATCTTCACACGGCGGATGCCGCGGGCCTCACGGGCGTCGAGGTTCAGGCCGCCCAGGTGCACGGTGGAGAACTTCTCGTCGATCCGGCCGCGCAGCACGCGGTCGACCGCGTCGGGCTGCTCGCAGATCTCCTTGTGCATGTACGTGTCGTGGCCGCCCATGTCGTAGGAGGCGGCCTCCCACTCCACGGTCTCGGGGGTGGCGGTGGTGCGGGTGCCCGAGGTCGTGTACGTGCGGAAGTCGTCGGCCTTCAGGGTGGCCATCTCACCGTCGTCGAGGGTGACGACCTGGCGGGTGTGGGAGATCAGCGCGGCGACGTCGGAGGCGACGAACATCTCCTTCTCGCCGATGCCGAGGACCACCGGCGAGCCGTTGCGGGCCGCGACGATGCGGTCGGGGAAGTCGGAGTGCATGACGGCGATGCCGTACGTGCCCTCGATGACCTTGAGCGCCTCGCGGACCTTCTCCTCCAGGGACTCGGCCTGGGAGCGGGCCACGAGGTGGGTGATGACCTCGGTGTCGGTCTCGGAGGCGAACACCACGCCGTCGGCCTCCAGCTTCGCGCGGAGCTCGGCGGCGTTGTCGACGATGCCGTTGTGGACGACGGCGACCTTGTTCTCGGGGTCGAGGTGCGGGTGCGAGTTGACGTCGCTCGGGGCGCCGTGGGTGGCCCAGCGGGTGTGCGCGATGCCGGTGGTGCCCGCGAAGCGCTTGGGGACGCGGGCCTCCAGGTCACGGACGCGGCCCTTGGCCTTGACGACCTTCAGGGCCGGCGTCTTGGGGCTGTTGACGACGATGCCCGCAGAGTCGTAGCCGCGGTACTCCAGCCGCTGCAGGCCTTCCAGCAGCAGCGGGGCGACGTCACGCTTCCCGATGTATCCGACGATTCCGCACATGAAGTGTTGCCCCTCCAGGGTTCTCGGTGGTGTGCCCGCGAAACGATTCAGCCGTAGACCATCCGGCGCAGCTGCCGCAGGGACAGCTCGGGCGGTGCGACCGCCCGGTGCGGCAGCTCGGCCGCGATGCGCGCGAAGATCTCCGGGTTCGTGTGACCGCCGGCCTGCAGTTCGCGGTGTCGGCGGCGGACGAATTCCTCGGTCGTCTCGTCGAAGTACGCCAGCACGTCGAGCACCACCCGGGCCGCCTCACCGCGCTGGAGCGCGGTGCTGCGCACCAGGTGGTCGAGCAGGTCCTCGTGGGACGACGGGCGGCGTTCGAGCACCCGTAGATATTGAGGTGCACCGGGCGGTGAACGCAAGAATCCTGCCCGCTTTCGGGCAGAAGTCACAAGATCACAGGCGCTTGAGTACCGCTTGCTTGGCGAGGCTGAACTCCTCGTCGGTCAGTATCCCCGATCGGTGCAGCTCGCCCAGCTCCCGCAGCCTGCGCAGCAGGGCGTCGTGGTCCTCGGCGGCGGGGGCGGCCGCGAGCGCCACGGGCTCCGGCTCCGGCGAGGCAGCGTGCGGGTGCGGCATCCGGGCCGTGACGGCGGCGGCGACCAGCGCCATCAGCGGGTCCTTGCGGAAGCCCCACAGCTCCACCGCGTGCGGATCGTACTTCGGCGGGGTGCCGGCCGGGCCCGGAGGGACGACGAACCGCAGAAAGCCGTTCTCCAGGCCGGTCGACGGCACCCATGCCACGGATTCCAGATCCGCCATCGGGATCGTCCGGCTGCCCCCGGACGCCTTGGACTCCTCGGTCTTCCAGTTCCACTCCAGCAGGATCCGGGTGCCGTCGAAGGACGCCGTGCCGTCGCCGGCGCTCGCGGTCACGGGCACCGGGGGGCCGGGCATCAGATAGCGGTCCACCGGACCGGAGGGCACCTGTTCCAGCAGCAGGGCGGTGCGCACCTCGTCGACCAGGTACTCGGCCACCCCGGCCCTGGCCGGCTCCACCGCGAGCCGGTACGGGTCCGAGGAGTCGTCCAGCCGGCCGCCGGTCGTCTGGACCAGCGGATCGGCGCCGTCGCGGAGCCTCAGCCGCAGCCGGCCCGCCTTGCGGCCCGGTTCGAAGGCGATGCCCGCGACCGCCTCCAGCGGCACCGTGATCTCGCCGAGCGTCCTGCGCAGCAGCGAGACGCCCTTGTCCGCCCCCGGGACGATCCGCACCGTGTCACCGTCGAACGACCAGGTCCCGTCCTTCTGGATGATCTCCGCCATGCCCGCGATTGTTCCACCGGCAGGCGCGCCGAGTGGCCCGTACCCCTGGACCAGGGGCGGGCGGGCCCGTGGTTGTGGAAGGAAGGGCGATGGGGAGGGGCGACGGGTGGGAGAGAAGACGACGGGCGCTGGTGAGGGACCGTAGTCACCAGCGCCCGCCCGTCCGCTACGACCGCGCGTACCGCGCGATCGGGTTCTTCAGCGTGCCGACGAGCTGGAGGGCTGCCGACGGGTCCGCCAGGTCGACCATCTGCTTGTTGTTGCGCAGCTGGAGACGGTTCAGGCAGGACAGCGCGAACTCCTCCTCGAACATGTCGTACTGCCGGAACCTCTCCGCGAGCTGCGGCATCGACTCCTGGTACGCAGTGACGCACTCGGCGACCGTCCGCCAGAAGGTGTCCTCGTCGAGGACTCCCTCGGTGGCCAGGGCCGAGGCCAGGAACCGGAAGAAGCAGTCGAAGACGTCCGTGAAGACGGACAGCAGTTTCATGTCCTCGGGGACGTCCGCGCGGATCCGCTCGACGGCCGGCGGAAGCACCGCCGCCGGGTCCATGACCACGATCTCCTCGGCGATGTCCTTGAAGATCGCCCGCTGGACCACACCGTCCTCGACGACCAGGATGACGTTCTCGCCGTGCGGCATGAACACCAGGTCGTACTGGTAGAAGGTGTGCAGCACCGGTGTCAGGTACGCGTCCAGGTAGCGGCGCAGCCACTCCGCCGGGGCGAGGCCCGACTCGGCGATCAGCGCGCCCGCGAAGGACGTCCCCTCGCCGTCGGTGTGCAGCAGCGACGCCATGGTGGCCAGGCGCTGGCCCGGGGCGAGCGTCGGGACCGGGCTCTCCCGCCACAGCGCGGCGAGCATCTTGCGGTACGGGGAGTACCGGTCGGTCGCGGCTTCGTATTCCAGGTGGCGGTAGCCGACGGCCGCCCGCTCCCGGATGATCGAGAACCGTGCCGCCTTCAGCACGTCGTCGTTGTCGATCAGGTTCGCCAGCCAGTCGTTGATGGCCGGCGTCGCCTCCATGTAGGCGGCGGAGAGGCCGCGCATGAAGCCCATGTTGATGACCGACAGGGCCGTTTTGACGTAGTGCTTGGCCGGGTCGCTGGTGTTGAAGAACGTCCGGATCGACTGCTGGGCGAGGTACTCGTCCTCGCCCTCGCCGAGGAACACCAGGCGCTGCTGGGCGATCTCGGCGGCGAAGGTGACGGACAGTTTGTTCCACCACTGCCAGGGGTGGACGGGCATCAGGAGGTAGTCGGCGGTGTCAAGGCCGAGACCGGCCAGCACGTCGGCGAACCGGGTGACGGTCGCCTCGCCCAGCTCGGCGCGCACGAAGGAGTCGTAGTCCAGTCCGGCGCCGGCGGTGAAGGCGGAGCGGTCGCGGCGGGCGGCCAGCCAGAGCATCCGTACGGGGTGCGCGGTCTCCGGGGCGTACTGGTGGTACTCGTGCACACCGAAGCCGAGCCGACCGTTGTTGGCGACGAAGCAGGGGTGGCCCTCGGTCATCCCCGTCTCGATCTCCTGGAAGCCGGACTTGGCGAGGACGGCGGCGGAGACCGGCTCCTTGGCCAGTTTGTAGGCCGTGCCGGAGAGCGTGGAGGAGATCTCCTCCAGGTAGACGGGGAGGATCTCGTCGCTCAGGCCGAGGGAGGTGCGCAGCTCGACGAAGAAGTCGAGTGCGGACAGCGGGAGTTCCTCGTCGCCACGGTGGCGGGTGATCGACTCGGCGGCGATCTGCCAGTGGTCGAGGGACTGCATCCGGGCCGTGAAGCGGTACGTGACCGTGCCGTCGTCGCTGTGGACGGCGTAGCGGTCGTCCCCGGCCGGCTCGGGGGTCAGCAGCCGCTCGTGGGAGAACTCGGAGAGGGCCTTCCGCAGGAGCTGCCGGGTGGCCCGCGCCCACAGCCCGGGCGTCAGATGGGCGACGGCGTCGTTCGGGTTCACGGCGTCGTTCGGGTTCATATCGACGCTCCCTGCGACGCCTGGCTGCGGGTGAACTGCTCGCGGGTGCAGAAGCTGAGCAGGGCGTCCTTCTCGGGCTTGCTGATCTCGCGGGCGGGGACGAATCCGACGGCCTCGTTCAGGGCGTGAACGGCCTTGTTGCCGAGGTCGGGCTCGACGACGACGCGCCGGGTGGCCGGGTCGTCGAACAGCATCGCCATCACCGTGGTGATCACGGCCCGGGTGAAGCCGTGCAGCGGCTGCTCGGTCGGTGCGACGAGGAAGTGCATGCCGACGTCGCCGGGCTCGGCGTCGTACAGGCCGACGAGCTCCCGCTTGGAGGGGTCGTAGCGCTCCATGAGGAAGGCCGGGCGGCCCTCGTGCAGTCCGATGAAGGCGTCGTGGTGCTCGGCGGCGGTGATCGCCATGTACTCGCGCTCGACGTCCTGCAGTTCCGCGTCCTGCATCAGCCAGAACGCGGCCTTGGGGTGGGTGACCCAGCGGTGCAGCAGCTCGGCGTCGGCGAACGGATCCAGGGGGCGGACGGCGAACTCGCCCAGGACCTGGTCCGTCCGGGAGAAGAGGGTGGCGGTCATGCGAGGGTGCCTTCCGGGGCGGAGAACTCCTGGAACGCGATGGTCTTCTCGACCGTGTAGTACTCGCGGCCCAACATCTCGCTGATGATGTACGCGTTGCGGTAGGGGCCCATGCCCAGGTCCGGCGAGGTGACACTGTGCGCGTGGACGCCGGCGTTCTGGAGGAAGACGCCGCGGCCCGTGACGTCGATGCTGTAGTTCCGGGCCACGTCGAAGCGGCCCTGGCCGTCCCAGCGGATGCGGTCGCGGACCGGCTCCAGGAACTCGGGGGTGACGTACTTGTAGCCGGTGGCGAGGACCAGCCCGTGGGTGGTCAGCGAGAAGTCCCGCTCCTGCTCCTCCTGGCGCAGCCCCAGCGTGTAGGTGCCGGTGGCGGGGTCGTGGGAGGCCGCGTGCAGCGCGGTGTTGGTCAGCAGGAGGGTGGGGACCGGGCCCTTGAGGTGCTTCTGGTAGAGCAGGTCGAAGATCTCGTTGATCAGTTCCCCGTCGATGCCCTTGAAGAGGCCCTTCTGCGCGGTCTCCAGGCGGTAGCGGGTGGCCTCCGGCAGCGCGTGGAAGTAGTCCACGTACTCCGGCGAGGTCATCTCCAGCGTGAGCTTGGTGTACTCCAGCGGGAAGAAGCGCGGCGAGCGGGTGATCCAGTTCAGCCGGTAGCCGTGGACGTCGATCTCCGACAGCAGGTCGTAGTAGATCTCCGCGGCGCTCTGGCCGCTGCCGACCAGGGTGATGGACTCCTTCTTCACCAGCTCGTCGCGGTGCTGCATGTACGTCGAGTTGTGGATGAAGTCCCCGCCCAGGCCGCGGACCTGCTCCGGCACGTACGGCGGGGTGCCGGTGCCGAGGACGAGCCGGCGGGCCCGGTGGGTCTCGTCCTGGGTGCGGATCGTGTAGAGCCCGTCCGCCTCGTCGTACTCCACCGACTGCACGGTCTGGTTGAAGCGGACGTTGGAGAGCTTCCCGGCGGCCCACTGGCAGTAGTCGTTGTACTCGGTCCGCAGCGGATAGAAGTTCTCGCGGATGTAGAACGAGTACAGCCGGCCGGACTCCTTCAGGTAGTTCAGGAAGGAGTACGGGGAGGTCGGGTCGGCCATCGTGACCAGGTCCGACATGAACGGGGTCTGGAGGTGGGCGCCGTCCAGGAACATGCCGGAGTGCCACTCGAAGTGCGGCTTGGACTCGAGGAAGACCCCGTCGAGCTCGGCGATGGGCTCTGTCAGGCAGGCGAGGCCGAGGTTGAAGGGGCCGAGCCCGATGGCGACGAAGTCACGGGGCTCACGAGGCGTGGACAAGATTGTCTCCCAGGTACTGCTCGGCATGGCCGGCGATCAGGTCGAGTACGGCCGCGATGTCCTGCGCCGTGGTCTCGGGGTTGAGCAGGGTGAACTTGAGGTACTGGCGGCCGTCGACCCTGGTGCCGGCGACCACGGCCTCGCCCGACGCGAAGAGCGCCTTGCGGGCGTAGAGGTTGGCCCGGTCGATGTCGGCGGGCGAGGTGACGGTCCGCGGGATGTATCGGAAGACCAGGGTCGACAGCCGGGGCTCGACGACCACGTCGTAGCGCGGGTCGGCGGCGAGCAGCTGCCAGCCGGCGGCCGCGAGGTCGCACACCTCGTCGAAGAGCCCGCCGATGCCGTCGGCGCCCATGGTCCGAAGGGTCATCCACAGTTTCAGCGCGTCGAAACGGCGCGTGGTCTGCAGGGACTTGTCGACCTGGTTGGGGATCCTCTCCTCGGCCATGCGGCGCGGGTTGAGGTAGTCGGCGTGGTAGGTGGCGTGGCGCAGCGTGGCCCGGTCGCGGACCAGGACGGCCGACGAGCTCACCGGCTGGAAGAAGGACTTGTGGTAGTCGACGGTCACCGAGTCGGCGCGCTCGATGCCGTCCAGCAGGTGCCGGCGGGTCGGGGAGACCAGCAGCCCGCAGCCGTAGGCGGCGTCGACGTGCATCCAGGCGCCGTACTGCTCGCAGAGCGCGGCGATCTCGGGGAGCGGGTCGATGGAGCCGAAGTCGGTGGTGCCGGCGGTGGCGACGACGGCCATGGGCACCAGGCCCTCGCGCTTGCAGCGTTCGAGCTCGTGGGCGAGGGCGACGGTCTGCATGCGCTTGTCGTGGTCGCAGGGGATCGCGACGACCGCGTCGTAGCCGAGGCCCAGGAGATGCGCCGATTTCTGGACGCTGAAGTGGCTGCACTGGGAGGCGAAGACGCGCAGTTTCGGCAGGTCGTCGGTTTTGGCCTCCTCGCGGGCGAGCAGCAGGGCCTGGAAGTTGGACTGGGTGCCGCCGCTGGTGAACACGCCGTCGGCGGCGGGGCCGAGGCCGATCCGGGACGCGGTCCAGTCGATGAGCCGGCGCTCGATCAGGGTGCCGCCCGCACTCTGGTCCCAGGTGTCCAGCGAGGAGTTGACCGCGGAGAGGACGGCCTCTCCGAGCACCGCCGGAATGACCACGGGGCAGTTGAGGTGCCCGAGGTAGCGGGGGTGGTGGAAGTAGACGGCGTCGCGGAGGTAGAGGTCCTCCAGCTCGTCGAGGACCGCGGTGGTGTCACCGAGCGGGGCGTCCAGGTCCACGGCCGCGATGGACGGGGCGAGGTCCTCCGCGGTGACGCCGGTGAACGGCCTTGAGGTCGAGGCGAGTTTGGCCGCGACCCGCTCTACTCCTTCGGTCACGGAGCGCCGGTAGCGCTCCGCGGTCGTGTCATTGAGCAGGTGCGAACGCATGTCCGTGTCCTCCCTGGGACAGCAAAGTGGGGGTGCGTGGAACTTAGGTTAGCCTAACCTAAATTCCATCGCACCCCCACGGGCACCACGGACGATGTGATCTACGTTGCTTCCGCGCGCATCTGATCCTCCGTCACACCGCGGCGCCAGTAACCGATGAACGTCACACGACCCTTGTCCATGCCGCGTTCGCCGACCAGATGGCGGCGCAGCGCCTTGACCGTGCCGGACTCGCCGGCGATCCAGGCGTAGGGCGCGGAGCCCGGCAGCACGGTCTCGCGCACCGAGTCCACCATCGAGGGCGCGCCCTCCTCGCGGACCAGCCAGGTGATCGTGACATCGGCCTTGCTCTCCGGGGCCAGCCGGTCCGCGCTGTGCGGCACTTCCAGCCAGGCCCTGGCCTCGATGCCCGCGGGCAGCGACTCCAGGATCGCGGAGGCGGCCGGCAGGGCCGTCTCGTCGGCGAACACCAGGACCGCGTCGGTGCCCTCCGGCCGGCGGAACCTGACGCCGGCGTTGTCCGCGACCGTCGGCCCCATCACCACGACCTTGTCCCCGGGCGCGGCCGAGGCCGCCCAGCGGCAGGCCGGACCGGGGTCGCCGTCCAGGTCGTGCAGCACGAAGTCGACGTCCACCTCGTCGGTGCCGTCCGCGGCCCGGCGCTGCTCGCGGACCGTGTACGAACGGCACACGGCCCGCACGTCCTCGGGCAGCGCCCGGTACTCGGCGAACCAGTCCTTCCCGGTCGGGACGACCGGCTCGGGCTGGCCGGGGTGCGGCAGGAACAGCGACAGGCTCTGGTCGCAGCCGCCGGAGACGAAGTGGCGCAGGGCCTCCCCGCCGAAGGTGATCCTCGCCAGGGAAGCACCGAGCCGCCGTGCCCGCACGACGTGGAGGTCGAAGAAATCGAAAGGTGCGGTCACGGCGGCATCGGTCATCGTCAGGAGACCTTCTTGGCGCTCTTGATGGCCTTCGCCAGGTCCTCCAGGATCGGGGCGCACTTGGCGTACGAGTAGATCGGCTCGGTGACGCGCGGGGTGATCTGGCCGGCCTTGACGGCGGGCAGGGCGGCCCAGGTCGGCTTCGACTTCAGGGCGTCCGGCTGCAGGGTGCCGGTGCGGTTGTCGAGCAGGATCACGTCGGCCTTGTACTTGCCCGCGTTCTCCCAGCTGAGGCTCTCGAAGAAGCCGCCCGCGTCGAGCTTCTCGGGGATGACGAACTGGACGCCCAGCTCCTCGAAGTACTTCAGGTCGGCGGAGGTCTTCGGGGTGGAGACGTAGAAGAGGTCGGGGGAGCCGGAGCCCACCAGGACCTTGATGCCGGGGTTGGACTTGGCGGCGGCACGCAGTTCGCCGGCGGCCTTCTCGAAGCGGGCCTTGGCCTCGGTGGCGGTCTTGGCGTTAAGGTCCGCGCCCAGGGACTTGGCGAGCTCGGCCATGCGCTCCAGCGGCTTGGTCATCGAGACGGTTCCACCGGTGGCGATGGCCACGGGCGGGGCACCGACCTTGAGGACCTTGTCCTGGGACTCCGCGGGCACGTACCAGAGGGTGCCGTCCCAGGTGTGGGTGATGAGGACCTCGGGCGCCAGGGCGGCGTACTTCTCGACGTTGAACTCGCCGTAGACGTTGCCGAGGATCTCGACCTTGCTGACGTCCAGGTCGCCGGCCTGTACGTCCGGCTTTCCGTCGGTGCCCTTGGTCGGGCCGAAGACGCCCTTGACGGCGATGCCGTAGTCGTGGAGCGCGGCGGCGGCGCCGGTGAACGCGACGATGTTCTTCGGGGTGGCCTTGGCGTCGGCGGTCTTGCCCAGGTCGTCCTTGAAGGACCAGGGGCCGGACTTCACCGGCTTGCCCTCGGCCGCTCCGCTCTTTTTCGCGTCGCTGTCACCGCAGGCTGCGAGCAGGGCGCCGAGACCGACGGCGCCACCCGCGGCGAGGATGCCGCGACGGGAGTAGTGAGAGGCTCTGGCGTTGGGCATGACGAAGTCCGCTTTCTCGGGTGCCGGGTTCGGCCACTGTCCATTTCGGAAGGTAGGTTAGCCTAACCTCAGGAGATGTGACAGTGGCCGGTCCCGGAAAGCGGCCGTGCGTCAGCCCGTCAGGCCCAACTCCCTCGCGATGAGCATGCGCTGGACCTCGCTGGTGCCCTCGCCGATCTCCAGGATCTTGGAGTCGCGCCACATGCGGGCCACCGGGTACTCGTTCATGAAGCCGTAGCCCCCGTGGATCTGGGTGGCGTCCCGGGCGTTGTCCACCGCGACCGTGGAGGTGTACAGCTTCGCCAGCGCGGCCTCCTTCTTGAACGGCTCGCCGAGCACCAGCCGGGACGCGGCGTCCCGCCAGGCGATACGGGACATATGGGCACGCATCTCCATGTCCGCCAGCTTGAACTGGATGGCCTGGTTGTCGCCGATCGGCCGGCCGAACGCCTTGCGGGTCTTCGCGTACGCCACCGACTCGTCCACGCAGCCCTGCGCCAGGCCCGTGGCGAGCGCCGCGATCGCGATCCGGCCCTCGTCGAGGATGCGCAGGAACTGGGCGTACCCGCGGCCCTCCTCGCCCAGCAGGTTCGAGACCGGTACCCGCACGTCCGAGAGCGACAGCTCACGGGTGTCCGAGGCGTTCCAGCCGACCTTGGAGTACGGCGCGGCGACCGTGAAGCCGGGGGTGCCGGACGGCACGATGATCGAGGAGATCAGGGGCTTGCCCTCGGGGGTGCGGCCGGTGACCGCGGTGACGGTGACCAGACCCGTGATGTCCGTACCGGAGTTGGTGATGAAGCACTTCGAGCCGTTGATCACCCACTCGTCGCCGTCCCGCACGGCGGTCGTCTTCGTGCCGCCCGCGTCCGAGCCGGCCTCCGGCTCGGTCAGGCCGAACGCGCCCAGCATCTCGCCGGAGCACAGCCGGGGCAGCCACTCGCGCTTCTGCTCCTCGGTGCCGAACCGGTAGACCGGCATGGCGCCCAGCGAGACACCCGCCTCCAGGGTGATCGCCACCGAGGAGTCCACCCGGGCGAGTTCCTCGAGGGCGATGCCCAGGGCGAGGTAGTCGCCGCCCATGCCGCCGTACTCCTCGGGGAAGGGCAGGCCGAACAGGCCCATCTGCCCCATCTCGCGGACGATTTCATAGGGGAACTCGTGGCGCTCGTAGAAGTCGCCGATCTTCGGCGCGACGACGTCGTGCGCGAACTCCTCGACGGTGCGGCGCAGTTCCTCGTGCTCGGGGGAGAGCCGGTGGTCGAGAGACATGGTTCAGGACTCCTTGTGGGAGAGGGCGCGGACGGTACGGGAGGGGCTGGGACGCCCCAGCTGTTCGGCCATCCACACGCTTGTGGCGGTGAGCCGGCCGAGGTCGACCCCGGTCTCGATGCCGAGGCCGTGGAGCATCCACACGAGGTCCTCGGTGGCGAGGTTCCCGGTGGCGCTCTTCGCGTACGGGCAGCCGCCGAGACCGCCCGCCGACGCGTCCACGGTGGTCACACCGTGCTGGAGGGCGGCGAGGGTGTTGGCGAGGGCCTGGCCGTAGGTGTCGTGGAAGTGCACGGCGAGCCGTGACACGGGGACCCCGGCCTCGCCCAGCGCCGTGAGGAGCGAAGCCACATGGCCCGGGGTGGCGACACCGATGGTGTCGCCGAGGCTCAGCTCGTCGCAGCCCATGTCGGCGAGCCGCTTGGTGACCTCGACGACCCGGGCGACCGGGACCGGGCCCTCCCAGGGGTCGCCGAAGCACATGGACAGATAGCCGCGCACCGACACCCCGTGCTCTATGGCCCGGGTGACGACCGGCTGGAACATGGCGAGCGCCTCGTCCACCGTGCGGTTGAGATTGGCCTTGGCGAAGGACTCGGTGGCACTGGCGAACACGGCGATCTCGCGGACGCCGAGCGCCAGGGCGCGATCGAGGCCGCGCTCGTTCGGCACCAGGACGGGCAGCCGGACGCCGGTGTCCTGCACCAGCGGGAACAGCTGCTCGGCGTCGGCCAGCTGGGGCACCCACTTGGGGTGGACGAGGCTGGTCGCCTCGACGGTGCCGAGGCCCGCCGCGGCGAGCCGGCGGATGAACTCCGCCTTGACCTCGGTCGGTACGACCGCCTTCTCGTTCTGCAGGCCGTCGCGGGCACCGACCTCGTGGATCCGCACCCGGGCCGGAAGTCCCGCGGCGGGTACCGCCATGGGCAGTCCCTCGGTCATCCCTCGTCCTCCTCGTGCGGTGCGACCACGGCGAGCACCTGGTCCATGGCGACGGTCGCGCCGGGCTTCACGTCGAGCTCGGTGACGATGCCGGCGTGCGGCGCGGAGATGACGTGCTCCATCTTCATCGCCTCCACCACAAGCAGGCTCTGGCCGGCGGCGACCTCGTCGCCGACGGCCACCTTCACGACGGTGACCGTGCCCGGCATGGGCGCGGCGAGCGTGTCGGCCCCGCCGTGCCGGCCGGCGCCGGACAGCGACGCCTCGACCGGGTCGTGGTCGGTGACGTGCCAGGCGTCCCCGTCCCGGCCGAGCCAGGTGCCCTCCGGGGAACGGGCGTGGGTGAAGGTGTGGGTGACCCCGTCCGCCTCCATGGTGAGGGTGGCCGCGTCGAGCGCGACGAGCCGGGCGCGGACCGCCGTACCGGCTTCGCCGGACAGGAGCAGTTCCGTGTCCGGGGCGGTGCCGCGCATCCGGACCGGGACCGGGTCGTTGCCCGGGACACGGACGTGGTGGCTCGTCCAGGCCGGGGTCCCGCCGAGGCGCCAGCCGGTCGGTACGGAGAAGGGGTCCACCCAGCCGGACCGCTCGCGCGGGGTGAGGCCGGCCTGCCGGAGCAGCGCCGCGGCCGCGAGGACCGTGTCCGGGACGTCCCGCTCCACCAGTCCCTCGGCCTCCCGCTCGACCAGGCCGGTGTCCAGGTCGCCGGCCACCACCGCGGGGTGCGCCAGCAGACGGCGCAGGAAGCCCGCGTTGGTCTGGACGCCCAGGGTGACCGTTTCTGCGAGGGCCGCCCGCAGTCTGCGCAGGGCGGTCGCACGGTCCGGGCCGTGCACGACGACCTTCGACAGCATCGGGTCGTACAGGCTGCCGACCTCCGTGCCCTCGCTGAGGCCCGAGTCGGTCCGCACGCCGTCGCCGTGCGGCTCGTGCAGCGCCAGGACCGTGCCGCCCGACGGCAGGAAGCCCCGGGAGGGGTCCTCCGCGCAGATCCGGGCCTCGACGGCGTGTCCCGTCAGGGTGATCCCGTCCTGGCCGAAGGGGAGCGCCTCGCCGGCGGCGACCCGCAGCTGCCACTCCACCAGATCCAGACCCGTGATCATCTCGGTGACCGGGTGCTCGACCTGGAGACGGGTGTTCATCTCCATGAAGTAGTAGGAGGAAGGATCCCCGCCCGGGACGATGAACTCGACCGTGCCCGCGCCCTGGTAGGCACAGGCGCGCGCGGCCTGCACGGCCGCCTCGCCCATCGCCGCACGGGTGGCCTCGTCCAGCAGGACGGACGGCGCCTCCTCGATGATCTTCTGGTGGCGGCGCTGGAGGGAGCACTCGCGCTCGCCGAGGTGGACGACGTTCCCGTGTCCGTCCGCGAGCACCTGGATCTCGATGTGGCGCGGCCGGTCGATCCACCGCTCCACCAGCAGGGTGTCGTCGCCGAAGGAGGCGCGGGCCTCCCGGCGGGCCGCGGCGATCTCGTCGTCGAGCCGGGCCTCGTCCCGCACCAGCCGCATGCCCTTGCCGCCACCGCCGGCGGAGGGCTTCAGCAGCACCGGCATGCCGATCCCGCGGGCGGCGGCGGCCAGCTCGGCGTCGGACAGACCGCTGCCGGAGGAACCCGGCACCACGGGGACGCCGGCCGCCTTCACGGTCTCCTTCGCCCGGATCTTGTCGCCCATCAGCGCGATGGCGTCCGCGGACGGGCCGATGAAGACCAGCCCGGCCTCCGCGCAGGCCTTCGCGAACTCCGCGTTCTCCGCGAGGAAGCCGTAGCCGGGGTGGACCGCCTGGGCGCCGCTGCGCCGGGCCGCGTCCAGCAGCCGCTCGACGGACAGATAGCTCTGCGCGGCGGGCGCCGGACCGATCCGGACGGCCGTGTCGGCCTCCCGGACGTGCAGGGCGTCGGCGTCGGCGTCGCTGAAGACGGCGACCGAACGGACTCCGAGGGCGCGCAGCGTACGGATGACGCGGACCGCGATCTCGCCGCGGTTGGCGACCAGGACGGTGTCGAACATCGAGCTCTTCAAGGTCACAGTCACAGTCCTCACATCCGGAAGACGCCGAAGCCGGGCTGGGTCCGGTCCTTCTGGGCCAGCGGGGCGTTCGCACAGGCGGTCAGGGCCAGACCCAGCACCTGCCGGGTCTCCAGCGGGTCGATCACGCCGTCGTCCCAGAGCCGGGCGGTCGCGTAGTAGGCGTTGCCCTGCTGCTCGTACTGGGCGCGGATCGGGGCGCGGAAGGCCTCCTCGTCCTCGGCCGGCCAGGTCTCGCCGCGCGCCTCCATCTGGTCGCGCTTGACGGTCGCCAGCACCGAGGCGGCCTGCTCGCCGCCCATCACCGAGATCTTGGCGTTGGGCCACATCCACAGGAATCGGGGGCTGTACGCCCGGCCGCACATCGAGTAGTTGCCCGCGCCGTACGAGCCGCCGATCACCACCGTCAGCTTCGGCACGCGGGTGCACGCCACCGCCGTCACCATCTTGGCGCCGTGCTTGGCGATGCCGCCCGCCTCGTAGTCGCGGCCCACCATGAATCCGGAGATGTTCTGCAGGAACAGCAGCGGGATGCCCCGCTGGTCGCACAGCTCGATGAAGTGGGCGCCCTTCTGGGCGGATTCGGAGAACAGGATGCCGTTGTTGGCGACGATGCCCACCGGGTGGCCGTGGATCCGGGCGAAGCCGGTGACCAGGGTCGTGCCGAACTCCGACTTGAACTCGGCGAACCGCGAGCCGTCGACGATGCGGGCGATCACCTCGCGCACGTCGTAGGGCGTGCGGGAGTCCACCGGCACCGCGCCGTACAGCCCGTACGGGTCGGTCTTGGGCTCCTCGACCGGTTCCACGGACCAGGGCAGCGGTCCGCGTTCCGGGAGGGTCGACACGATGTTCCGCACGATGCGCAGCGCGTGTGCGTCGTCCTCCGCGAGGTGGTCGGTGACACCGGACACCCGCGAGTGGACCTCGCCGCCGCCCAGCTCCTCGGCCGTCACCACTTCGCCGGTCGCGGCCTTCACCAGCGGAGGGCCGCCCAGGAAGATCGTGCCCTGGTTGCGGACGATCACGGCCTCGTCGCTCATCGCCGGGACGTACGCGCCGCCCGCCGTGCACGAGCCGAGGACCGCGGCGATCTGCGGGATGCCCGCGCCGGACATCCGCGCCTGGTTGTAGAAGATCCGCCCGAAGTGCTCGCGGTCGGGGAAGACCTCGTCCTGCATCGGCAGGAAGGCGCCGCCGGAGTCCACCAGGTAGACGCAGGGCAGCCGGTTCTCCAGGGCCACCTCCTGCGCGCGGAGGTGCTTCTTCACGGTCATCGGGTAGTAGGTGCCGCCCTTGACGGTGGCGTCGTTGGCGACGACGACCACCTCGCGGCCCCCGACCCGGCCGATACCGGCGATCACACCGGCGGCCGGGGCCTGCCCGCCGTACATCCCCTCGGCCGCGAGCGGGGCCAGCTCCAGGAACGGGGACCCCGGGTCCAGGAGCGTGTCGACCCGGTCGCGCGGCAGCAGCTTGCCGCGCGCGACGTGCTTCTCGCGGGCCCGTTCGCCACCGCCCAGACGGGCCGCGTCGAGACGGGAGCGGAGTTCTTCGGCGAGCTCCTGGTGTGCCGCCTCGTTGGTCCGCCATGCCTCGGACGCGGGATCCGCCGTCGTCCCCAGCACGGGTGCCTGCTGCATCGTGTCGAGCCCCCTGTTCAGAGCATCGCGCTTGTTAATGAGCGTTAACGTGTCTCAGGTTAACGACCGCTAACCGTGCTGTCTAGAATTGGCTGCCATGAGCACCAGAACCGACGCTCCGACCCGCCGCGAGCAGATCCTCAAAGAGGCCGCCCGCCTCTTCGCCGAGCGCGGCTTCCACGGTGTCGGCGTGGACGAGATAGGAGCGGCGGTCGGCATCAGCGGCCCCGGCCTCTACCGGCACTTCCCCGGCAAGGACGCGATGCTCGCCGAGCTGCTGGTGGGCATCAGCGACCGGCTGCTCGCCGGCGGCAGGCGCCGCACCGCCGAGGCGGGCGGGCAGGGGGACCCCCGGGCGGTGCTCTCCTCCCTGATCGACGGCCACATCGACTTCGCCCTCGACGACCGGCCGCTGATCACCCTCCACGACCGGGAACTGGACCGGTTGCGGGACAGCGACCGCAAACTCGTCCGGCAGCTCCAGCGCCAGTACGTGGAACTGTGGGTGGACACCGTCCGCGCGCTCCACCCCGACGTGCCGGAGTCCCAGGCGCGGGCCGCCGTGCACGCCGTGTTCGGCCTGCTCAACTCCACCCCGCACCTCGGCTCCTACGGCAGCGGCCTGCCCGGCCGGGCCGCCACCGAGGAGCTGCTCCGCCGTCTGGCCCACGGCGCGTTCGCCGCCCTCGGCGACGGCGAAGCGGTCCCCCGGGCCGAGGACTGAGCCACGGGCCGCGCGCTCCGGCAGCCGCGCGACACGTCCACAGGGGGAAACGGTACGACCCCGAGGGGTGACGGACGGCACAATGGGCACCATGCCGATACCCAGCCGCGCCCAGCTCGTCGACCATCTCGTCCGCACCCGCATCGCCGGAGACGTCGCCACACCCCGCGACAACAACCTCTCCCACTACCGTCGGCTCGCCAACGGCGACCGCCACTACTGGCTGGGGCTGGAGCTCGGCGACCGCTGGACCGACGAGCAGGATGTGCTGGCCGTCATGGCGGAGCGCTGCGGCGTCAACGACGACCCCGGGCACCGGCACGGCCAGGACACCATCGACCCGGAGCTCACGGTGGACGCCCTCGACCGGATGGCGGCCCGGCTGAGGAAGGCCGCCGCGGGCAAGGAGCGCGTGCTGTTCGCCACCGGGCACCCGGGCGGCCTGCTCGATGTGCACCGGCAGACCGCCGAGGCGCTGCGCGCCGCCGGCTGCGAGATCGTCCGCATCCCGTCCGGGCTGACGGCCGACGAGGGCATGGTCTTCCAGTTCGCCGACGTGGCGGTGCTCGAGCGCGGCGCGACCCTCTGGCACACCCACTCGCCCGCGCCGATGGCCGCCATCCTCGACGGCCTGGAGCGGGAGGGCCACCCCCAGCCCGGTCTCGTCGTGGCCGACCACGGCTGGGCGGGCTGCGCCGGCCAGCGCGGCCTGGACGCGGTGGGCTACGCCGACTGCAACGACCCGGCCCTCTTCATCGGCGAGGCCGAGGGCACCATCCAGGTGACGGTGCCGCTCGACGACCATGTCGTGGACCCGCGGTACTACGACCCGATGACGGCCTATCTGCTGGACGCGGCGGGACTGCTGGGGTAGCGCGGGGGCGGGGCGAGCCGGCGGCCCGTACGGGGCTGACTGCCCGTAGCGTCTGACGGCCTCAGGCAGGCTGACGAGCCGGTCGGCCTGACGCGCCGAACCGTCCGACTGCCGCACCGTCCGAAGGACGGTGCGGCGGTGCGACGGGCCGGACGGCCCACCGGTAGGGGCCGACGGGCCGGGAGTTCACCCGTGCGTCGGCGAGGGCACCGCGCCCGGCCCGACCGTCAGGGCGTCCACGGTGTCCTGGAGGCGCTTGGTGCGGCGGTAGGCGGTGCGCTGGCGGGCCGCGCCGTTGCCGTGCAGACGCAGGCGGGTCAGCCAGCGGCGTACCGTCTCGTCGTCGCCCGTGGCCGCGAGGAACGGACTGACGCGCCGCAGCAGGGACGTGACCAGGAACCTGGCGGGGACGAGCCGGGGCGGGCCGGACGGGGGCAGGTCCAGGCCGCTGCCCGACAGCCCGTCACGGGCGGAGCGCCAGACGGCCGCGCGCAGGACGGCGTCCTCGACCTGCGGGGCCGGACGCCCCTGGCGCACCTGGAGCAGCGCGTGCGCGACGAGGGCCCGGACCAGCAGGGCGTAGGCGACGGTGTCGTCGACGCTCGGCATGACGTCCGCGACCCGGATCTCCACGGTGGGGACGTGCCGGGAGGGGCGGACGGACCAGAACACCATCCCCGGGTCCAGCGCGGCGCCGCTGTCCACGAGGGCCGCGACCAGGTTCTCGTAGTGCCCGGCCGAGCGGAGGTACGGCGGCGGGCCGGCGGCCGGCCATCGGCCCCAGAGGACGGTCCGCCAGCTGGCGTGCGCGGTGTCACGGCCGTTGCAGTACGGCGAGTTGGCGGTCAGGGCGAGCAGCAGCGGTGTCCACGGCCGGAGGTGGTTGACGACCTGCACGGCCTCGTCGGGATCGGCCACGCCGATGTGCACATGGCAGGCGTTCGCGCACAGCTGGTCCAGCAGCGGTCCGTACCGGGCGGCGATCCGGTGGTAGCGGGGTTTGTCGAGGACGGGGGGCGGTCCGGGGTTGCCGAGCGGTGCCGT
Source organism: Streptomyces sp. NPDC030222 (assembly GCF_055573115.1). Taxonomy (NCBI): domain Bacteria; kingdom Bacillati; phylum Actinomycetota; class Actinomycetes; order Kitasatosporales; family Streptomycetaceae; genus Streptomyces; species Streptomyces sp. NPDC030222. The sequence continues at coordinate 26,883 of NZ_JBVICA010000016.1, forward strand.
CCCGCAGGCCACCAGCAGGCAGCCGCGGTCCTGCGCGGCGCGCGCGAGGCCGGTTCTCAGCCGGACGACCTCCGCGCGCAGCTGTCCGGCGTCGGAGCACACCGCGCTGACCGATTCCATCTGAGCCTGGGTCAGTTCGGCCGTCACGTGCCCGGTGCCGGTCAGCCGGCCGGCGTCCCTCAGGACCGCCTCGGCGACCAGCAGGGGCTCGCGGCTCACCGGGTCCGCGAGGAGGAACTCCTCCTCCACGCCCATGGTGAGCTCCCGCAGCCCCGTCCAGGCCGCGGTGCCGCCCGTACCGACGTGAGATCCGCGCATGCCGCCTCCAGCGTCCGCACACCCCGCACCTGCCCGTGCGGATCCGACGATAGGGAGGGGCCGGGCGGCACCGGCAGGCGCTAATGAGGCATTTCCGGAGCCCGCCGGCGCGTCGCCGGAGGTGCGCCGTCAGGAGCCGGTGCGGCCGCCGTGCGGGACGCGGACCACGCCCTCCTGGATGACGGAGATCGCCAGCTGCCCGTCCTGGGTGTAGATACGGGCCTGCCCGAGGCCCCGGCCGCCGGAGGCGGAGGGCGACTCCTGGTCGTAGAGCAGCCACTCGTCGGCCCGGAACGGCCGGTGGAACCACATGGCGTGGTCGAGGCTCGCGCCGACCACGTCGCCGGTCGTCCAGCCTCCGCGGCCGTGTGCCAGCAGCACCGAGTCCAGGAGCGTCATGTCGGAGACGTAGGTGGCCAGGCAGATGTGCAGCATCGGGTCGTCGGCGAGCTTGCCGTTGGTGCGGAACCACACCTGGGAGCGGGGCTCGCGGAGCTGCCCGGCCGTGGCGTACGGCGGGTCGTCGACGTAGCGCAGGTCCACCGCCTCGCGCGACTGCAGCAGCCGGTCCGCGACCTCCTGGTCGTAGAAGGCGTGGGCGTGCCGGGGGAGCAGCTCGGCCGTGGTCGGGAGGGATTCCGGGTCCGGGGCGGGCGGCATGTCCGCCTGGTGGTCCAAGCCCTCCTCGTACGTCTGGAACGACGCCGAGAGATGGAAGATCGGCTGGCCGTACTGGACGGCGACCACCCGGCGGGTGGTGAAGGAACGGCCGTCACGGATGCGGTCGACCGAGTAGACGATGGGCGAGCCGGGGTCGCCCATGCGCAGGAAGTACGCGTGCAGGGAGTGCGCGACGCGGCCGTCGGGCACGGTGCGCCCCGCGGCGACCAGGGCCTGGGCGGCGACCTGGCCGCCGAAGACGCGGGGCACGATGGCGGAGCGGCTCTGGCCGCGGAAGATGTCCTGCTCGATCTGCTCCAGGTCGAGCAGATCGAGCAGGGACCGAAGTGCGGGATTCACGGGGAACCTTGGCGGATCTCGGCCTTACAGACCCATGTCCTTGGCGATGATGGACTTCATGACCTCGCTGGTGCCGCCGTAGATCCGGTTGACCCGGTTGTCGGCGTAGAGGCGGGCGATCGGGTACTCGTTCATGTAGCCGTAGCCGCCGTGCAGCTGGAGGCAGCGGTCGATGACGCGGTGCGCGACCTCGGTGCAGAACAGCTTCGCGGACGCGGCCTCGGCGGGGGTGAGCTCACCCGCGTCGAGGGCCTCCAGGGCGCGGTCGGCGACGGCCTCGGCGGCGTCCACCTCGGCCTGGCAGGCGGCCAGCTCGAACTTGGTGTTCTGGAAGGACGCGACCGTCTTGCCGAAGATCGTGCGCTCCTGCACGTACTGCTGGGCGAACCGGACGGCGGCCTTGGCCTGGGCGTACGCGCCGAACGCGATGCCCCAGCGCTCGGAGGGAAGGTTGCGGCCGAGGTAGAAGAAGCCCTTGTTCTCCTCGCCGAGCAGGTCCTCGACGGGGACCTTGACGTCGACGAAGGCCAGTTCGGCGGTGTCGGAGGTGCGCAGGCCGAGCTTGTCCAGCTTGCGGCCGATGGAGTAGCCCTCGGACTTGGTGTCCACCGCGAACAGGGAGATGCCGAAGCGGCGGTCGTCCTCGCGCGGGGCGGACGTGCGGGCGCACACGATCACGCGGTCGGCGTGCACACCACCGGTGATGAAGGTCTTGGCGCCGTTGAGGACGTAGTGGGTGCCGTCCTCGGAGAGCCTGGCCGTGGTCTTCATGCCGGCGACGTCGGAGCCGGTGCCCGGCTCGGTCATCGCGAGCGCCCACATCTCCTCGCCGGAGACGAACTTCGGCAGGTAGCGCTTCTTCTGCTCGTCGGTGGCGAGCATCTTGAGGTACGGCAGGGCGAGCAGCACGTGCACGCCGGAGCCGCCGAAGTTCACGCCCGCGCGCGAGGTCTCCTCGTAGAGCACGGCCTCGAACTTGTGGGTGTCCAGGCCGGCGCCGCCGAACTCCTCGGGGACGTTGATGCCGAAGACGCCCAGCTCGCCGAGCTTGTAGTAGAAGTCGCGCGGCGCCTGGCCGGCCGCGAACCACTCGTCGTAGACGGGCACGACCTCGGCCTCGATGAAGGCGCGGATGGTCTCCCGGAACGCCTCGTGGTCCTCGTTGTAAACGGTACGGCGCACCGGACGCCTCCTTCGTGAGTGCTTGGGCATGAACTGGCTAAGCGCTTGCTCAGGCAGAAGTTACCCGGCGGTTGGGACGGCTGTCCAGAGTGAGGATGAGCACGTCGCACACCCCCACTCGTTGCAGATGGAACCGAACGCCCGGGCGATGGCGTGTTGATCAACGTCGCAGGAGCCCCGATCACAGGCGTCCTCAGCGCGGGATTCCTGACCGCAGGAGTCCCGATCGCCGGGGTACTGGTCGCGGAGTCCTGATCGTAGGAGTGCCGGCAGCAGGAGTCCTGGTCGCAGGACAGGGTCCTGACCGCAGAGAGAAGAAGAGAGGAACGACGATCGTGGAGACGTTAAGGGCGCGCCCGTCCCGCCGCGCCGTACTGGCCCTCGGTGCCGGAACGGCGCTGGCCGCCTCGGCGGCGGCCGGAGGGACCGCATACGCGAAGGCACCCGGCCGGGACGCGCTCTCCGCGCGGCTGGCCGAACTGGAGAAGGAGCACTCCGCGCGCCTCGGCGTGTTCGCGCTCGACCTCGCGACGGGCAGGACGGTCCGGCACCGGGCCGACGAGAGCTTCCCGATGTGCTCGGTGTTCAAGACGCTCGCCGCGGCGGCCGTCCTGCGGGACCTCGACCGGAACGGCGAGTTCCTCGCCCGGCGCATCCACTACACCGAGGCGGACGTCAAGGACGTGGGCCACGCTCCGATCACGAAGAAGAACCTGGCCACGGGCATGACCGTCGAGGAGCTGTGCGACGCCACCATCCGCTACAGCGACAACGCGGCCGCCAACCTGCTGCTCCGCGAGCTGGGCGGCCCCACCGCCGTCACCCGCTTCTGCCGCTCGATCGGTGACCGCACCACCCGGCTCGACCGCTGGGAGCCCCAGCTGAACACGGCCGAACCGTGGCGCGAGACCGACACGACCACTCCCGGTGCCATCGGGAAGACCTATGCGCGACTCGTGCTCGGCCATGTCCTCGAACCCCGGGACCGGGAACGCCTCACGGGCTGGCTGCTGGGCAACACCACCAGCGTCGAACGCTTCCGCAAGGGCCTGCCCCCGGAGTGGACACTCGCCGACAAGACGGGCGGCGGCGACTACGGGACCAACAACGACGTGGGCATCACCTGGCCCCCGGGGCGGCCCCCGATCGTCATGGCCGTCCTGACGACCAAGCACACCCCCGACGCCGCGGCCGACAACTCCCTGGTCGCGAGGACCGCCGAGATCCTGGCGTCGGCACTCGGCTGAGACAGCGTCACCCGGCCGTACCAGCGCCACTCGTGCGGGTGCGGGTACGGCCGGGGTCGCGCGGCCGACGCCCGCCTCGCGGCCACGCCCCGGAAGGTCACCCCGCGTCCAGCCAGCGCAGCGCGAACCACAGTTCCATCCGTACGTCCGGGTCGTCGAGGTCCGCGTCCAGCAGTGCCGCACAGCGGGTGATGCGCTGGCGGACCGTGTTGCGGTGGACGCCCAGGGCCGCGGCGGTGCGGTCCCAGCTGCCGTGCAGGGACAGCCAGGTCCGCAGGGTCTCGACGAGTGCGGGGGTGCCGGTCAGCGGGGCGAGGCGGGTGCGGGCGTGGGCGCGGGCGTCCCCGGGGGAGACGAGACCGCCGAGGCCCGCGTCCTCGTGCCGTACCAGGGGGGTGCGCGTCGCCTCCGCGTGGCGCACCGCCCGGGCGGCCCGTGCGTCCGCCGAGGCCAGGTCGGCCGACGGGACCGGCGGGGAGACCCCCAGCCACCATCCCGGCTGCGCCGTGATCGCCCGGTCGCCCGTGACCAGGACCCGGACGGTGTCCTCCGTCGCGTCGACGAGCGTGCTGCCCAGTGCCGCGCCGAGCGTCGGCGCGGCGAACCGGTCCGCTTCTGGACCCGGCCGGCGCCGGGCGTGCACCACGGTCCAGGGCCCGGCGGCCAGCATCGGCGCGACGTCGTCCGGGGAGGCCCCCAGCAGCAGCCGCACCAGCGCGGAGCGGCCCGTACTGTCTGCGGCGCCCTGGTGCGGGGCGGTCAGCAGGGACAGCAGGACGACCGCCACACCGGCGATGGTGTGGTCGCCGGGGCCACGGGCAGGCGTCGCCACGCCGAGGACCAGGCCGTCGCCGCCGCCCAGGCCGTACACGGCCAGCTGGGAACCGGCCGCGGTGTCGGTCGCGGAGGACGGCACCGGGGCCGAGCGCGTGCCCGCGGACCCTCCGGTGGTGTCCCGGACGCCGGGCTCACCGCCCGCGGGGGATCCGGCCGGGCCCGGCGGCCCGGGCGGTTCCGGCCGGACGACCCGGACGAGCGCGGCGAGCGCCGTTTCCACGGCCGGTGCGGCGGCGGTGCCCGCGGCGGCGACCTCCCGGCCGTCGGGCGCGTACAGGGCGGCCCGTCCGCCGAGCCGGGACGCGAGCGCGCGCAGCACCGCGGGCACCGGGTCCGGCCGGGCCGCCGCGGACGCCAGGGCTTGCTGGGCCTGGGTGACCCGGCGCAGTTCGTGGTGCCGCGCCTCGGACATCAGTCCCCACACGGCACGGGCGATCGCTGTGAACGGAGTCCTCGGAGCGACCTCGATCAGCGGCAGCCCGTGCCGGTCGCACGCCTCGACCAGTCCGGACGGCACCGCCTCGTACACCGGCGCCAGGCCGAAACCGAGAGCCGCCGCGCCGGCCTCGACGACCCGGCGCACATAGGTGTCCGGGTCCGTGTCCTTCAGCTGCACGCCGGCGGAGAGCAGCAGCTCCCCGCCCAGCAGATAGGGATAGGGATCCGCCATCTCGGAGGTGTGCACCCAGTGCACCGCGGTGTCCGGCTCGTCGGGGCCGGCGATCCTGCGCAGCCCGAGGTCCTCACGGGCGATCAGGGCGCTCAGCGGGATCGGCGGTGTCGGTGGGACCGTGGGGTCCTGCATGGTGGACGATCCATCCATTCTCGGGATGAGGAATGTAGGAAAAGTACACTTCAGGATCGGCTTCCCGCGACCTATCGTCGGATTTCGACGGCTGCGGGCAGGACCGGTGTCCTCGTGGCATCGGAGCCGGGCCGCCACCACCGCCCGACCGGGCGACCGGGCGACCGTGAGCCCGGGACCGCGCCACCGGGACGTGACCCGGGACCGTGACCCGGGACGTGACCCTGGCCGACGGACCGCACCGCACCGCCCAGCACCACAGCTGCTCGTCACGACCGAGCGGGCAGCACGAGCAACACGTCTCCCCGGAGGAATCGGCATGAGCAGCAACAGCACCTTCGCGAACGGCGGCGACCGGCAGCCCCGCGGCCCCGTCGACTCCTCCCGGATCCCCCGGTACGCGGGACCGGCCACCTTCGCCCGGCTGCCGCGCCTCGACGAGGTCGGCGCTGCCGATGTCGCAGTGGTCGGCGTGCCCTTCGACTCCGGCGTCTCCTACCGCCCCGGCGCCCGCTTCGGCGGCAACGCCATCCGCGAGGCGTCCCGCCTGCTGCGTCCGTACAACCCCGCGCAGGACGCCTCCCCGTTCGCCCTCGCGCAGGTCGCGGACGCCGGCGACATCGCCGTCAACCCCTTCAACATCAACGAGGCGGTCGAGAGCGTCGAGGCCGCGGCCGACGACCTGCTCGGCACCGGCGCCCGCCTGATGACCCTCGGCGGTGACCACACCATCGCGCTGCCGCTGCTCCGCTCCGTCGCCAAGAAGCACGGCCCCGTCGCGCTCCTCCACTTCGACGCGCACCTCGACACCTGGGACACCTACTTCGGCGCCGAGTACACCCACGGCACCCCGTTCCGCCGGGCCGTCGAGGAGGGCATCCTCGACACCGAGGCGCTGTCCCACGTGGGCACCCGCGGCCCGCTGTACGGCAAGCAGGACCTGGACGACGACGCCAAGATGGGCTTCGGCATCGTCACCTCCGCCGACGTCTACCGCCGCGGCGCCGACGAGATCGCCGACCAGCTGCGCCAGCGCATCGGCGACCGGCCGCTGTACATCTCGATCGACATCGACGTGCTCGACCCCGCTCACGCGCCCGGCACCGGCACCCCGGAGGCCGGCGGCATGACCTCCCGCGAGCTGCTGGAGATCATCCGCGGCCTGTCCTCCTGCAACCTGGTGTCGGCGGACGTCGTCGAGGTCGCCCCGGCCTACGACCACGCGGAGATCACCTCCGTCGCGGCCTCCCACACCGCCTACGAGCTGACCACGATCATGTCCCGTCAGATCGCGGCCGGACGCGCCACCGGCACCGGCCAGGACGCCAAGTGATCCGTGCCGCCGGGCTGCCGGTCCGGTAGCCCGGCGGCGGACACCCGCGTGGGACGTCCGTGAAGGGGCGCCCATGAGACGCCCCTTCACGGACGTCGGCGGGGGCTCGTACGGACGTCGGCCGGGACTCGCTCGGGCGTCGGAGGGGGACTTCCCGGCGGACGCCACTCGGCGGAACGCCCCACGGTGGGACGCCCCACGGTGGGACGCCACTCGGCGGAACGCCCCACGGTGGGACGCCTCTCGTGAGACACCCCGCAACGGCGGCGAGGGCCGTGATACGACCGGACCGGGATACGACCGAGAGGACAGTACGTGACCCACGACCACGACCTGGTGCTGCGCCCCACCGCGGCGCAGACCGCCGCCGCGCTGAACCCCCCGGCGGGCCGGAACGGCGGTGACCTCGTCGTCGAGACGCTGCGGGGCCTCGGCGCCACCACGGTCTTCGGCCTCCCGGGTCAGCACGCCCTCGGCATGTTCGACGCCCTGCGGCGGTCGGACCTGACGTACGTCGGCCTGCGCGTCGAGAACAACGCCGGCTTCGCCGCCGACGCCTACGGCCGGATCACCGGAGAGGCCGCGCCGCTGCTCGTCTCCACCGGACCCGGCGCGCTCACCTCGCTCGCCGCACTCCAGGAGGCGGCCGCCGCGTCCGCGCCCGTACTGGCCGTCTCCAGCCAGATCCCGACCGCGGGGCTCGGCGGCGGACGGCACGGCTATCTCCACGAGCTCCGCGACCAGCAGGCATCGTTCCGCGGCGTGGTGAAATCCGTGCACACCGTCCGCAGTGCCTCGCAGATCCCCTCCGCGATCGCCGAGGCGTGGGAGTCCGCACTGACCGCCCCGCACGGACCCGTCTGGGTGGAGATCCCGCAGGACGTCCTGCTCGCCGAGACCTGCCTGCCCGAGGTGACCGCCCCGGACACCACCCCGCACGACCTCCTGCCGCGCCCCGAACTGACGGCCCTGGCGGTGCACCTGCTGGCGAACGCCGAGCGGCCCGCGGTCGTCGCGGGCGGCGGTGTCGTCCGCTCCGACGCCTCGGGCAAGCTGCTCGCCCTGGCCGAGAGGCTCGACCTGCCGGTCGTCACCACCTTCGGCGGCAAGGGCGCGTTCCCCTGGGAGCACCCGCTGTCCCTGCAGTCCTGGCTGGAGGACCGGCACACCACCGATTTCCTGGAGGACGCCGACGTCCTGCTGGTGGTCGGCTCCGGGCTCGGTGAGCTCTCCTCGAACTACCACACGTTCGCGCCGCGCGGCCGGATCGTCCAGATCGAGGCCGACCTCGGCAAGCTGGAGTCCAACCATCCGGCCCTCGGCATCCACGCGGACGCCCGGCTCGCCCTGTCGGCGCTGCTGGAGACCGTGCCCGAGCGCCGCGACCCCGGTGCCGCCGAACGCGTCCGCACCGTGCTGGCGAAGGTCCGGGAACGGATCGGCGCCCAGGGCCTGACGCTGGAACAGCAGGTGCTCGCCTCGGTGCGCGCGGCCCTCCCGGACGCCTCGCCCAGCTTCTGGGACATGACGATCCTCGGCTACTGGGCCTGGTCGGCGTTCGACGCCCGCCGGCCCAACACCATGCACTCGGCGCAGGGCGCCGGCGGTCTCGGCTACGCCTTCCCGGCCGCGCTGGGCGCCGCCGTGGCCGACCCGTCCCGCCCGGTCCTGGCCGTGTCCGGCGACGGCGGCGCGATGTACTCGATCGCCGAGCTCGCGACGGCCCGCCAGTACGGCCTCGACGTCACCTGGCTCATCGTGGACGACGGCGGCTACGGCATCCTGCGCGAGTACATGACGGACGCGTTCGGCGAGGCCACGGCCACCGAGCTGCACCGGCCGGACTTCGTGGCCCTCGCCGGGTCCTTCGGCGTGCCGGCGGTCCGTACCAGCCCCGAGTCGCTGCGGGAGGACCTGCGGAAGGCCCTCACCACGCCCGGTCCGTCCGTGGTCGTGCTGCCGGCCCTGCTGAGGATGTTCGCCCCGACGCACCTCTGACGCCGCGACGGGCATCTCTGACACCGCGCCGGACCTCAGACACCGAGGCGGGCACCTCTGACGCCGCCCCACCTCTGAATCCGCCCGCGCCGCTGCCTCCCGCCTTCCGTCCCTGGCCGACCTGCTGCCCACTGCCCGTCGTCGGTCCTCGTCGCCGGTCGCCGACGGCGGGCAGCGCCCTGTGTGGCGGATACCACAGAGAAATGTTCGTTTTCCGAGCAACCTTTCGGCCGCTCAAGAGTCAAGCTCTGCGTGCGCCGAGGGCGCACGCAGACTTTCAGGGATGGGGAAGCCTCCATGACGCAACACCGCAGGTCCCGCAAGCGTGCCGTACGCGTGATACTCGGGGCGGGGCTGGCCACGGGAGTGGCCGTGCCCCTGGCCATGGGCGCCTTCACGGCACAGGCCCGCGGGCCGGAGGTGCTCTGCACGTCCGCGAAGGCGGGACTGGCCACCAAGCTGACCGCGGACATCAACGCCGCGATGAAGGGCCGGACCTCGCACATAGCCTTCCTGGTCCAGGACCACACCACCGGCACCAGCTGCGAGCTCCAGGCGGACCGGCGCTTCGACTCCGCGAGCGTGGTCAAGGTGAGCGTGCTCGGCGCGCTGCTGTACGACGCCCAGAAGAACCGCCGCGCGCTCACCACCACCGAGAAGCAGCGCGCCTACGCGATGATCACCCAGTCGGACAACGCGTCCACCACCGCGCTGTGGAACCAGCTCGGCGTGACCAAGGTCCAGGCGTTCCTCACCGCGGGGAGGCTGACCCGCACCATCCCGGGCAGCGGCGGTCTGTGGGGCCTCACCCAGATCAGCGCCCGTGACCAGAAGAACCTGCTCAACCTGCTGATGAAGCCCAATGCGGTGCTGACGGACGCCTCCCGCGCCTACGCCCTCGACCTGATGAACAAGGTCGTGAGCAACCAGCGCTGGGGTGCCCCGGCCGGAGCCCCGTCGACCGCCCGGATCCACGTCAAGAACGGCTGGCTGCAGCGGTCCGTGTCGCTGGACTGGCGCGTCCACAGCATCGCCGCCTTCACCGGTAACGGGCACCAGTACTCGATCTCCGTGCTGACCCAGAACAACAAGACGATGCAGTACGGCGTGGACACCATCCAGCTCGTCGCCCGGGCCGTCCACAAGGCGCTCAACGGTTCCGCGTCCGGCATGCAGGCGCCGTTCCAGCCGCCGACCGTCCCGCACGAGGTCATCCCGGCCACGCCGGAGCGTCCGGCGACCGGCCCGGTCCCGGCGTCCACCGTGCCGGGGACGGCTCCGACCGGCCCGGCGGCCGCGTCGACCGCCCCTTCGGCCCCCGCGGCCACGACGCCGTCGGCCCCGGCGTCCGCGACCCCTTCGGTCATGGCGTCCACCCCGTCCGAGCCCGTCGGGTCCCCGGCTCCGTAAGGGCCTAGGACCAGCGCAGTACCGGGCTCCGACCGGAGCCCGGTATTTGTCGCGGCGGGATGAAATCCGCCCGTGGCCGCGTTGGTGCCTTCCGGTAGAGCAGGACGACGGGGAGGCACCGGTGGCGGCGGACACAGTGCAGCACGGATGGGCGCGGAGGCTGACCGGGTACGCCTGGCGGTACCGGCGCGAGGTCGTCCTCGCACTCGGCTCGTCCCTCGCGGGCATGGCCGTGATGGCCGTCGCCCCCCTGATCGTCAAAGTGATCATCGACGATGCGATCTCCGACCCCACACGGTCGCTCGCCACATGGACAGGCCTGCTGATAGCCGCCGCGGTCGCCGTGTACGTCCTGACGTACATACGCCGCTACTACGGCGGACGCCTCGCCCTCGACGTCCAGCACGACCTCCGTACCGAGATGTACGGGACCGTCTCCCGGCTCGACGGGCGCCGCCAGGACGAGCTCTCCACCGGCCAGGTCGTGGGACGCGCCACCAGCGACCTCCAGCTCATCCAGAGCCTGCTCTTCATGTTGCCGATGACCATCGGCAACATCCTGCTCTTCCTGATCTCGCTCGTGATCATGGCGTGGCTCTCGCCGCTGCTGACCGTCGTCGCCCTCGCCGTCGCCCCGGCCCTCTGGTACATCGCACGGCACAGCAGGAAACGGCTCTTCCCGGCCACCTGGTACGCCCAGGGCCAGGCCGCCGCAGTCGCGGGCGTCGTCGACGGAGCCGTGTCCGGCGTGCGGGTCGTCAAGGGATTCGGGCAGGAGGAGCAGGAGACCGCCAAACTCCGGGACGTCGGCCGCCGCCTGTTCGCCGGCCGGTTGCGCGCCGTCCGGCTGAACGCCCGCTACACGCCCGCCCTGCAGGCCGTGCCCGCACTCGGACAGGTCGCCATGCTGGCCCTCGGCGGCTGGCTCGCGACCCGTGGCCAGATCACCCTCGGCACCTTCGTCGCCTTCTCCACCTACCTGGCACAGCTGGTCGGCCCGGTCCGCATGCTCGCCATGGTCCTCACCGTCGGCCAGCAGGCCCGGGCCGGCGTGGAGCGCGTCCTGGAGCTCATCGACACCGAGCCGTACATCGAGGACGGCACCAAGGAGCTGCCCGCCGACGCCCCCGCCACCGTCGAGTTCGACGACGTCTCCTTCGCCTACGAGGACGGCCGCCCCGTCCTGGACGGCTTCTCCCTGGAGATCCGCCCCGGCGAGACCGTCGCCGTCGTGGGCGCCTCCGGCAGCGGCAAGTCGACCGTGTCCCTGCTGCTGCCCCGGTTCTACGACGTCACCCACGGCGCCGTGCTCGTCGGCGGCCACGACGTACGCGAACTGACCCTGGCATCCCTGCGCGGCGCCATCGGCCTCGTCCCGGAGGACAGCTTCCTGTTCTCCGACACCGTCCGCGCCAACATCGCCTTCGGCAAACCGGACGCCACCCAGGAGGAGACCGAGACCGCCGCCCGGGCCGCCCAGGCGGATCGTTTCATCGCCGAGCTGCCCGACGGCTACGACACCAAGGTCGGCGAGCACGGCCTCACCCTCTCCGGGGGCCAGCGCCAGCGCATCGCGCTGGCCCGGGCCATCCTCACCGACCCCCGGCTGCTGCTCCTGGACGACGCCACCTCCGCCGTCGACGCGCGGGTCGAGCACGAGATCCACGAAGCGCTCCGGGGTGTGATGGCGGGCCGCACCACCCTGCTCATCGCGCACCGCCGCTCCACCTTGGGCCTCGCCGACCGGATCGCCGTCCTCGACGACGGCCGGCTCTCCGACATCGGCACCCACGAGGAGCTGGAGCGCCGCTCCGCGCTCTACCGGCGCCTGCTCACCGACCCCGACGAGCTCGGCGGCGTCTCGCCCGGCCATCTCCTCCCGCAGGCCGGGCCCGAGGAGGACCGTACGGTCAAGGAGGAGCTGGACGCCGAGTTCGACGCCGAGCGCGGCATCACCCCCCAGCTGTGGGTGCGCGACGACGAGCCCCTGCGCACCGATCTGGCCGGCATGCCCGCCACCCCGGAACTGCTCGCCCAGGTGGAGGCCCTGCCCCCGGCCACCGACACGCCGCAGGTCGACGAGGCGCGGGCGGTCACCCCCGAGGACTCGTACGGTCTGCGCCGGCTGCTGCGCGGCTTCCGCCTGCCGCTGCTGATCAGCCTGCTGCTGGTCGCCGTGGACGCCGGAATGGGCCTGCTGCTGCCGGTCCTGATCCGGCACGGCATCGACGACGGCGTGGAGCGGATGGCGCTCGGGGCCGTCTGGGCGGCGTCCGGGGTGGCCCTGCTGACGGTGCTGGTGCAGTGGGCGGCGCAGACCGGCGAGACCCGGATGACCGGGCGCACGGGCGAGCGGGTGCTGTACGCGCTGCGGCTGAAGATCTTCGCCCAGCTCCAGCGGCTCGGCCTCGACTACTACGAGCGCGAGCTCACCGGCCGGATCATGACCCGGATGACCACCGATGTGGACGCGCTGTCGACCTTCCTCCAGACCGGTCTGGTCACGGCGTTCGTGTCGGTCGTCACCTTCTTCGGGATCATGGTGGCGCTCGTCGTCATCGACGTCGAACTCGCGCTGCTCGTCTTCTCGACACTGCCCGTGCTGATCGTCGGCACGTACTTCTTCCGCAAGCAGTCGGTGAAGGCCTACGAGCTGGCCCGTGAGCGGATCAGTGTCGTCAACGCCGACCTCCAGGAGTCGGTCTCCGGGCTGCGGATCCTCCAGGCGTTCGGCCGGGAGCGGGACGGCGGCGAGCGGTTCACCGAACGCAGCGCCGAGTACCGGGCCGCCCGGGTCCGCGGACAGTGGCTGATCTCGGTGTACTTCCCGTTCGTGCAGCTGCTGGCCTCGGTGGCCACGGCCGCGGTCCTGGTCGTCGGCGCCGGCCGGGTGGAGGCCGGCACCCTGACCACCGGTGCGCTGGTCGCCTACCTGCTCTACATCGACCTGTTCTTCGCCCCCGTGCAGCAGCTGTCGCAGGTCTTCGACGGCTACCAGCAGGCGACGGTATCGCTGAAGCGGGTGCAGGAGCTGCTCCGGGAGCCCACCTCCACGGCGCAGCCGGAACGGCCGCTGGACGTTCCCGCGCTGCGGGGCGAGATCGCCTTCGAGAACGTCGGCTTCCACTACGGCGGCTCGGACACCGCGGGCGGCGCCGCGGACGACACCGCGAATGGCGCCGCGGACGACACCGCGGGCGGCGCCGCGCTGACCGGCATCGACCTGCGCATCCCCGCCGGCCAGACGGTGGCCTTCGTCGGCGAGACCGGTGCCGGAAAGTCCACCCTGGTCAAACTGGTCGCCCGCTTCTACGACCCCACCGAGGGCCGGGTCACGGCCGACGGCATCGACCTGCGAGACCTCGACCTCGCGGGCTACCGGCACCGGCTCGGCGTCGTGCCGCAGGAGGCATACCTCTTCGCCGGCACGGTCCGGGACGCGATCGCCTACGGCCGCCCCGACGCCACCGATGCGGAGGTCGAGGCCGCGGCCAGGGCGGTCGGCGCCCACGACATGATCGCCACGCTCGACGGCGGCTACCTCCACGAGGTCGCCGAACGCGGCCGGAACCTGTCCGCCGGCCAGCGCCAGCTGATCGCGCTCGCCCGCGCCGAGCTGGTCGACCCGGACGTGCTGCTCCTCGACGAGGCGACGGCCGCCCTGGACCTCGCCACCGAGGCCCAGGTCAACCAGGCCACCGACCGCCTGGCGGGCCGTCGCACCACCCTCGTCGTCGCCCACCGTCTGACCACCGCGGCCCGCGCCGACCGGGTGATCGTCATGGCCGACGGCCGTGTCGCCGAGGACGGCACCCACGAGGAACTCCTCGCCCTGGACGGCCGCTACGCCGGACTGTGGCGCTCCTTCATCGGCGAGCCGGAGCCGGCGCGGGCGAACTGAGCGCCGACGCCGGCCGCTTCGGCGGACTGCGATGCCCCGGCGACTGAGTACGCGCGCGGCCGGATCTGAGTACCCGCGCGGATCCGGGGCGCCCGCCCGGTCGGGTGGGATGGGGGGATGAAGAAGACCCGGCCCGTCCCGACGCCGCACGCACGGGGGGACGCGGAGGCCGTCGACCGTGTCACCCGGATGCGTCTGCGGGCGGTGCTCTACGGGCTGCTGGCCTTTCCCGCGCTGATCGTCTCCATGGTCGTGGTCCTGGCGTCCGCCCGCGGCAGCCGGTGCATCACGTATGCCGACGACAGCTGCGCCTCACTGCCCGGCTGGCTGTTCCCCAGTGGCGCGGCGCTCGCCTTCCTGGCCTGTGCGGTCGCGCTGGCCGTCCCCGGAGTGGGCCGGACCGCCCACCGGATCCGAACCTGCGCTCTTGCGGTGCAGCTCTTCGCCGAGGCCCTGCTCGTGTTCGTGGTGCTGAGCTTCGGCTGACGTACGGCGCAACCACCCGGCCCCGATACCGCGTCCGTACGCACGTACGCTCATGGGGCGTGAGGAGGTACGCATGTTCGACCGCGCATGGGGCCGACGGCTGGCGCTGGGGCTGGCCCTGCTGACGACGACGGCGGCCCTGACCGTGGCGGGGCCGGGTACGCACAGCGCCGCGGCCGCTTCGACGTGTTCGGGCCGGAACGTGAAGACGGTGTCGTTCAGGGCCGGTGAGGTCCGGGTCTACAAGACCCGCCGCTATGCGTGCGCCGTCACCGTGTCCAAACTCCCGGGTGTCCGCCAGCACATGCTGGTGTCCCTCCAGGCGCGCGGCGGTCTGCCCGCCGTGGACAGCGGCCGGTTCGCCCGGCAGGCGGGCCCGGTGACCGTCCACGCGGTCAACCGGTGCGTGCGTGCCGAAGGGGCGATCGGCGCCCGGCGGGCGACCACCGGCTGGATCCTCTGCTGATCCCATTTACCAACAGCCTCTGGCGGCACGGGTGTTGCCCCCGCTAGGTTCACGGCGTTCGCTGTGACCACAGGGGAGGGTGAATGCGCAGGACGCTCAGATGGCTGCTGTCGCTCGTCGTGCTCATAGGCACGGTGTCAGCCGCCGGAGCATCGGCCGGAGCGGCAACGGCCGCGGACCGGACCGCCGAAACCGACATCAAGGAACGCATCCTCGCGATCCCGGGGATGAACCTCGTCGAGGAGAAGCCGTACACCGGCTACCGCTTCTTCGTGCTCGAGTACACCCAGCCGGTCGACCACCGGCGTCCGTGGAAGGGCACCTTCCAGCAGCGGATCACCCTGCTGCACAAGGACATCAGCCGGCCCACGGTCTTCTACACCGGTGGCTACCACGTCTCCACCACCCCCAGCCGCCGCGAGCCGACCCAGATCGTCGACGGCAACCAGGTCTCCATGGAGTACCGATTCTTCACCCCGTCCCGGCCGGCCCCGGCCGACTGGTCCAAGCTGGACATCTGGCAGGCCGCCAGTGACCAGCACCGGATCTTCACGGCCCTGAAGAAGATCTACGACAAGAAGTGGATCTCCACCGGCGGCTCCAAGGGCGGCATGACCGCCACGTACTACGAGCGCTTCTACCCCCGGGACATGGACGGTGTCGTCGCCTACGTCGCGCCCAACGACGTGGTGAACAAGGAGGACTCGGCCTACGACGCGTTCTTCGAGAAGGTCGGCACCAAGGAGTGCCGCGACCGGCTGAACGCCGTCCAGCGCGAGGCCCTGGTCCGCCGTGAGGCGCTGTCCGCGAAGTACCAGCAGTACGCCGCCGACGGCAGCCACACCTTCCACACCATCGGCAGTCTCGACCACGCCTTCGAAGCCGTCGTCCTGGACTTCGTCTGGGGCTTCTGGCAGTACAGCCTGGAAGCCGACTGCGCGGACATCCCGGACGCGGCCACCGCCTCCGACCAGGAGCTCTTCGACACGATCGAGAAGATCTCCGGCTGGTCCTTCTACACCGACCAGGGCCTTGAGCCGTACACCCCGTACTACTACCAGGCCGGCACGGAGCTGGGCGCGCCCACCATCCGCCTGCCCCACCTGAACGGCCTGACCCGGTACGGCTACCAGCCGCCCCGGAACTTCGTGCCCCGCGACATCGCGATGAAGTTCAAGCCGTACGTCATGCGGGACGTCGACACCTGGGTGC
This sequence comes from Streptomyces sp. NPDC030222, assembly GCF_055573115.1. Classification (NCBI taxonomy): domain Bacteria; kingdom Bacillati; phylum Actinomycetota; class Actinomycetes; order Kitasatosporales; family Streptomycetaceae; genus Streptomyces; species Streptomyces sp. NPDC030222. Next base: position 43,098 of record NZ_JBVICA010000016.1, read on the forward strand.
GCCACAACGCGCACCGGATGCTCTTCGTGTACGGGCAGAACGACCCGTGGGGCGCCGAGCCGTTCCGCCTCGGCAAGGCCGCTCGCGACAGCTACGTCTTCACCGCCCCCGGCGCCAACCACGGCGCTCGCGTCTCCGGGCTCGTGGAGGCCGAGAAGACGAAGGCCACCGCCCGCATCCTGGAGTGGGCGGGCGTCGCCCCGGCCGCCGTCCAGCAGGACCCGGCCAAGGCCAAGCCGCTGGCAAGGTACGACCGCAAACTCGACCGGTTCGACATCGAGCGCGAACCGACCCTGCGGCCGTAGGCCCCGCCCGGTCCCTCCCGTGCGCCCGCCGTCCCAGGACGGCGGGCGCACGGCTTTTCGGGCGTATCGGCTTTCGGGCGCGCCGCTGTCCGGGACTCCGCGGCGCCGTCGTCAGCGTCCCGACGCCGGCCGGGACGGAGTGACCGCGGCGTCGCGGAGGCCGCCGACCGGGTGTCCCGGCGATACCCCCCTAGGCGTGGCTCAGCCCGTATCCCAGCCCGAACCCCAGCGGATACAGCACCTGCGACGGGTCGTCGGCACGCTGCACCGGGACCGGCAGGCGTCCGCGCGGGGCGGTCCGGCCCGCGATCACCCGTGCGGCGGCGCGGAGCTCCACGTCCGTCCAGCAGTAGGTGGCGAGGGAGGCGCGGTGGCCGGTGAGGTGCGCGATGTCGTACGGGTTGCGGACGACCACGGTGACGACGGGCACGCCCGTCGCGACGAGCCGGGACACCAGGGTGCGCTGCGCACTGGCCGCCGTCACGTTGTACGTGGCCACGACCACCGCGTCCTTGCCCGGTGCGGCCGCCACCGCGGCGTCGATCCGCTGGGGGGTGGGCGTGGTGCCGGTGGGCAGGGCGGTGGTGGTGAAGCCCAGTTCGGCGAGCGCCCGGGCCAGGACGGCGACGGGCGGGCCCGTGGTGCCGGTCGGGGAGGACGGCTCCGCGCCGACGACCAGCAGGTTCGGCTGCTTCCTGCGGCTGAGGGGGAGGAAGCCGTCCTCGTTGAGGAGGAGGGTCGTGGTGGCTCCGGCGATCCGGTCGGCCGCGGCGCGATGGTGCGGGACGCCGACCGTGCCGTCCACGTCCTCGTCCGTGACGTAGGGGTCGTGGAAGAGGCCGAGCCGCGCCTTGAGCCGCAGGATCCGCAGAATGGATTCGTCGATCCGCTCCTCGGGGATCTCGCCCGTCCTGACGGCCCGCAGCACCGCGTTCCACGCGACGTCCAGCTCGGGCGGGTTGAGCAGCTGGTCGCAGCCGGCCAGCAGGGCGAGGACCGGGACCCGGTCGTCGCCGTACTTCTGCCGCACGCCCGCCATGGTCAGCGAGTCCGTCACCACCACGCCGTCGTAGCCGAGCTTCTCGCGCAGGATGCCGGTGAGGATCGGCCGCGACAGGGTCGCAGGGTCCTCGCTCGGGTCGAGGGACGGGACCACGATGTGCGCGGTCATGATCGAGTCGACGCCGGCGGCCACGGCGGCCCGGAACGGCGGTGCGTCGAGTCTCTCCCATTCCTCGGCCGTATGGGTGATCAGGGGAAGCCCGTAGTGGCTGTCGACCGCGGTGTCGCCGTGGCCGGGGAAGTGCTTGGCGGTCGCGGCGACGCCGCCCCGCCGGTAGCCCGTCACCTGCGCGGCCACCAGTCCGGCCACGGCCACGGGATCGGCGCCGAAGGAACGCACACCGATCACGGGATTGGCCGGGTTGACGTTGACGTCGGCGACCGGGGCGTAGTTCTGCCGGATGCCCGTCGCGGCCAGCTCCCGTGCCGCGATCCGGGCCGCCGAGCGGGCGTACGGCCGCGAGCCGCAGGCCCCGAGGGCCATCGCTCCGGGCAGCAGCGTGGCAGGGGCACCGATCCGGGCCACCGCCCCGTGCTCCTGGTCTACGGAGATCAGCAGCGGGAGCGGTGTGGACTGCGCCAGGCCCGCCTGCTGGATGCCGTTGGAGAGCGCGGCGATCTGGTGCGGATCACGGGTGTTGTGCGTCCACGCGAAGTAGATGATGCCGCCTACGTGGTACTTCGCGACCAGCTCGGCGGCGTTGCGGACACCGATCTCCTTGAGGTTGGCATCGACGTCGGCCTGGTCGGGGTCGGTCGCGGAATGCCCGTAGACCCGCATCACGAAGAGCTGGCCGACCTTCTCCTCCAGGCTCATCCGGTCCATGAGCCGTGCGGGTTCCCAGGGCTGGGAGGCGGCGCGGGCGTCCGGCCCGGCCATCGCGGTCGTCGCCGCACCGGCCGCCGCGGCGGCGGCCGTGGCCAGGACGGCCCGTCTGGAGGCGTGGAGATGACGCACGTGAGCTCCTTCCGTCGTGCTGCCGTGCGGCACGCTGCGTAGAGGGGGAGCTGAAGAAAACTTCCAAGAAGCCACGGATATCCGGAAAGTAATTACCGGTCAAGGGCCGCCGCGCCGAAGGACGGCGGGGACGGCCCGCGCCGCCCGCGTGGGTGCGTGGCCGGCTGCCGTGCGGCGGGGTGGCGGGGGCGGGCGCCTGGAGGTCTGGGGCGGCAGGCGGAGGCGAGGGTGCGGTCGGGGTGCGGTGTGCCGGGGCGTAGAGGGTCCGGTACCCGCAGGGCGGGTGCGGCGTCTGCGGGCGACCGGGCCGCCCGCGTGGGTGCAGACGGGGGAGTTGTCACCGGAGGATGCGGGAAGCCGACGGAGCCGGAAGGGCCGAAGGGACGGCAGCCCGAGGGCCGACGGCGGACCGTCCCCGATCAGTGCGACGTCGGTGGCCAGTGCGAGCGCAGGACCCGGACGGTCTCCGTGATCGCGGGCCTGCGCGCGGCCCCGTGGCGCCACAGGGCGTACAGCCGCCGCACCGGTACGGTGTCCAGCCGGACCGCTGCGACCCCGGCGGGCAGGGGGCCGCGCCCCAGCCGCGGCACCAGCGCCACACCGAGCCCGGCCGCCACCAGGGCGACCTGCGTGTGGTTCTCCGCGGCCTGGTGTGCGATCCGCGGCTCGTACCCGGCGGAGCGCAGCGTCCGCGTCAGCCAGTCGTGGCACACCGTTCCCGGCGGCTGGCTGATCCACCGCTCACGGGACAGGTCCTCCCGCCGTACGACCTCCCGTGCGGCCAGCGGATGACCGGCCGGCACCAGGACGTCGCACGGATCGTCACCTATCACCGCCTGGTCCACGCCTTCCGGCACGGGAAGCGGCGCGATGTCCCAGTCGTGCGCCACCGCGAGGTCGACGACCCCCTTGGCCACCAGATCGACCGACAGGTGCGGATCGACCTCCGACAGGCGGGTGTCCAGTCCGGGGTGCAGCTCCGCCAGTTCCGCGAGCACACCGGGCAGCAGTCCGCGGGCCGCGGACGCGAACACCGCGATCGACAGCCGCCCCGACGGCATTCCCCGGGACTCCTCCAGCGCGGTCTCCGCACGCTCCACGATCGCCAGCAACTGCTGGGCCGTGGCGGCCAGATGCTCCGCCTCCTCGGTCAGCGCGACACCCCGTCCGCGCCGCTCCAGGAGCGTCGTCCGGGTCTCCCGTTCCAGCTTGGAGATCTGCTGAGACACGGCGGACGGCGTATAGCCCAGTGCCGCCGCGGCACCCGCGATCGAACCGTGCACGGACACCGCGTGCAGGGCGCGCAGCCGACCCAGATCGAGCACCCGACCAACCCCCTGTCCACGAACCATGCGTGCGTCGTGCGCGAGCGACACCTGTGCGCTGCGCGATGCGATGCAATGCGATGCAATGCCACGCGATACGTGAGCAATGCTTAAGCGCACCCTACAGAAATCGGTGCTGGTGCTACACACTCGGCGCCGAGGATCATCACGGCATGCGTCTCCCACACATCGCACTCGCCGTGGTCGTCGCCGCCGTCTGGGGCGTCAACTTCGTCGTGGTCGAGGTCGGCCTCGGGCACTTCCCGCCACTGCTCTTCTCCGCACTGCGCTTCCTGGTCGCGGCGCTCCCCGCCGTGTTCCTCGTCGGCCGGCCGAAGGTCGCCTGGAAGTGGATCGTCGGTGTCGGGCTCGCCCTCGGAGTGGCCAAGTTCGGACTCCTCTTCATCGGCATGGACGCCGGGATGCCGGCCGGGCTGTCCTCCCTCGTCCTGCAGGTCCAGGCCGTCTTCACCGCCGTGGTCGCCTTCGTCGCCCTCGGCGAACGGCCCGGGCGCATACGCACCCTGGGCATGGCGGTCGCACTGGCGGGCGTCGGCGTCGCAGCGGTCGACAAGGGACTCGACGGCCCCGTCCTCGGCTTCGGACTCGTGGTCGCCGCCGCGGCCTGCTGGGGCGTCTCCAACGTCCTCACCCGCAGGGCCGCCCCGCCCGACGCCCTCAACTTCATGGTCTGGGTCAGCGTCGTACCGATCCTGCCGCTCCTCGCCCTGTCCCTGGTCCTCGAAGGACCGGAACGGGACCTCCGGGCCCTCGCCGCCCTCGACTGGAGCGGCGCCGGAGCCGTCGTCTACGTCGCCTGGATATCCACCGTCTTCGGATTCGGTGCCTGGGGCTTCCTGCTGCGCCACCACCAGGCTTCCTCGGTCGCGCCCTTCACCCTGCTCGTCCCGGTGTTCGGGATGTCCTCGGCCGCGCTGCTGCTCGGCGAACCGGTGAGCCCGCTGCGCTGGTGCGCCGCCGCCCTGCTCGTCGGCGGAGTCGCGCTCACCTCCCTCGCGCGAGCAGCCGCTCCAGGTGCTCCCGGCCCGGTACCAGCAGATCCGGCAGTTCCGGCGCCCCGGGATACCAGTGCTTCTCGTACTCCCAGCTCAGCCAGCTCCCCGGGCTGAGCGTCGTCAGACACGCGCCGAGCGGCACCACGCCCTCACCGAGCGGCAGCGGCGCCAGATCCTCGGCCGAGGCGACGTCCTTCACCTGTACATAGCCGAGATGCGGGGCGAGCACGGCGTGCGTCGCCTCCGGCGCCTCTCCCCGCAGCCACGGATTCACGACGTCCCACACCACCCCCACATGGCCGTGGCCCACCGGCCCCACGATCCGCGCCGCCTCGGCGCCGCTGCGGTGCGAGTCGTGCGTCTCCAGCAGGATCCGCACCCCGAGCTGTGCGGCCAGCGGCGCCACCGCGCCGAGCCTGCGCCGCGCGATCGCCTCCGCGGTCTCCGTGTCCTGGTCGCCCGCGCCGGGGAACACCCTGACGTAGGGGGCACGGAGGTCCCGGGCGAGCCACAGGGTCTCCTCGAACTCCTGCCGGAGTTCCTCCTCCTCGTCCTCGTCCCCCTGGGGCGCGGCCACCCGCACATAGCCGGCCACGGCGAGGATCTCCACGCCCGCCCGGCGGAACTCCTCCACGACGGCGGCCCGTTCCCGTATCCCGATCAGCCGGTGGACCGGCTCCTCGGGTGCCGCCCGCAGCTCCACACCCTGGTACCCCGTCTCGGCGGCGAGCCGGGCCACTTCCGGTACGGGCATCCCGGGCACGCCCAGGGTCGAGAACGCGAACCTCATCGTGCGGGGCCTCTCCTTCTGCCGCGTCGCCGTTCATCCGGCGTCGCCGTACGCCCCGTTCTACCTGCCCCGCCGCGGGGCCGTCGAAGCGCGGACCACCAGCTCGCCGTGCACGGTGGCGATGCCTCCCGGAGGAACTGCCTCCCGCCCCATGGCCAGCCGCCCGGCCCGTGCCCCCGCCTCGGCCAGCGGCAGCCGCACGGTGGTGAGGGCGGGGGACGCGTCCACGCTGAACGGCAGGTCGTCGAAACCGGCCACGGACACGTCGTCCGGTATCCGCAGCCCCCGGTCGCGCAGCGCCGCGCTCGCCCCCAGGGCGAGGGAGTCGTTCGCGGCGATCACCGCCGTCAGCTCGGGCGCGCGGCGCAGCAGTTCGAGCGTTGCGTCGTAGCCGGACCGCCGGTCGTACGGGCTGTGCACCACGAGACGGGCGGCGGCGCCCGGACCCCCGCCCGTGCCCGCGGTTTCGAGCGCGGACAGATGGCCCGCCAGCCGGTCCCGGGTGGTGGTGTGACCGGCCGGGCCGGCGATGTACCCGATCGTGCGGTGGCCGAGGGCCACCAGGTGTTCCGTCAGCCGCCGGGCGCCGCCCCGGTTGTCGAACGTGAGCACCGCCGCGTCCGGCGGTCCGTCCGGCAGGGGCGGCCGTCCGCACAGCACCACACGGGTGCCGGCCGCCGCCAGCTTCACCAGCTTGGCGCTCATCGCCTCGGTGTGCGCCGGTTCCTCGGTGGTACCGCCGACGAGGACCACGGCGGCGGCGCGCTGGCGCTGGAGGAGTGTGAGGTACGTCAGCTCGCGCTCCGGGGAACCGCCGGTGGCGCAGACGACGGACAGCTTCTCGCCGCCCGCCCGGCCGGTGCCCTCCTGGCCGCCGATCTCGGACTGCGCGGCCCCGGTGAGTATCCCGAAGAAGGGGTCGGCGACGTCGTCGACAACGATGCCGACCAGATCGGAGGTCGCTGCCGCGAGGGAGCTCGCCGGGCCGTTGAGCACGTAGTCCAGCTCGTCGACCGCCCGGAGCACCCGCTCCCGGGTCGCCGCGGCCACCGGATAGTTGCCGTTCAGTACCCGCGACACCGTGGCGGGCGACACCCGGGCGCGAGCCGCCACGTCGGCCAGCGTCACTGTCATCTTTCCTCCGGCAGCTTTCTTCCGGCGTCGTCCGGAGCTATTTCCGGTCCCGTTCCCGACCGGATGGTTTGAGCGCAGGCTAGCGGCACATATCGCGGAAAACGCTTGCCGTGCGTATAACAAGGCGATCTCACGCTCCGCGAGCAGGGCCGGGCGGGCCCGGACGGATGCGCCCGGCGGGCCCGGAAAAAAATCCTTCCGATGTCGTGCAACCCTCCGGGGCCGAAGCGAGTCGTACTTGACGTCGGAGCTTCCGGGAGGGGATCTGGGGGGATCGGGAAGCTCTGGCGGGGTGGGGACCCAATCCAGGGGGCTCGGTCGAGGACCGGGCCCCCTTGATGCGTCCACTGATCTCGTCCCCGCAGCCGCATCTCCGGTGCGCCCGCCCGTTCGTCCACAGGCCCGTCCCGGTGTCCGAGCCGGGCGGTAGCGTCGGACCATGTCGAATCTGGCAGTGGTCGAAGGGGTCCTGGAGCGGATCACCTACGCCAACGAGGAGAACGGATACACCGTCGCCCGCGTCGACACGGGCCGGGGCGGTGGCGACCTCCTCACCGTGGTCGGATCGCTGCTGGGCGCCCAGCCGGGGGAGTCGCTGCGGATGGAGGGCCGCTGGGGTTCCCATCCTCAGTACGGCAAGCAGTTCACGGTGGAGAACTACACGACGCTGCTGCCCGCCACCATCCAGGGCATCCGCCGCTATCTGGGCTCCGGGCTGATCAAGGGCATCGGCCCGCGGATAGCCGAGCGGATCGTCGGCCACTTCGGCCTGGACACGCTGGACATCATCGAGCGGGAGCCGAAGAGGCTCGTCGAAGTGCCGGGGCTCGGCCCCAAGAGGACCAGGCTCATCGGCGCCGCATGGGAGGAACAGAAGGCCATCAAGGAAGTGATGGTCTTCCTCCAGGGCGTGGGGGTGTCCACGTCCATCGCCGTGCGCATCTACAAGCAGTACGGCGACGCCTCGATCTCCGTCGTGAAGAACGAGCCGTACCGGCTGGCCGCCGACGTATGGGGCATCGGCTTCCTCACCGCGGACCGGATCGCCCGCGCCGTCGGCATCCCGCACGACAGCCCGGACCGGGTCAAGGCCGGGCTCCAGTACGCGCTGTCGCAGTCCACCGACCAGGGACACTGCTTCCTCCCCGAGGAGCGGCTGATCGCCGACTCGGTGAAGCTGCTCCAGGTCGATACCGGTCTGGTCATCGACTGCCTGGCCGAACTCGCCGCCGACGAAGGGGTGGTGCGGGAGCGCGTCCCCGGCCCGGAGGGCGCTGGGGAGTCCGTCACCGCGGTCTACCTGGTGCCGTTCCACCGCGCGGAGATCTCGCTCGCCGCGCAGCTTCGCCGTCTGCTGCGGACCGACGAGGACCGGATGCCGGCCTTCCGGGACGTGCCCTGGGACAAGGCGCTGGCCTGGCTGGCCGACCGTACGGGCGCGCAGCTGGCGCCCGAGCAGGAGGCGGCGGTCAGGCTCGCGCTGACCGCCAAGGTGGCCGTGCTGACCGGCGGGCCCGGCTGCGGCAAGTCCTTCACCGTGCGGTCCGTCGTGGAGCTCGCCCGCGCCAAGAAGGCGAAGGTGGTGCTGGCCGCGCCCACCGGCCGGGCCGCGAAGCGGCTGGCGGAGCTGACGGGCGCCGAGGCGTCCACGGTGCACCGGCTGCTGGAGCTCAAGCCGGGCGGCGACGCCGCGTACGACCGGGACCGGCCGCTGGACGCCGATCTGGTGGTGGTGGACGAGGCGTCGATGCTGGACCTGCTGCTGGCCAACAAACTGGTGAAGGCCGTGGCGCCCGGTGCGCATCTGCTGCTGGTGGGGGACGTGGACCAGTTGCCGTCGGTCGGTGCCGGGGAGGTGCTGCGGGATCTGCTGGCGGAGGGCGGGCCCGTGCCGTCCGTGCGGCTCACGAGGATCTTCCGGCAGGCCCAGCAATCCGGTGTGGTCACCAACGCGCACCGCATCAACTCCGGTGTGCCGCCCGTCACCCAGGGGCTGGACGACTTCTTCCTGTTCGTCGAGGACGACACCGAGGAGGCGGGCCGGCTGGCCGTGGACGTCGCCGCGCGGAGGCTGCCGGCGCGGTTCGGGCTCGACCCGCGCCGGGACGTCCAGGTGCTCGTTCCCATGCATCGCGGACCGGCCGGAGCGGGCAATCTCAACGGGCTGTTGCAGCAGGCCGTCACGCCGGCCCGGCCCGACCGGCCCGAGAAACGCGTCGGCGGCAGGGTCTTCCGGGTGGGCGACAAGGTCACCCAGATCCGCAACAACTACGACAAGGGCGAGAACGGCGTCTTCAACGGCACCGTCGGCGTCGTCACCTCGCTCGACCTCGACGAGCAGCGGCTGACGGTCCTCACCGACGAGGACGAGGAAGTGCCGTACGACTTCGACGAACTGGACGAACTGGCCCATGCCTACGCGGTGACCATCCACCGCTCGCAGGGCAGCGAGTATCCCGCGGTGGTGATCCCTGTCACTACCGGCGCCTGGATGATGCTCCAGCGGAATCTCCTGTACACCGCGGTGACGCGCGCAAAAAAGCTCGTAGTGCTCGTCGGATCACGGAAGGCCATCGGGCAGGCCGTGCGGACGGTCTCGGCGGGCCGGCGCTGCACCGCCCTCGCATATCGGTTGTCGGGGGACGTATCGGGGGGAAACATCCCGGTGAACACCGGCTGACTTCCGGAATCAGGGCGAAGGGGGGCAGGATGTGCAGGTTGACGGCACTGAGTGCCGTCAATAGGTCTAATGGCCGACCCCGAGTGCACTCTCCTGAGCCAAATGGGGGATGGTAGAGACAGTCAGGGCACCTCGAAGATGAGGCACTACGTCGGTGAGGGAAGACGTGAGCGACAACTCTGTAGTACTGCGGTACGGCGACGGCGAGTACACCTACCCGGTGATCGACAGCACCGTCGGTGACAAGGGCTTCGACATCGGGAAGCTCCGATCCCAGACCGGTCTGGTGACCCTGGACAGTGGGTACGGCAACACCGCCGCCTACAAATCCGCGATCACCTACCTCGACGGCGAGCAGGGCATCCTGCGCTACCGCGGATACCCGATCGAGCAGCTGGCCGAGCGCTCCACCTTCCTCGAGGTGGCCTTCCTGCTCATCAACGGCGAGCTGCCCACCGTCGACGAGCTGGCCGCGTTCAAGAACGAGGTCACCCAGCACACCCTGCTGCACGAGGACGTCAAGCGGTTCTTCGACGGCTTCCCGCGTGACGCCCACCCGATGGCGATGCTGTCGTCTGTGGTGAGCGCGCTGTCGACGTTCTACCAGGACAGCCACAACCCGTTCGACGACAATCAGCGGCACCTTTCCACGATCCGTCTGCTCGCCAAGCTGCCGACGATCGCTTCGTACGCCTACAAGAAGTCGATCGGCCACCCGTTCGTGTACCCGCGGAACGACCTCGGCTACGTCGAGAACTTCCTGCGGATGACCTTCTCCGTGCCGGCGCAGGAGTACGAGCCGGACCCGGTCGTGGTCGCCGCGCTCGACAAGCTGCTGATCCTGCACGCGGACCACGAGCAGAACTGTTCCACCTCCACGGTCCGCCTGGTGGGTTCCTCCCAGGCGAACATGTTCGCCTCGATCTCCGCCGGCATCAGCGCTCTGTGGGGCCCCCTGCACGGCGGTGCCAACCAGTCGGTGCTGGAGATGCTCGAGGGCATCGCGGCGAGCGGCGGCGACGTCGACACCTTCATCCGCAAGGTGAAGAACAAGGAGGACGGCGTCCGCCTGATGGGCTTCGGCCACCGCGTCTACAAGAACTTCGACCCGCGGGCGAAGATCATCAAGGCGGCTGCGCACGACGTCCTCTCGGCGCTCGGCAAGTCCGACGAGCTGCTGGACATCGCCCTGAAGCTGGAGGAGCACGCGCTCTCCGACGACTACTTCGTCGAGCGCAAGCTCTACCCCAACGTGGACTTCTACACCGGTCTCATCTACCGGGCGATGGGCTTCCCGACCGAGATGTTCACCGTGCTGTTCGCGCTCGGCCGGCTGCCCGGCTGGATCGCCCAGTGGCACGAGATGATCAAGGAGCCGGGTTCCCGCATCGGCCGCCCGCGCCAGATCTACACCGGTGTCGTCGAGCGCGACTTCGTGCCGGTCGAGGCCCGCTGAGACACGTCTCCGACCGCACGGCCCCCGAGCCCCCCGGCTCGGGGGCCGTGCGGTCCCAGGAAGCGAAAGCGCCCCGCCGCCGATCCCCCCACGGGTCGACGGACGGGGCGCTTCCCATACCCCGAGCGCGGATTCCCCCCACGGGATCCGGGCCGGGCGTCTGCTGAGCGCATGCTCCGTGCGGTCTGCCGGGGTACGTACGGGACGGGAGGGCCGCTCAAAGCTCCCCGGTGCACGTGCCCCGGCCAACGCTTGCCTGGAACGTCCCCCAAGACATTCCGTGGACGTCCCCCAAGACGTCCGTGGCATCGCCCTCTAAGACTCCCAGGACCCCGCGATGGTTACCCCGGAATCGCTGTGATCTAGCTCTCTTTGTGAGGGCTATGTGAAGGATCGCAGCCGAAGGCTGTTGGACACCACAAGAACCGACGAAAAAGCCATGGCGAATCCGGCGATCATCGGATTGAGGAATCCGGCGGCGGCGAGCGGCAGGGCGGCCACGTTGTATCCGAAGGCCCAGAACAGGTTGCCCCTGATGACCGCCAGTGTGCGGCGCGACAGCCGGATGGCGTCGGCCGCGACCCGCAGGTCGCCCCGCACGAGTGTCAGGTCGCCCGCCTCGATCGCGGCGTCCGTGCCGGTGCCCATGGCGAGGCCGAGGTCGGCCCGGGCCAGGGCGGCGGCGTCGTTGACCCCGTCGCCGACCATGGCGACCGTGCGGCCCGCCGCCTGGAGCTCCTCGATCACGGCGACCTTGTCCTCCGGCAGCACCTCCGCCCGCACCTCGTCGATGCCGACCTCGCGGGCGACCGACTCGGCCACCGCACGGTTGTCACCGGTCAGCAGCACCGGTGACAGTCCCAGGGCACGCAGCCGCCGGACCGCCTCCGGGCTGGTCTCCTTGACCGCGTCGCCCACCTCCAGCACGGCCCGTGCGGCGTCGTCCCAGGCCACGACGACCGCCGTACGGCCCCGGACCTCCGCGTCCGACAGCGCGGCGGACAGGCGGTCCGGGAGTGCCACCCCCGCGTCGTCCAGCAGCCGGCGCCGGCCGACCAGCACGGCGTGGCCGTCGACCGTGCCGCGAACGCCGAGCCCCGGCACGTTCGTGAACGCGCCGGGCGCCGGCAGGGCCCCCACCGCCTCTTCGGCAGCGGTGGCGACCGCCCGGGCGACCGGGTGCTCCGAGGCGTGCTCCAGGGCACCCGCGAGGCGCAGGACGCGCCCGGTGTCCTCCCCGTCGGCCGCGTGGACCGTGTGCAGGGCCATGCGGCCGGTGGTGACCGTTCCGGTTTTGTCGAGGACGATCGTGTCCACGCGGCGGGTGGTCTCCAGCACCTCGGGGCCCTTGATCAGGATGCCGAGCTGGGCGCCGCGCCCGGTGCCCACCATCAGCGCGGTGGGGGTGGCCAGCCCGAGAGCGCACGGGCAGGCGATGATCAGCACGGCCACGGCGGCGGTGAACGCGGCGCTCGTGTCACCGGTGAGCAGCAGCCAGGTGACGAGCGTGCCGAATGCGATGAGCAGGACGACGGGCACGAACACGGCCGCCGTCCGGTCGGCGAGCCGCTGCGCGGCCGCCTTTCCGTTCTGCGCCTCCTCGACCAGCCGTGCCATCCGGGCGAGCTGGGTGTCGGAGCCCACCCGGGTGGCCTCGACGACGAGCCGCCCGGAGGTGTTCACGGTAGCCCCGGTGACCGGGTCGCCCGTGGTCACGTCCACGGGCACCGACTCGCCGGTCAGCATGGACGCGTCCACCGCCGAGGTCCCCTCGACGACCTTGCCGTCCGTGGCGATCTTCTCGCCGGGCCTGACGACGAACCGGTCGCCGACGGCCAGTTCGGCGACCGGGACGCGGACCTCGGCGCCGTCGCGCAGAACGGCGACGTCCTTGGCGCCGAGTTCCATCAGGGCTCGCAACGCGGCTCCCGCCCGCCGCCGGGAACGGGTCTCCAGGTAGCGGCCGAGCAGGAGGAACGTCACCACGCCGGCGGCCACTTCGAGATAGATCGCCGAGGCGCTGTCGGCACGGGAGACGGTCAGGGAGAAGCCGTGGCGCATGCCGGGCATCCCGGCGTGCCCGAGGAACAGCGCCCACAGCGACCAGCCGAAGGCGGCGAGCGTGCCGATCGACACCAGGGTGTCCATGGTGGCCGCACCGTGGCGCAGATTGGTCCAGGCGGCCCGGTGGAAGGGCAGGGCGCCCCAGACGGCGACCGGTGCGGCGAGGGTCAGCGAGAGCCACTGCCAGTTGTCGAACTGGAACGTGGGGACCATCGCCATGGCGATCACGGGCAGCGCGAGGGCGGCCGATATGACGAGCCGCTGCCGGAGCGCGACCAGCGGGTCGACGACGCCCGTGCCGGACTCGGGGCCGGTGGTCGCGGTCCCGGTGGGGCTTGCTGCGACGTCGCCGCGGGGGATGGGTGGTGGTGCGGTCGCTGCCGAGGCGGAGGGGTGCGCGGACGCGATGGAGGGTGCGCCGGGGTGCGGGTCGTCGGTCGCGGGGTCCGGGATGGCGGCGGGCGATACCGGGGCGTCGGACGGCGGCGGTGGTGTCGAGGGGGTGGCGGGGTGGTACGCGTTCGCGGTCCCGGGGCCCGGGGTCGCGGGTGTCGCCGGGGTGTCCGGGGCCGGGGTGGCGGCCCCGACTGCCGCCGCCGTGACCGTGGCGGAGGGAGCGGGCGTCGCCGTGGGTCGTCCTGCAGGCAGCGAGGCCGATCGTTCCGTGGACGGGGCCGAGCCGGCGGCCGGAGTCGCAGCCGTGGCGGCCGGCAGGCCGGCGGGGGCCCCGGTGGCGTGCACACGCGGCTCGGGCGCGGCCGGAGGGGGCGCCGGGGCGGTCAGGAGCCGGGCGGTGTATCCCGTCTTCTCCACGGTCGTGACGAGGTCGGCCACGGAGGTGCCGTCGGCGAAGTCGATCCGTGCCTTCTCGGTGGCGAAGTTCACCGTGGCGGTCACGCCGTCCATGCGGTTGAGCTTCTTCTCGACGCGTGCCGCGCAGGCGGCACAGGTCATTCCACCGATGGCGAACTCGACCCGGCTGGTCGGTTCCGTCGCGGGACCGGGCGCTGTGCTGGTGGTCATGTTCCGGCTCCAGAAGGGGGAGCCGGGCCGTACGGACCGGTATCGGCCGGCGGTACGGCCCGGTGGCGGGGTACTGCGGAGGTGTCGGTTCCCCGCGCCGGTCAGACAGTGCCGACGAGCTCGTAGCCGGCCTCGTCCACCGCGGCGCGCACCGCGTCCTCGTCCAGCGGGGAGTCCGAGACGACGGTCACCCGGCCGGTCGCGGCCACGGCCTGCACCGAGGTGACCCCGGACAGCCCGGAGAGCTCGGCGGTGATGGCGCCCTCGCAGTGGCCGCAGGTCATGCCGGTGACCTGGTAGACGGTGGTGACGGCGCCCAGCTGCACGTCCGTCGCCCCGCCGTGGCAGGAGCCGGCGGGCGAGCAGCAGGAGCCGGTCGTGACGGTCTCGGTCTCGGCGGTCATGTGTATCTCCTCGTTCACGAGCCTGGCGGTCTGGCACGGGCCTGGCGTCTGGCGTGCCGCAGCGTTCTCCGGGCGCCGGGGGCTCCCCGGGGTGCCGGGAGTTCCCCCGGCACATGCCACTGTACCCCCTAGGGGTATCCCGTGGGAGTGAGGGTGACTCGGCGCCCGGTGCGCGTCAGCCGTGCCGGGCTCCGATGAGGGGGTCGAGGTACCGGCACATGGCCGCCTTCAGTTCGGCGATGTAGGCCTCCCGCTCCGCGCCCTCGTGGCCGACGATGAGGTCCAGGCCCGCCTTGAAAAGGGCGAACGTCATATTCGCGATGCGGCCGCGCTCCTCGGTCGTGGCCTCGGGCAGCCGGCCGGCGAGCAGGTCTGCGACCTGGGTGAGGAGCGACTCGTGCAGGGCGTCGTGCTCCTCGGCGATCCGGCCCGGGATGTCCGAGCCGTGCATCAGGGCCAGGAAGGCCGGGTTGCGGCAGTTGAAGTCGATCATCGGGTCGAGGACCGCGTCGAGCATCTCCGGGAGGGGCAGGGCCGCGTTGGCGGGGGTGAACACCTGGCCGTGACTCTCGCGCATCCGGTGCAGCAGCCGGTCGCCCAGCTCGACGGCGATGGCCTCCTTGTTCGGGAAGAACTGGTAGAGCGTGCCGGGGGAGACGCCGGCCTCGCGGGCGATGGCGTTCGTGCTCGCGGCGGTGTAGCCGCACTTGCAGAACACCTGGGCGGCGGCTTCCAGGAGCTGGGCGATGCGGCGTTCGCCGCGGGCCTGGCGGCGACGCGGTCTGCCGCTCTCGGTGCCCTCGTCGGCCCCTGTGTCGTCGTCGGCCCGTGCGTCGTCGGGGGGCCCTGCGGCCTCCGTGTTCCCTGAGGCTCCCGGGGCCCCTGCCGTCCCCACGGTCTTGTGTGTCCCTCGGTTCTCGGTGGCCCCGGTGTCTTGCGTGCTGTCCGGCTCAGGCACGGCAATCCCCAGCTTTCGTGAAGCGGTTGACAAACGCGAGTGGCCGCTCGCATTCTTTGAAATGCGAGTGACTACTCGTGTTCGCCAGTTTATGACAAATGGTTGAGCGACCCATCCTGCCCGGGTCCAGGTGAAGGGGACACCGCACCATGTCCGAAGTCAACGGTTCACCGCGCACCTCCGATGGCGCGCCGCCCGTCGGGGGGTGGACCCGGTTCGTCACGGCACGGCCGCGACTGACCCTGCTGATCGCCTTGTTGCTCACGGCCCTCGCCGTCGTCGCGGGAAGCGGAGTCGCGGACCGGATGGGCAGCGGGGGCTGGGAGGCCCCGGACGGCCAGTCCACGTACGCGACGAAGGCGCTGGAGCGGGAGTTCCCCGGCTCTCAGCCCAATCTGCTGCTGCTCGTCCGGGCCGGCCGGGGTACGGTCGACGATCCGGCGGTCGCCGCGGAGGCCAGGGCGCTCGCCCGGCGGCTCGCCGCCGAGAAGGGCGTCACCGGCATCGGCTCCTACTGGCAGACGGGTTCGCCGGCGCTGCGCTCGGAGGACGGGCGGGAAGCACTGATAGCCGCGCGGATCCTCGGTGACGAGAAGGAGCAGAGCGAGACCCTGGACCGGCTGGCGCCGGAGTTCCGGGGCACGAGCGGGCCGGTCGAGGTGAGCCTCGGCGGTCCCGTCGCAGTGCGGCACGAGATGCAGACCATCATCCAGGAGGACCTGCTCTACGCCGAACTGATCGCCCTGCCCGTGACGCTGGTGCTGCTGGTCATGGTGTTCGGCAGCGCCGTCGCGGCGCTGCTCCCGCTGGGCGTGGGCATCGTCGCCATCCTCGGCACCAACGCGGTGCTGCGCGGCCTCACCGAGGTCACGGACGTGTCGGTGTTCGCACTGAACCTCACGACCGCCCTGGGACTCGGTCTCGCGATCGACTACGCCTTGTTCATCGTGCGCCGGTTCCGTGAGGAACTGGCGGCCGGCGCCGAGGTGAGGGCCGCGCTGGGCGTCACCCTCCGCACGGCCGGCCGCACCGTGCTGTTCTCCGCGCTGACCGTGGCCGTGTCGCTCGCCGCGATGCTGGTCTTCCCGCAGTACTTCCTGCGGTCCTTCGCCTACGCAGGCATGGCCGTGGTGCTCCTGGCGGCCGCCGCCGCGCTGATCCTGCTGCCCGCCGCGCTGATGGTGCTCGGGCACCGGGTCGACGCGCTGGACGTGCGCAGGCTGCTGCGCAGGAGGCGGGAGCGCTCCGCCGAGGGGAAGCCGGCCGACGGCGGGCCGTCCGTGCGGGAGCCGGGCGCCGCCTGGGGCAGGGCCGCCGCGCTGGTGATGCGTCGCGCGCCCGTCTTCGCCGCCGCCACGACCGTCGGCCTGGTCATGCTCGGTCTGCCGTTCCTCGGCGTACGGTTCGGTACCGCGGACGACCGTCAGCTGCCCGCCACCGCCGAGTCCCACGTCGTCCAGCAGCACATACGCGACGGCTTCCCCGGCAGCCCCGGCGGCGGGCTCACCGTCCTCGCCGAGGGCCGGGCGACCCCCGCCGAGTACCAGGACTACCGGAAGCGGGTCGAGGCCCTGCCGGGAGTCCTCAGGGTCGACGGTCCGGTGCTCGACGGAACCACGGGGTTCTTCACCGTCCAGCCCGAGGGCGAGGCGGTGGGCGACGAAGCGCAGCGCCTCGTCCGGGAACTGCGCGCCGAGCCCGCGCCGTTCAAGGCCTCGGTGACCGGCACGGCGGCCGTCCTGGTCGACTCCAAGGAGGCCATAGGCGACCGGCTGGGCTGGGCGGCTGCGGTGATCGTCGTCGCGACCCTGCTCCTGGTGTTCCTGCTGACCGGCAGCGTGCTGATACCCGTCCAGGCGGTGGTGCTCAACGCCCTCAGCCTGACCGCGATGTTCGGGGCGCTGATCTGGGTCTTCCAGGATGGCCATCTGTCCGGGCTGCTGTCGTTCACCTCGACCGGGGACATCGAGACGACGCTGCCGGTGCTGATGTTCTGCATCGCCTTCGGACTCTCCATGGACTACGGGGTGTTCCTGCTCTCCCGGATCAAGGAGGAGCACGACCGCACGGGGGATCACGAGCAGGCGATCCGGTTCGGACTGCAGCGCACCGGGGGACTGATCACGGCCGCTGCGCTCATCCTCGCCGTGGTCATGGTCGCCATCGGCACCTCGCGGGTCACCAACACCAAGATGCTGGGCCTGGGCATTGCGCTGGCCGTGCTCATGGACGCGATGGTGGTGCGCAGTCTGCTGGTGCCGTCCGTGATGAAGCTGACCGGAAGGGCGACATGGTGGGCACCAGGACCTCTGCGCCGGTTCCACGACCGGTTCGGCATCAGTGAAGGGGAAGAGACACCGAAGGTCGGTGTGCCTGCCGTCGGGAGCGCGGCGGACGAGCCGTCCGCGGACGGGGACTCCACGGACGGGGACTCCGCGGACGGGCGGCAGGCGGCCGGAACGGCGTCCGAGGACGACCGGGACAAGGCGGCGATACCCGGCTAGCGCGGGGCCGGGCAGCCGGGGAAGGGCGGAACCGGACCGATGAGAGCCGTGGTGTCCGAGTGGTTCGGCCAGGAGGCCCGAGTCCGGGGCGTCCCCCGATCCGGCGCCCGCGCCACCCGGTCGGCCGGCCGCGTCGAGGCCACCGGACTGTGCCGCAGCGACCGGCACGGCTGGAGGGGCATGCCCGCGCATGCCCGCCCGCGGACGAACGATGCGGTGGTGTCGGTGGCGCTGCGCCCGGACCTGCTCGTCACCTCGGTCGTCCCGCTGGAGGCCGCCCCGGCGGTACTCGCCGCCAAGGGGACGGCACCCGGCGCGGGGGTGACGGTCATCGAGCCCGGACGCCGCTCCTGACGGTGCGTGTCACTCCCGGCGGCTCCGGTTCCCGGGCCGCCGGGCCACCCAGGCGCGAATGGTCTCCGCATGCCAGTAGGGCTTGCCGGCCTCCACCAGGTCGGGTGGGGGCAGATGCCCGTGCTTGCGGTAGGAGCGGACGGTGTCCGGCTGGACCCTGATGTGCGCGGCGATCTCCTTGTACGACCAGAGTCGCTGTTCGGCCATGGGGCGGCACCTCCCTGCGCGTTCCGCAGGAGCGGCCGACGGGCCGACGGGGGGACTGCGGAACGGGCATTGACGATCAATCAGCCTGTGCCCGGGCGAACGACGACGAGCGAAGGGAGAGCATCGACTGTCGACGTACTGTGACGGAACGGTCGCGGTGCGGGGACATCCGTGACAGAAAGCGCACTCCATCGGCGAGCCGCAGGGGGATTCCCGCAGGGCGCGCCCCACCGGCGGCCCCCGGTGGGATGGCGCCGCGTGACGAGCGGCGCGGTCCCGAGCGGACGGTGGCCCGGGCGATGAGCGGAGGGTGCCGAACAGCCCGTACGACGGCGGGTGCGGTGCCGGGGCGGTCCCGCCGGCGAGCAGGGTGCGCCGAACGGCCCGAGCGAGGACCGGGCCGGTGCTGGGGCAGGCCAGGGCGATGTGCAGTTCGGTGCCGAACGGCCGGGCGACGGCGGGCGTGGGGTCGGGCAGGGCCGGGCGATGTGCAGTTCGGTGCCGAGCGGCCCGCGCAAGGACCGGGTTGGTGCCGGGGCGGGCCCGGGCCATGTGCGGGGCGATGCCGAGCGGCCGGGCGGGCGACGGCGGGTGTGGTGCCTGGCCACGGCCAAGCTATGAGCAGGCCCCGGTGCACGGCACGGCCCCGGAACTGCAAGGCGTCAGCCGTACAGCGCCGGCTTCGCGGCCAGTCGGACGACCGCCCGGGTGCCGGTCTCCTGGGCCCGTACGCCCGCCTCGCAGACCGCGGCGGCGGCGTAGCCGTCCCAGGCGCTCGGCCCCTCGACCACACCGCGCCGGGTCGCCTCGACCCACCGCCGCACCTGCCGGTCGTAGGCGTCGGCGAACCGCACCGTGTAGTCCTGCACGATCTCCCCGCCCCAGCGCCCGGCTGCCCGGGTGACCATCCCGGAGTCGTCGCCGATCTGCGCGGTGCCCCGTTCGCAGACCGCCTCGCAGCGCACCTGGTACCCGAAGCCGCAGTTGACGAAGATCTCCACGTCGACGACCGTGCCGCCCGAGGTCTCCAGCAGCACCAGCTGGGGATCCGTCAGGCCCTCCGGCGCCGCGGAGGAGGGCCTCGGCCGCAGCACGGAGACGGCCGTGATCTCCTGCCCCAGCAGCCAGCGGGTGACGTCGACTTCATGCACCACCGAGTCGTTGATGAGCATCGGGGTGGTGAAGAAGGACGGCGAGGACGCGTTCCGGTGCCGGCAGTGCAGCATCAGGGGCCGGCCGAGGCCGCCACCGTCCAGCAGCGACTTGAGACGCAGGTACTCGGAGTCGTAGCGGCGCATGAAGCCGACCTGCACCCGGCGGTGCCCGAGCCGCTGCTCGGCCTCCATCACCCGCAGCGCGGCCGCCGAATCGGGGGTGAGCGGTTTCTCGCACAGCACCGGCAGGTCCCGGGCGAACGCGTCGAGCAGTGCGGCCTCGTGCGCGGGCCCCGGGGAGGCGATCAGCACGGCGTCCACGCCCGGCGCGTCCATGGCGGCGGCCGGCTCGGTGTGCGCGGTGCAGCCCTCCAGGCCCGCCGCGACGGACTTGGCGCGGTCGCCGTCGATGTCCGCGACGGCCGCCACCCGCGCGCCGCTCACCACGCGGTCGATGCGCCGTACGTGGTCGGCGCCCATCCGGCCCGTGCCGATCACGGCGATGCCCAGAGGGGAGGTTCCGTGCGTCATGGGTGTCATCCGTCCTTCCTAGGCGCCGCAGGACCGGAGGAAGCCGCGGGTGCGGCGGGCGATGGGCAGCGGCTTGCCGGGATCACAGGGATACATGTCCTGCTCGACGATTGCGAACAGGTCGGCGTCCAGCCGCTGCGCCGCGGCCAGTACCGGTTCCAGCGCCGGGATCCCGGACGGCGGTTCGCACATCACGCCCCGCGCCACGGCCGGGCCGAACGGCAGCTCCTCCGCCCGCACATCGGCGAGGATCCGCGGGTCGACCTGCTTGAGGTGCAGATAGCCGATGCGTTCGCCGTAGGTCTCGATGAGCTTCACACTGTCGCCGCCGCAGTAGGCGTAGTGGCCGGTGTCCAGGCAGAGGGAGACCAGGTCGGGGTCGGTTGCGTCGAGGAACCGGGCGACGTTCTCCTCGCTGTCGACGTGCGTGTCGGCATGCGGGTGGACGACGATCCGCAGCCCGTAGCGGTCGCGCACCTCGCGGGCCAGCCGCTCGGTCTGGGTGGTCAGATCGCGCCACTGTCCTGCGGTGAGCGTCGGGTCCTCCAGCATCCTGCCGGTCTTGTCGTCGCGCCAGAACGACGGGATGACCACCAGGTGCCCGGCTCCCATGGCCCGGGTCAGCGCGGCGATGTCGGACACGTGCGCCCAGGTGAAGTCCCAGACGGCGGGCCCGTGGTGCAGGCCGGTGAACACGGTTCCGGCGGACACCCTCAGGCCGCGCGGCTCCGTCTCCGCGGCGAGCCGGGCCGGGTCGGTGGGGAGGTAGCCGTAGGGGCCGAGCTCGATCCACTCGTATCCGGCGTCGGCCACCTCGTCGAGGAACCGCTGCCAGGGAACCTGCCGGGGGTCGTCGGGAAACCACACGCCCCACGAGTCGGGGGCGGATCCGATCCGAATGCGTGACAGCGTCGTCATGGCCGTCAGCTTCCCGGCCCCCGGAGAAAGGTGTCAAGGATTCGTCCGAATGTCAGGACAAAATGTTGACAGGGTTCCGCGCCGCGGAATAGACCTGGGGACAGCCACCGACCGAAGGGGACGTGCATGGAGACGTACGACCTGATCGCCATGGGACGCATCGGAGTGGACATCTATCCGCTCCAGTCGGGAGTCCCGTTGGCGCAGGTGGAGACGTTCGGGAAGTTCCTCGGGGGGTCGGCGAGCAACGTCGCCGTCGCGGCGGCGAGGCTGGGCAGGCGGGCCGCCGTCGTCACCCGCACCGGGGACGACCCCTTCGGGACGTATCTCCACCAGGAACTCAAGGCCTTCGGCGTCGACGACCGCTGGGTGACCCCGGTACCGGACCTGCCGACCCCCGTCACCTTCTGCGAGATCTTCCCGCCCGACGACTTCCCGCTCTACTTCTACCGCCTGCCCAAGGCCCCCGACCTGGAGATCCACCCCGGGGAACTCGACCTCGACGCGATCCGGGACACCCGCGTCTTCTGGATGACCGGCACCGGCCTGTGCGCCGAACCCAGCCGCGAGGCCACCCTGACGGCCCTCGCGGTGCGCACCCGAGCCGAGTTCACCGTCTTCGACCTCGACTGGCGGCCCATGTTCTGGAAGGCGCCCGACGAAGCCCGACCGCACTACGCCGAGGCCCTGCGACACGCGACCGTCGCCGTCGGCAACCTCGACGAGTGCGAGATCGCCACCGGCGAGCGCGAACCGCACGCCGCCGCAAGGGCGTTGATCGCGAACGGCGTCGAACTCGCCGTCGTCAAGCAGGGCCCCAAGGGGGTGCTCGCCGTCCACCGGGACGGCGGCACCACCGAAGTCCGGCCCGTACCGGTGGAGGTCGTCAACGGTCTCGGGGCCGGCGACGCGTTCGGCGGGGCCCTGGTGCACGGGCTGCTCGCCGGCTGGGACCTGGAACGGACCGTGCGGTACGCGAACGCGGCCGGCGCCATCGTCGCGTCCCGCCTCGCCTGCTCCTCCGCGATGCCGTACCCGGCCGAGGTGGAGGCCGTCATGGAAGGCGGAGTGCGGTGAGCGGCATCGGCATCGGCGACCTGGTACGGATCCGCAGCCGTCACCCCGAGGCGATCGCCGAGGCCGCGGCCCGGCGCGCCAGACGCCCCCTGGTCGGCCCCGACGGCAGACTGATGATCATCGCGGCGGACCATCCCGCCCGCGGCGCCCTCGCCGTGGGCGACCGCTCCCTCGCCATGGCGAGCCGCCCCGACCTGCTGGAACGGCTCTGCCTCGCGCTCTCCCGGCCTGGCGTCGACGGGGTCCTCGCCACCGCGGACATCCTGGAGGACCTGCTGCTGCTCGGCGCGCTCGACGACAAGGTGGTCATGGGCTCCATGAACCGCGGCGGGCTCGCAGGCGCCGTCTTCGAACTCGACGACCGGTTCACCGGTCACCGCGCCGAGGACCTGGTCCGGCTGGGCTTCGACGCCGGGAAGCTCCTGCTGCGCATCGACTACGACGACCCCGGATCGCTCGCCACCCTCCACGCCGCCGCCCGGGCGGTGGACGACATGGCCGCCCACCGCCTCCCGGTCTTCGTCGAGCCGTTCATCTGCCGGCGCGTCAACGGCCTGCTGCGGGGCGACCTCGGGGCCGATGCCGTCACCCGGTCGCTGGCCATCGCCTCGGGCCTCGCCGGCACCTCCGCCTACACCTGGCTGAAGGTGCCCGTCACCGAGGACCCCGACGACATGGCCCGCGTCCTCGACACCACGACCCTCCCCGTCGTGCTGCTCGGCGGCGACGTGGGCGACGACCAGGACCGGGCGTACGAGAAGTGGCGGCACGCCCTGCGGCTGCCCAGCGTCCAAGGCCTCGTCGTCGGCCGCTCGCTGCTCTATCCGGCCGACGGGGACGTCGCCGGCGCCGTCGACACCGCCGTGGGCCTGCTGGAGCGGGGTAGGGAGTGGGTATGACCGACGACAAGCTGCACCTTCCCGCGGGAAGCGCGGCCCAGGGCCCCTATGTGCTCCGCATCGACCCCGAGCAGGCCGGCTGGGGCCACGCCGCACTGCGGGTCCTGGAACTGCCGCCCGGCGGAACGCACTCCTTCGCTGCGGGCGACAGCGAATGGATCGTTCTGCCGCTCGACGGCGGCTGTACCGTGCACACTGAAGGACGGAACCTCGAACTGCGGGGCCGGGACAGCGTGTTCGGGTCGGTCACCGACTTCGCATACGTGCCGCGTGACGCCCACGCCCAGATCGCCTCCGGCGCGGGAGGCCGCTTCGCCCTGGCAGGAGCGAGATGCGAGCGAAGACTCCCCGCCCGCTACGGCCCCGCGCCGGAGGTACCGGTCGAACAGCGCGGCAGCGGCACCTGCGCCCGCCGCGTCAACAACTTCGCCGCGGCCGACACGTTCGAGTGCGACCGGCTCATCGCCGTCGAGGTCGTCACCCCCGGCGGCAACTGGTCCTCGTACCCGCCGCACAAGCACGACGAGCACCGGCCCGGCGAGGAGAGCCGCCTGGAGGAGATCTACTACTTCGAGATCGCCGGCGAGCACGGCTTCGGCTACCAGCGGGTGTCCCCGTCGCGCCCCGGCGGCGCCGACCTGCTCGCGGAGGTCCGCGGCGGCGACGCCGTACTCGTACCGGACGGCTGGCACGGACCGTCCATCGCCGCACCCGGGCACGACATGTACTACCTGAACGTGATGGCGGGACCGGGAGCCGAACGGGAGTGGAAGATCTGCTTCCACCCCGATCACACGGAGGGGTACCGATGACACGGCTGACCACTGCCCAGGCACTGATGCGCTTCCTGTGCCGCCAGTACACCGAACGGGACGGGCGGCGGCAGCGCCTGATCACCGCCACCTGGGGCATCTTCGGCCACGGGAACGTCGCCGGGGTCGGCCAGGCCCTCCTGGAGACCGGCGGCGCCATGCCCTACCTCCAGGGCCGCAACGAACAGGCCATGGTGCACGCCGCCGTCGGATACGCCCGCCAGTCCGGCCGGCTCTCCACCCACGCCGTCACCACCTCCATCGGCCCCGGCGCCACCAACCTCGTCACCGGAGCCGCCCTCGCGACGATCAACCACATCCCCGTACTGCTGCTCCCCGGCGACATCTTCGCCACCCGCCCCGCCGACCCCGTCCTCCAGCAGCTCGAAGTGCCGTACGCGGGCGACGTCTCCGTCAACGACTGCCTGCGGCCCGTCTCCCGCTGGTTCGACCGGATCACCCGCCCCGAGGCGCTGGTGCCCGCCGCGCTCCAGGCGATGCGGGTCCTCACCGACCCCGCGGAGACCGGCGCGGTCACCCTCGCGCTGCCCCAGGACGTCCAGGCGGAGGCGTACGACTGGCCCGAGGACTTCTTCGCCGAGCGGGTGTGGCGGATCCGCCGCCCCGCCCCCGACGAGCAGGAGCTCGAAGCAGTCGCGCGCGCCGTGCGCGAAGCGGACCGCCCCTTGATCATCGCGGGGGGCGGGGTCCACCACAGCGGCGCCGAGACCGCGCTCGGCGCCCTCGCCGCCGCGACCGGCATCCCCGTCGCCTCCACCCAGGCCGGCAAGGGCTCACTGCGCCACGACCACCCGGCCGACGTCGGCGGCATCGGCCACACCGGCACCGCCACCGCCGACCACCTCGCCCGCACGGCCGATCTGGTGATCGGCGTCGGCACCCGGTACACCGACTTCACCACCGCCTCCGGGACGCTCTTCGCCGCCCCCGGCGTCCGCTTCGCCAACATCAACATCACCGGCTTCGACGCGCACAAGCTGGCCGGACTTCCCCTGGTCGCCGACGCCCGCGAGGCCCTCGAACGCCTCCACGGACTGCTCGGCGCGCACCGAGTCGCCGCCGCATACGAGGACGAGTACCGGGAGGCCGGGGCCCGCTGGGACACCCGCGTCGCCCGGGCGTTCACGGCCGACGACCCGGACGCCCGCCCCACCCAGACGCAGGTCCTCGGCGCGCTGGACGCCGTCGTCGGGGACGACGACGTGATCATCAACGCGGCCGGTTCGCTCCCCGGTGACCTGCACAAACTGTGGCGCGCCCGGTCGCCCCGCCAGTACCACGTCGAGTACGGCTACTCCTGCATGGGCTACGAGATCCCCGCCGCCATCGGGGTGAAGCTCGCGGCGCCCGAGCGGCCGGTGTGGGCCCTGGTCGGCGACGGCACGTACCTGATGATGCCCACCGAGATCGTCACCGCGGTGCAGGAGAACCTCCCCATTGTGACGGTGATCCTGCAGAACCACGGATACGCCTCCATCGGAGGGCTCTCCGAGTCCGTCGGCGGCGAGCGGTACGGCACCGCCTACCGCTTCCGGGCCGGGGACGGCACCTACACCGGCGCGCCGCTGCCCGTCGACCTCGCCGCCAACGCGGCCAGCCTCGGTATGCGGGTGCTGCGTGCGAAGACCGTCCATGACCTGCGGGAAGCCCTCGAAAAGGCACGCCACGCGGACGTCCCCACATGTGTCTACGTGGAGACCGAAACGGCAGACACTGTGTCCGGTTCGCCCGCCGCGGAGGCGTGGTGGGATGTTCCTGTGGCCGAGACCGCGACCCGCCCGTCGGCGGTCCAGGCCCGGGAGGAATACGACCGGCATGTCGCAGCCCGACGCCACCATCTCTGAAGGAGCTCAGGACATGAAGACCGTCAACCACTGGATCGGTGGCAAGACCGTCGACGGCGCGTCCGGGAACTGGGGCGAGGTCACGGACCCGGCGACCGGCGCCGTCACCACCAAGTTCGCCTTCGCCTCCGTGGACGAGGTCGACGCGGCGGTCGCGACCGCCAAGGAGGCCTTCGAGACGGGCTGGGGCACCTCCTCGCTCGCGCAGCGCACGGCCGTGCTCTTCAAGTTCCGCGCCCTCCTCGACGCGCACCGCGACGAGATCGCCGCGCTGATCACCGCCGAGCACGGCAAGGTGCACTCCGACGCGCTGGGCGAGGTCGCCCGCGGCCTGGAGATCGTCGACCTGGCCTGCGGCATCACCGTCCAGCTCAAGGGCGAGCTGTCCACCCAGGTGGCCAGCCGGGTCGACGTCGCGGCGATCCGTCAGCCGCTCGGTGTCGTCGCGGGCATCACGCCGTTCAACTTCCCCGCGATGGTGCCGATGTGGATGTTCCCCATCGCCATCGCGTGCGGTAACACCTTCGTGCTGAAGCCGTCCGAGAAGGACCCCTCGCCGTCGCTGCGGATCGCCGAGCTGCTCGCCCAGGCCGGGCTGCCCGACGGCGTGTTCAACGTCGTCCAGGGCGACAGGGTCGCGGTCGACCGTCTGCTGGAGCACCCCGACGTGGCCGCGGTGTCCTTCGTGGGCTCCACCCCGATCGCCCGCCACATCCACGCCACGGCCTCCGCCAACGGCAAGCGGGTGCAGGCCCTCGGCGGCGCCAAGAACCACATGCTGGTCCTGCCGGACGCCGACCTGGACGCCGCCGCCGACGCGGCCGTCTCCGCCGCGTACGGCTCGGCCGGTGAGCGCTGCATGGCGATCTCCGCGGTCGTCGCGGTCGGCGCCATCGGCGACGAACTGGTCGAGAAGATCAAGGAGCGGGCCGAGAAGATCAAGATCGGTCCGGGCAACGACCCCGTCTCCGAGATGGGCCCGCTGATCACGAAGGCCCACCGCGACAAGGTCGCCTCGTACGTCGAGGGCGCCGCCGCCCAGGGCTCGACGGTCGTGCTCGACGGCAGCGGCTTCACCGTGGAGGGCTTCGAGGACGGCCACTGGATCGGCATCTCCCTGCTCGACCACGTGCCGACCGACTCCGACGCGTACCGTGACGAGATCTTCGGTCCCGTGCTGTGCGTGCTCCGCGCCGAGACGTACGAGGAGGGCCTCGCCCTCATCAACGCCTCGCCGTTCGGCAACGGCACCGCGATCTTCACCCGGGACGGCGGGGCCGCCCGCCGCTTCCAGCTGGAGGTCGAGGCCGGCATGGTCGGCGTGAACGTGCCGATCCCGGTGCCGGTGGGCTACCACTCGTTCGGAGGGTGGAAGGACTCGCTCTTCGGCGACCACCACATCTACGGCAACGACGGCACGCACTTCTACACCCGCGGCAAGGTCGTCACCACCCGCTGGCCCGACCCGTCCGAGGCGCCGACCGGTGTGGACCTGGGCTTCCCCCGCAACCACTGAGCCGGCCGCCGGTCCGGCCGCCCGGCCGGCCACGAAGGCGGTTCCCCGCCCCTGACCTGCCCTGACAACTGCAGGCGACCGGGGGGGGGGGGGGGGGGCCGTGGGGGGGGGGGGGGGGGGGGGGGTGGGTGTGGGGGTGTTGTGGGGGTGGTCGGTCGGGAGTAACAGGTGTCACGGGGTTTTCCTGGTACGCAACAACCCCCAAAAAAAGG
>NZ_JBVICA010000016.1:70331-173482 GCF_055573115.1 Streptomyces sp. NPDC030222
CCGCCCCCCGGGCGGAAAAAGGGGGCGCCCCCCCCCCCCTACCCTCCCCAAACAACGACGGACCCCCCCCCCCCTCCCCCCCCCCCTTTCCCCCCCCCCCCCGCGGTCGTGTCGCCTGCAGGTCTGCCGCGATGCTGCCAGTCCGGGCCCGCCGGTCGCCACGGGTTTTCCCGGGCACGACGCCGCCCCGAATACGGGCCGGTGCCGGGACCGGTCGCGGCGGGATGCCCGCGGCGGGACCTCAGGTGCTCGCTCCGGTGCTCGGAACGGGCCGTGCGGCTGCTGTCGCGCCGACGGCGGCCGGTTCGGGGAACCGGTGCCCGGGGTCCGCGTGTTCGGGCCGGTCCGAGGTGCTTCGGGGTCTGGGGTCCGTGTGTTCGGGGCGGTCCCAGGTGTTTCGGGGTCTGGGGTTCGTGTGTTCGGGGCGGTCCCGGGTGCTTTGGGGTCTGGGGTTCGTGTGTTCGGGCCGGTCCCAGGTGCTTCGGAGCCCGGCGCCCCCGCGTCCGGACCGCCCCCGGGCACCTCGGGACCCGAAGTCCGCGCGTCCGGACCGAGCGCCCACACGTACCGCGGCCGCAGTACGTGCCGTGCTCCGCGTACGACCGGAGGAGAGCACGCGGTTCCGACCCGCGGTGGCGGTGGACGGGGTCCACGGACGCCTAGGGTTCGGTCGTATGGAGATCCGATTCCTGCGACGCCGGGGGCGCCGCCTGGCCGCGGGCCTCGCCGCGCTCGGCCTCGCGGCGGGGGCCGTGACATGGACCGCCGCCGGGGCCGGGGCCGAGCCCGCCGTGCACCGGGTGGACCGCGCCTTCGACATGCCCGGCGCCAGGATCGACGCGTCGTACTTCACCGCGGGCGCCGCCGGCCGCCGCCCGGCCGTGCTGCTCGCGCACGGCTTCGGCGGGAGCAAGGACGACGTGCGGGAACAGGCCGAGCGCCTCGCCCGGGACGGCTACGCCGTCCTGACCTGGTCGGCGCGCGGATTCGGCGCGTCCACCGGAAGCATCGGGCTCAACGACCCGAAGGCGGAGATCGCCGACGTGTCCCGGCTCACCGACTGGCTGGCGAAGCGCCCCGAGGTACGGCTGGACCGACCCGGCGACCCGCGCGTCGGCGTCACCGGCGCCTCGTACGGCGGCGCCGCCGCGCTCCTCGCGGCCGGACACGACCGGCGGATCGACGCGATCGCTCCGCAGATCACCTACTGGAACCTCGCCGACGCCCTGTTCCCCGACGGGGTGTTCAAGAAGCTGTGGGCCGGGATCTTCTTCACGGCGGGCTCCACGGAGCCGACGGGACCGGCGGCACCCGCCCCCGGCGACCGGCCCGGGAAACCGGACGTCCCGGCCGGCCCCTGTGGACGGTTCACTCCCGAACTGTGCGGCATGTACCAGCGCGTCGCCACCGCCGGCCGCCCCGATGCCGCCGCCCGCGCCGTGCTGGAGTCCCGCAGCCCCTCCGCCGTCGGCCCCCGCATCAAGGTGCCCACGCTCGTCGTGCAGGGCCAGGCGGACTCCCTCTTCCCGCTCGGCCACGCCGACGCGATCGCCCGGGCCGTCACCCGCAACGGCGCCCCCGTCGCCGTCGACTGGATCGCGGGCGGCCACGACGGCGGCGACCGCGAGACGGACCGCGTCGAGGGTCGCATCTCCGCCTGGTTCGACCGGTACCTCAAGGACGACACCGGCGCGGACACCGGCCCCGCCTTCCGGGTCAGCCGCACCGGCGGAGTCGACTCCACCGACGGCACCGCCCGGCTGCGCGGCGCGACCGCCGACCGCTACCCCGGACTGGCCGACGGCGGCCGGGACATCGCACTCACCGGCCCCGCCCAGACCTTCCACAACCCCCCGGGCGGCGCACCGCCCGCGGTGTCCGCCCTGCCCGGGGTCGGCGGCGGGCTCTCCCAGCTGTCGTCGCTGGGAGTCGGACTGTCCCTGGACTTCCCCGGACAGCACGCGCGGTTCGACTCGGCACCGCTCACGGAGCCGCTCCAGATCACCGGCACGCCCACCGTCGACGTCACGGTCGCCTCCGACAGCGGCAGCGCCGTCCTCTTCGGGAAGGTCTACGACGTCGGTCCCGACGGGCGCAGGCAGCTCCTGCCCGCCCAACTCGTCGCACCCGTCCGGGTCGACGACGTACGGAAGGCCCGCACCGTGACGCTGCGGCTGCCCGCCGTCGACCACCGGATCGACGCCGGTCACCGGCTGCGGCTCGTCCTCTCCGCGACCGACCTCGGCTACGCCTCACCGGCCGAGCCCGCCGCCCACGCCGTCTCCCTGGCAGGCGACCATGCTCTGACCGTGCCCACCGCACCCGCGGTCACCACGGCCGCTGCGCCGCTGCCCCGCTGGACCTGGGGCCTGCCCGCGGCCGGGGCCGTCGTCGCCGGCCTCCTCCTGTTCACCGCACCGCGCCGCCGGTCCGCCCCGGCGCCGGAGCCCGAGCTCGCCGACGTGCCGCTCCAGATCACCGGCCTCACCAAGAAGTACGCCGGATCCGACGGCCGGTACGCCGTCCGCGACCTCTCGTTCCGCGTGGAGAAGGGCCAGGTGCTCGGTCTCCTCGGCCCCAACGGCGCCGGGAAGACCACCACCCTGCGCATGCTCATGGGCCTCATCCGGCCCGACGGCGGTGAGATCCGCGTCTTCGGTCACGCGGTCCGGCCGGGCGCGCCAGTACTCTCCCGGGTCGGCGCGTTCGTCGAGGGCGCGGGCTTCCTCCCCCACCTGACCGGCCGCGCCAATCTGGAGCTGTACTGGCAGGCCACCGGCAGACCCGCCGCCGACGCCCACCTCGACGAGGCACTGGAGATCGCCGGCCTCGGCGACGCCCTGGGACGCGCCGTCCGCACCTACTCGCAGGGCATGCGGCAGCGCCTCGCCATCGCCCAGGCGATGCTCGGTCTGCCCGAACTTCTCATCCTCGACGAGCCCACCAACGGACTCGACCCGCCGCAGATCCGCGAGATGCGGGACGTGATGATCCGCTACGCCGCCGGCGGCCGCACCGTCATCGTCTCCAGCCACCTCCTCGCCGAGGTCGAACAGTCCTGCACCCACCTCGTGGTGATGGACCGCGGGCGCCTCGTCCAGGCAGGACCCGTCGCCGACATCACCGGCGCCGGGGACACCCTGCTCGTCGGCCTCGCCCGTCCCGTGCAGGACGTACTGGTCGACAAGGTGGCCGCGCTCCCCGGCGTCGCCTCCGCCGTGCGCAGCGGCGACGACCTCCTCGTACGCCTCGACGGTGCCACCTCCACCGAGCTGATCGGCGAACTCGTCCGGCTGGACGTACCGCTCACCGCGGTCGGCCCGCACCGCCGGCTGGAGGACGCGTTCCTGACCCTGATCGGAGGATCCGCATGAGCGTGCTCGCGGAAGCCGCACCGGGCTACCGCGCCCGGCGCACCCTGCCGCTGCGCGTCGAGGCGGTGCGGCAGCTGCGCCGACGCCGCACCCTGGTGATGGCCGCGATCCTGGCCGCCCTGCCGTTCGTGCTGCTCGTCGCGTTCGCCATCGGCGGCGAGCGCGACGGCCGCGGCGACGACAGGATCACGCTCATCGACACCGCCACCGCGTCCGGCGCCAACTTCGCCGCGACGAGCCTGTTCGTCTCGGCCGGCTTCCTGCTGGTCGTGCCCGTCGCACTGTTCTGCGGGGACACCGTCGCCGGCGAGGCGAACTGGTCCTCGCTGCGCTACCTCCTCGCGGCTCCCGTGCCGCGGGCCCGGCTGCTGTGGAGCAAACTCGTGGTCGCGCTCGGCTTCAGCCTCGCGGCGATGATCCTGCTCCCGCTGGTCGCACTGGCCGTCGGCACGGTCGCCTACGGTTGGGGCCCGCTGCAGCTCCCCACCGGCGGAGCACTCCCGGCCGGCGACGCCGTACCGCGTCTGGCGCTCGCCGTCGGCTACGTCTTCGTCTCCCAGCTGGTCACCGCAGGGCTGGCGTTCTGGCTGTCCACGAGGACCGACGCACCGCTGGGCGCGGTGGGCGGCGCCGTGGGCCTCACCATCGTGGGCAACGTCCTCGACGCCGTGACCGCACTCGGGTCGTGGCGGGACTTCCTCCCGGCACACTGGCAGTTCGCCTGGGCCGACGCACTCCAGCCCCAGCTCGAGTGGGCCGGCATGACCAAGGGCGCCGCGGTGTCCACGGCCTACGCTCTGGTGCTGTTCGCCCTCGCGTTCCGGGGGTTCGGCCGCAAGGACATCGTGTCGTAGGGGAGAGCTCGCCGACGGGGCGTTTATCCATGGGGCGTGGGAGTCACGATTGAAGTCATGGCCAACGTTCTGCTCGCGCTCGCCGTCGTCGCCACCGGACTGTACGCCGGCTACATGCTCATCTTCCTCACCGGAGTCATGCCCGCCCTGGCCCGGCTGACGGACGACCAGTTCACCGTCGCGATGCGCCGCATCAACGAGGCCGTGCCGCGGGCCGTGTTCCTCCTGACGTTCTTCGGCGTCGTCGCCTTCCCGGCGGCGGCGCTCGCCGTGCCGACCGACGGGCGCACGGACGCCCAGCGCTGGCTGATCGTGGCCGGGCTGCTCCTCGGCGGCCTCAACCACGTGGTGACCATCGCCGGGAACATCCCGCTGAACAACGCCCTCGCCGCCTCCGAGGGCCTGCCGGACGCGGAGGCACGGGCCGCGTTCGAATCCCGGTGGAACCGCTACCACCTCATCCGCACGCTGCTCGTCGTGGCCGCCTTCGGGGCGCTGACGGCGGCGACCTTGGTGTGACGACCGATGGTGGCGGGGACGGGGGCGGAGACGGGCGCGGGGCGTGCACGTGTCCATTGCCCGCTTCCATTGCCCGCGCCGTGCCGCGCCGTGCCGTGCAGTGCCGTGCCGTGCCGTGCCGCGCCGTCGGCCCCGGGCAGCGGCCGTGACGTTCCTGCATCCGACGGGAACCTCCCCCTCCCCGTGACGTGTCAGACGCGGAGGGTGACAGGCGTGATTAATGTGGCGCTGACCGTCGTGTGATCACCGGGCCGCTCCGCCTGCCCCGCTTCCGGCTCAGGGTCGGCTGCCACGGCCGGAAAGGGATGCCATGCACCGCGTCCGCGTTCCCCACCGCACTCGTACGAGCAGACCGCTCGCCGCGGTGTGCGGCCTGTCGGCACTGCTCGTTCCGGCCGCCGCGACCGCCGACACCGGCACGGGGGAGGGCGACAGCGCCCGAGCGGGCGAGGTCATCACGCTGACGACCGCCGAGGTGGGCGCGCCCGGCAATCCGTCGGTGGGCGTCGTCCCCTTCAGGGACGCCGCGTACGCGTCGTGCGCCGACGCCCCCGAGGGCTCGGGGGAGTGCCTGACGGTCGGCGCGGTCGCGTACCCGTATGAGATCGGACAGCTCGAGGTCACCGCCGGCCAGTGGGTGGCGTTCCTCAACACGGCTGACTCCGAGGGCCGCGACCGGCTCGGCCTGTACGGGGAGACGGAGAGCTCGTCGGCATGGCCGAAGTACGGCCAGGTCGACTTCGACGCGGACGCCCCCGATGGCCGCCACTACTCGGTGGCCTATCCCGAGTGGACGGACAAGCCCTACGCGTTCGCGGACTTCCTGAAGGCGGCGCGCTTCGTCAACTCCCTCTACAACGGTCGGGTGCTCGCCAAGAAGGAGACCGCCGACGGAGGATTCCGGTACGTCACCTACCGGGTCAGGCTGTCGCCGCGGACCGAGCGTGGAATGTACGACCTCACCCGGCGGGCTCCGATCCGCACCCGTGCCTCAGGCTTCGTGGTGCCGAGCCAGAACGAATGGATCAAGGCCGCTTACTACGACCCGAGCGGAGGCGGGACGCACTCCTACTGGAAGTACCCCACGAACGCCGGAGTCTTCGGCGACGGCGACGCGTCCGCCCCCGCCCCCACCGTCCTCGACCCCGCCACAGGCGACGTCACCAACGCGGCGACCCAGCCCCTCGCCTCGTACCACGCCTCAGGCCTCCCTGCCCCGAGCTGGTGCCCCGGCCGGGTGGAGCCGGACGTCTGCTCCACCGTGAACCCCCTGGGCCTGGACCCCGTCGCCTACGCCCAGCTCTACCAGGGCAGCCTCGGCACAGCCGGCCAGGCGAGGACGACCTCACCCTGGGGCACCCGCGACCAGGGCGGCAACGCGGTCGAGTGGACCGACACGATCACCAACCCGCCGACCGACGTGCCCACCCCCCCCCCCCCCGCGTCTGGCGCCGCCTGCACGGCGGCGTCTCCAACGCCCCGGCATACCAGCTCTGGCTCTCGGCGGTCGGCCTGCAACCCCAGGACAATGCGTTCTACCAGCACACCTATCCCTGGCTCGGCATCCGGATCGGCGTGATCGGTGATCTGAGGCCCGGAGGGAGGTGAGCGAAGACGATCCCGGGACCGGGGAGCCGGGCTGATCGAGCCGGGTGAACTTCACCGCGTTCTCCGGCGCCAACCGCGGAAACCAGGTGCCGCCCTCTCTGCTATGCGCCCGTGAGCCGCAGGGCCCGCAGCATGGCCGGCAGGTCCCAGTGCCCGCACGCGCAGTCGGCGACGAACGACTCCAGCGTCTCCGGCCTCAGCCCGTGTGCCTCCGCGGCGTCGAGGAGGTCCACCGCGGCGCGGCCCGGGACGGGTTCGCACACGCAGTCGTCCCCGGTGCCGGCGAGCAGTCCACGAACCTCCTCGCGCACCACGAAGCGGCTCATCCCGCAGTCCAGGCCGTCGTCGTCCAGGTCCTCCGGATAGGCCGCGCGGGCCCACGCGCCGTTCTCGTACCAGTAGACGCATCCCAGTTCACAACTCTCCACCAGGTCGCGCAGGGTCTCGTGCGGGAGCCACCCGGGTGCGCCCGCCAGCATGTCGACGGCAGGCCTGTACCACTTCACGCCGCTCGACTCGTCCTCGCCGTAGAGCACATACCGCCCCTCGCCCATCCGGGCGAACGTCCACCAGGTGCACCCGCAGTCGTCGAGGTGCAGCCCGTCGCCGTCGATCCAGTGCCCAGTGCGGTGCCTGCCGCGCCCTTCCGCCTCGGTACTCGCCTCCAGGACGGCGATGAGGGCCCAACGCCCCCAGAGCACCTCGGCGGACGGCAGGTCCTCGGGCAGGCCCGGTCGGTGCATCGTCATGGTGTGATCCCCCCCCGGTGGTGACGGCCGTTCGGTAGCCGAACCTAGGGGGGAGGTCGGACAACCGGTGACGGCGGGCGCCTCGACACCGGCCAGCCGGCCGGCCACGTCGGCTGGACACCAGCGCCTTCCGGCCGCCGCTCGCCGAGCCGCAGTCGGCCGGACACGCTCTACCAGGGGACCTGCGTGCGGTCAAGGATCGGCAACGCACTCCGGCGGCGGCGATGACCGCCTCGGGCGCGGGTGCAGCAGTCGGACTCGCCGCCCTCGTCCTGGTGGCGACCGCCGGCCTCGACGGTCTCTCCGGCGAACAGCTTCGCATCGCCACCGCCGACGGGATCAGCACCACACTTCTCGTCGTGTCAGCCGGAGTCGCGCTGACCCTCCTCGTCGCCCTGAGGCGGTGCCCGACACCGCCCGAACCGGCACCCGCCCCCGTGCCGTACCAGACCCGTCGCTGCTGACGGTGGCGAGAGTTGCGTGAACGGGGCCCGACCAATTGCCTCAACGACGCCCCTTGTTCGTGACCATGCACAGTCGCCGGATGCGTTTGCCTGCAAATGGGCTTCGGAGCACAGGCGTCGGCGACAGGCTGCGCCCCGGTGGCCACTCCGGCTCGGTGTCGTGACTGGCCTGGCTTGCCCCACTTCTGCCTTCCCCCCGTGCCGGGGTACCGACCACTGCCTCCGAAGCGGAGGGCCGCCCGCCCTCTGCCTCGCGGGACCGTGGTCACGCTGCCGTCACGCGGCGGTAACGGCCCTCGCGTCACGGTGTCGGTACGAGGGCTGAAACGTCAGCCCGCCATCTTCCGAGGGTGGATCGATGAACCGCAAACGTTGTGTTCTTCTCCTCATGCCGCCGATCGCCGCTTCGCTGGCGCTCGCCTCGGCGGCGGGCGCGCAAGGAGTGGGCGCAAGTGCGCCCACGAGCACGGCGGTCCTTCCGGCGGCCGAGTGCGCGGTGGTGCGCAACACCGACCCTCAGGCCCAGGCCGTCACCTTCGCCCTCAGGGGGGAAGGGTTCACGAAGGGTGACAAGGTGGCGTTCATAGGACCGGGTCAAGCCGGAACCGGCCTCACGGTGGACGCCGACGGCGCCTTCGTCGTGCCGAACGTGAAGGACGCCCAGTACCACATCCAGGTGAACGACGGCGAGGAGACCATCAAGTGCGCCAAGGCGAAGGGCGAGGTGGCGCAGAAGGACGAGGAACGCGCAAAGGGGTTCTCCGACGGCTTCAAGGCGATCAAGGCGAACTGCCAGGCCAAGCAGCTGCAGGGGATTGCGCCGCGCACCGCCGAGTACAACAAGGGCTGGGAAGCGGGAGCCGCCGCGGCAGCCGCCAAGTTCTGCTGAGAGTGCCGAAGTCCCCCCGCTCTGGTGCCCCGGGGGACTGGCAGTGAACGGCCGCCCTGGGACTACGCGGTGACGTCTCGGGGAACGGTCACGGGTCCTGTGGGGGTTGTTCGGGTGGGGGATGCCCTTGACCACATCCCCTCTCGGCGGACGAGTGTGGTGCCGTCGGCGAGGCTTTGACCACCCCCTTCGCTTCGGAGGGGGTGTCGGGGTCCGGTTGGGGGAGTGGGTCACGGTCGGTCAGCAAAGGTGGGGCTCTCCAGGAGCTCCTGGAGAGCCCCACCTCAGCAGGGCACCCGAATCACACGGCTACGCGCTTCCAGCCAGACTTATTCAGAACGCCATGCCCAAAGGGCCCACAGGGGCCTTCGCACCTGGCAGCGTAGAAACTGATCATGTCGGGCTCCTCCAGCTCAAGGTTGCACTTCACCGTGGTGTTTGCACCCTTGGTGTTCTCGCACCATCCGTAACTTCCGCGGTCCGTGGCGTAGTAGCCGCCCGCTCGGTGGCCATCGGCCTTGGTGTCGGTTATGTACACGTCATCACCCGTGGACTGCCAGCACATCTTGGCCCCGGTGGTGCTAAGGCAGGTCTGCGCAGCGCTTGCCTGCGGAACCAGCACCACCCCGACCAGTGCGATCACTGCGGAACCCATGGCAGCCGTGCGCCCGAAAATACGCCGCATCCCCATACTGCAAACCCCCGTTGGAAGGAAGACCTCATCAACCACCGGAGGCTAGCATGATCCTTTGCGGCATCCCGGGCATGTGATCGAACGCCCACTACGCCTCGCTGCCGGCACCTTCATTCCGTCCAGCAGACGGGGGCAGATGCGCCTGCCACACACTTCGTTGGCTCGCGCCGCGCGCGTCCGGCGGCCGGGCGGAGCGGGCGGAGACAGGAGCGTCGCCCGGCACCAAGCCGGGCGCGCGGCGAGCGGAGCGAGCACTTGATGAAGCAGAGAAACTTCTACCGCGCTGGGATCAGGTGCTTTTGTCCAGTCCCGGGTGATGCTTGACAGTTCGGTCCCAGCTTATGGTTGACAGTGGTCGTGATCGGCTTTTCTGTGCGCGTCGTTGCGGCGTGTGGCGGGAGGCCGGGATTGGCGCTGGTGGAGTTGTCGGTTGTCGAGCAGAGATACCGGGCTGTCCTGTCGGTGCCGGCGGGCGCGACGGTGACGGAGGTCGCCGCTCAGTTGGGCGTCTCGCGGCAGACGGTGAGCGGGTGGAAGTCCCGGTATGAGGCTTCGGGGCTGGCCGGGTTGGCGGACCGGTCGCGCAGGCCGGCTTCGTGTCCGCATCAGGCTTCTGCCGAGGTGGAGGCGGCCGTGTGTGAGCTGCGGCGTGAGCATCCGCGGTGGGGTCCGCGGCGGATTGCTCATGTGATGGAGCGGTCCGGGACAGTCATGCCGGTGCCGTCGCGGATGACCGTGTATCGGATCCTGGTCCGGCATGGCCTGGTGGAGCCGGGGGTGCGGCGGAGGAAGCGGTCGGATTACAAGCGCTGGCGGCGGGACCGGCCGATGCAGCTGTGGCAGATGGACATCGTCGGCGGGGTGATGCTGGTCGACCCGGTGACGGGTGAGTTGTCCGAGGCCAAGGTCGTGACGGGTGTGGATGACCATTCCCGGTATTGCGTGGTCGCGTCGGTGGTCACGGCCGGATCCTCCCCAGCATCGCCGGGGGCGGTCCGGTCGTTCTGTATCGCCCTCAGGAAGTCCTCTGACCAGCAAAAACGCCCTCCCGAGTGGGAGGGCGAGGGGTGGCGCCCCCGGCAGGACTCGAACCTGCGGCCAAGCGCTTAGAAGGCGCCTGCTCTATCCACTGAGCTACGGGGGCCGGTGTGCGGCCGCGGTGGCCGGGAGCCCCTGGAAGGGTGTGTCCGTGACCTTGCCGGGACAAGGATAGGGCTCCGGTCGCCGTGTCCTGGCGGCTTCACCTGCGTGCCACGATGTGGAGGTTCGGTGAAGCGAACCGATAATCGCAGGCCGCAGCGTTTCCCGCACTGCTTTTGACGTCGTGGGCTGCGGGTGTTGTGCACTCGTTATACCTGCGCCCCGCCCGCCCCGGCAGCCTCATGCGCCGGGTCGGCGCGCAGACATCGGCATACGCTTCAAAAAGGCTCCAAAATTGGGCATTCTTCGCTTGTGGTGACCTTGGACGTACGGCCTCAGCTGATCGACGCACTTTCCGCCCTGCGCGACCGTGTCGCCGCCGTGCGTCTCCCCCTGCCCCTGCCGGGCGCCGAGCGGGCCAGACAGGCCAGGGCCGAACTGCTCGCGCAGCTCGACGACTATCTGGTTCCCCGGTTGAAGGACCCCGACGCCCCGCTGCTCGCCGTCATCGGCGGTTCCACCGGGGCGGGGAAGTCGACACTGGTCAACTCGCTCGTCGGCAGACGTGTGACCGAAGCCGGAGTGCTGCGGCCCACCACGCGCACCCCGGTGCTGGTGTGTCACCCGGACGACCGTCACTGGTTCGACGGGAACCGCGTACTGCCCCGGCTGCCCCGGCTCTGGATGGACGACGAACAGGACCGGCGGCGGGCTGCGATGTCTCCCGAGAAGGACATCCTGCGCGTCGAGTCCTCCGAGTCCCTCCCCTGCGGGCTCGCACTGCTCGACGCGCCCGACATCGACTCCCTCGTCGCCCGGAACCGTGTCCTCGCCGCGGAGCTCATCTGCGCCGCCGACGTATGGGTGATGGTGACCACGGCCGCCCGGTACGCCGACGCCGTGCCCTGGTACCTGCTGCGGACCGCCAAGGAGTACGACGCCTCGCTCGTCGTGGTGCTCGACCGGGTGCCGCACCAGGTGATCGGCGAGGTGTCGCAGCGCTACGGCGCCCTGCTCACCCGGGCCGGGCTCGGCGAGGTGCCCCGGTTCACCATCCCCGAGCTGCCCGAGTCGGCCGGCGGCAGCAGCGGGCTGCTCCCCACCACCGCCGTCGCCCCGCTGCGCGCCTGGCTGGCCCACCGGGTCCAGGATCCCGCCGCCCGGCAGCAGGCCCTCAACCGCACCGCCGCCGGAATGCTCGACTCGCTGAACGCCCGGATGCCCGAGCTCGCGTCCGCGGTCGCGGCGCAGTACGCCACGGCCGTACGGCTCGCCGCCGCGGTTGAGGAGGCGTACGAGAAGGAGGGTGCCCGGATGCGCGAGCGGGTCCAGGCCGGCGGGGTGCTCGCCGGGGACGCCCTCGCACGCTGGCGCGCCCATCCCCTCGACAGCAGCCCCCGCGAGGTCCTGGACTCGATGGCCGAGAGCTTCACCACCCTCCTCCAGTGCACGGCCGCCGCGGCCGATGAGCGCGTCGAGGAGGCCTGGCGCCGTGAACCGGCCGCCGCGGCCGTGCCGTTCGCGCCCCGCGACCGGGAATCGGCGGAACGCGTCGGGATGGCCGTACGGCGCTGGCGCAGGGTGCTCGAGGAGATGGCCGAGGAGGAGACCCGGCGGGCGGAGGTGGCCACCGTCCCGGATCCGGAGACGGTCGCCGTGCTGCTCGCGGCGTCCCTGCTCGGGGGGCGGCGGGCGCGCACCGCGGGGGAGCGGCTCGCGGAGACCATCGGCGCCCAGGGCGCGCTGCGGCTGCGCGACAAGGGGACCGATCTGCTGTCCAGGTACCTGGGACGGGTACTCGGCGCCGAACGGGACCGCAGGCTGTCCACGATCGACGCCCTCCATGTGACGCCGGAGTCGCAGTGCGAGCTGATCGCCGCGCTGTCCGTACTGCAGAAGAAGAGGTGACGCGGTGACCGCAGTGTCCGACCGGTCCGACCGGACCGGCGACCGCTG
The DNA here is from genome assembly GCF_055573115.1 of Streptomyces sp. NPDC030222. Lineage (NCBI taxonomy): Bacteria > Bacillati > Actinomycetota > Actinomycetes > Kitasatosporales > Streptomycetaceae > Streptomyces > Streptomyces sp. NPDC030222. The sequence goes on from NZ_JBVICA010000016.1 coordinate 82,579, forward strand.
GGACGACGGGCTGATCGCCCGCCGAGCGGCCGGCCCTGTCGACGACCGCGATACGGCAGGGGACCCGCGTGAGGAGCCGGACGGGCGGCCCGCCGCGGAATCCGCCACGGGCGGGGGCGGCTCGGCTCCCCCGGGCGGAACAACCGGCGGGGACGCGGAGGAGTACGCATACGAGTTCGGGTACGAGGACGCCGACGGGCGGCCCGACGGGTATCCCGGGGTCGGCGGACCGTACGGGCCGCCGCTCCGCGAACGCCTCGACGCCCTGCGGGAGCTCGTCGGCCTGTCCAGGACCAGGCTGGACGGCGCCACGCTGGCCGAGGCCGGGCGGGTGCTCGACGAGGCGGCGGCACGCCAGCGGCTGTCCGCCCGGCACACGGTCGTCGCCGTCGCGGGAGCCACCGGCAGCGGCAAGTCGGCGCTGTTCAACGCGCTCGCCGGGATGAACATCTCCGAGAGCGGGCTGCGCAGGCCGACCACGTCCGCGCCCGTGGCCTGCACCTGGTCCGAGGGCGCCGCAGGGCTCCTCGACCGGCTGGGCATCCCGGGGCGGCTGCGCCGCAGACCCCGACAGGAAGCCGAACCGGACGAGGCGTTGCGCGGGCTCGTCCTCGTCGACCTTCCCGATCTGGACTCGGCGGTGCCGGCCCACCGCGAACAGGCCGACCGGGTGCTGGCCCTCGTGGACGGGGTGATCTGGGTGGTCGACCCGGAGAAGTACGCCGACGCCGTTCTGCACGAGCGCTATCTGCGTCCCCTGGCGGGCCACGCGGAGGTCACGTTCGTGGTGCTCAACCAGATCGACCGGCTGCCGGGGGAGGCCACCGAGCTCGTGCTCGACGATCTGCGCAGGCTGCTCGACGACGACGGGATGGCGCTCGGCGAGCACGGTGAGCCCGGAGCGACCGTCCTCGCCCTCTCCGCACTCACCGGCGAAGGCGTCGACGAACTGCGCGACCTGCTCGGCCGGTTCGTGACGGAACGCGCCGCGCCCGCGCTGCGACTGGCGGCGGACCTCGATGTGGCGGCGGCCCGGCTGCGGCCCGTGTACGTGGGCGAGGGGCATCCGGGTCTCCAGGAACGGACCCGGGAGGAGTTCACCGACCGGCTGGCCGAGGCCGTCGGCGCCAAGGCCGCGGGGCTGGCCGCGGAACGCGAATGGCGGCGGCACGCCGGCAAGGCCTGCGGGACTCCCTGGCTGCGGCTGTGGCGCTGGTACGAACAGAGCCGCCGGCCGGGCAGCGGTGTGCCGACACGGCGGCCGGCCAACGCCGAACCCGAGATCACCGCCCGTCAGCGGGTCGAGCAGGCCGTGCGCGCGGTCGCCGACGACGCCTCCGTCGGGCTGCCGGCGCCCTGGGCCCTGGCCGTGCGCGAGGCGGCGGTGCGCGGCGCCGAGGGGCTGCCCGAGGCGCTGGACCGGCTCGCGGCGGCCGCTGCGGTGCCCCGGGGACGTCCGCCTCGCCCGGGATGGTGGCCGCTGGCGGTGCTGGTACAGATGTCCATGACGGTCGTTCAGTTCGTCGGCGGTCTCTGGCTCGTGGGGCAGATCGTGGGCGTCCTGGAGCCGGGGCTGATCGTGCCCGCGATGGTGATGCTGCTCGGGATCGTCGGCGGGCCGTTCGTGGAATGGGCCTGCGCGGCGGCGGCCCGGGGACCGGCTCGCCGCTACGGGCAGGAGGCCGAGCGGCGGCTGCGCGAGGCGGCCGCGGGATGCGGACGGGCCAAGGTCCTCGACCCGGTGGCGGCGGAGCTGATGCGGTACCGGGAGGTGCGGGAGCAGTACGCGTCGGTGACCAGTGTGACCGGGCTGCCGGGCGGACGGCCCCCCGAGCCCGCCGACGCGGGGGCGGCAGCGGAGGAAGGGGCGTCCGCGATGCCGGCGCAGAACGAGGGGAAACGGAGCCGGGCGGCGCGGGACGGGGCGCGGAGGGCCGAGGCCGACACGGAACCCGGCAGACGGTGGTCGGCCCGCGCGAAGGGCAGGGCCGGCACCAACGGCAAGAGCCGGGGCAACGGTACGGACGGGCGCCACGGATCCACCGGAACGGTCGGAGTCAAGACTTCCTCCGGGTGACGGAGTTGTCCACAATCCCGGCGTCGTCCACAGCCGTCGGCAGCAACGCCCCGTCCGGTCCAGCATGGGATCACAGCGCAAGCAACGATCGACTGGATCCGTACGGGGAGGTGGCCCGCCATGAGCGAGACCACGGTGACGCTGGTGGGTAATGTCGCGACGAGTGTCGACTACCGGGAATCGGCGACGGGCGGAGTGGCCCGCTTCCGGTTCGCGGTGGGCGCCCGCCGCTGGGACCGCAACGCGGGGAGGTGGACCGACGGCCCGACGAGCTTCTACACGGTGTGGGCGTGGCGCGCCCTCGCCGCCAACCTCGCCGCGTCCGTCTCGGTCGGGGAACCACTCGTGGTGCAGGGTAGGTTGAGGGTGCGCGAGGAGGAGTGGGAGGGCCAGCGCAAGATCTCCGCCGAGATCGACGCGAGCGCCATCGGCCACGACCTGTCGCGTGGCACCTCCGCGTTCCGCCGGTCGGCGAAGCCCGACACGCTCTTGACGGAGCATCCGAAGGACTCGCCCTGGGAACGGCAGCCCGGCCCCGGCCCCGGACGGCAGGCCGAAGCGTCATGGTACGGACCGAAGCACGCGGCGGGCGGCGGACGGCCCACGGCACCGCCCCAGGCGCCACAGCCCGCTCCGGGTGCCGACCCGCAGCAGGCCCCGGAACACCGGCGGGACGGTGGCCCGCAACAACAGCCGGTGCCCGGCCCGCACCACGATGGGCATCAGCACCCGCAGCATGAAAGCCCCTCAGAAGAGATGCACCGAACCGACCGTGAACCGCAACCGGCGCCGTTCTGATCGGCGTCTGACATGGTCGTACACCGACCGTCCGGGCCCGCACGGGCAGTTGGGATAACGATTCCGAGTCGGAATGATTGTAGGAGCGCGGTACGGGGCATCATGGCGCGTCACATCTCTAGGATTCCCCCTACTCACAGGGCACTTGAGTCAGCAGGCGAGGCGCTCCCCCCACGTGTCCCCACGAGACGGCCTCGCCCGAAGGGGAATTCCATGCTTTCTGTAGGAGGGCGGGGCTCCACCCGCCCGGTGGCCGTGGTGCTGGCCGTCGGTCTGCTCTCGATGGCCGGACCTGCCGGGGTCGCGGGCGCCGCGACCGCGGAGGGGCCCGCGCGGCACCAGGGGGGCGCGACCGCCACCCTCAAGGGGTTGCAGAGCGGCGCTTCCGACCGTGCCGTCGTTCTGGAGGACGGCAGGAGACGAGAAGTACCCGCCGGCCTTTTCCGGATGGACGTCGACGGCGGCGGCACCCTCCAGACCTACTGCATCGACATACACAACCCGACACAGTCGGAGGCGACCTATCAGGAGACCCCCTGGAGCGGCACGTCGCTGAGCCGCAACGCCGACGCGGGGAAGATCCGCTGGATCCTGCTGAACTCCTACCCGCAGGTCAACGATCTGGCCGCCCTGGCCAAGAAGGCGGGTATCCGCGGGGCGCTGGACAACCGGACGGCCGCGGCCGGCACGCAGGTGGCCATCTGGCGCTATTCCGACCACGTCAAGGTGGAGGCAGCCGACCCGGAGGCGGAGAAGCTCGCCGACTGGCTGGAGAAGCACGCAAGGAACCTCCCGGAGCCCAAGGCCTCACTGACGCTCGAGAACAAGGCCGTGTCCGGCAGGCCGGGGGAGAAGATCGGGCCGGTGATCGTCAGAACCGACGCCGACCAGGTCACCGTCACCCCGTCCGGAGACCTGGCAGGCCGGGGGGTGGAGATCGTCGACCAGGCCGGAGCACCGGTCGCCGGGGAGGTGAAGGACGGCGGACGGCTCTACTTCGACGTGCCCGCGGAAGCCCCGGACGGCACCGGAACCCTGAGCGTCCAGGCCACCACCCCGGTACCGGTCGGCCGCGCCTTCGTCGGTGAGAGCCGGAGCCAGACGCAGATCCTCGCCGGGTCCAGCGACTCCACGCTCAGTACCGAGGCCATCGCGACCTGGGCGAAGCAGGGCGCGGTCCCGGCGATCACCGCGGCCAAGAACTGCGCGAAGGGCGGTGTGGAGATCACCGCGAGCAACAAGGGGGACACGCCGTTCACCTTCGAGCTGCTGGGCTTCGCGCACACCGTCGCCGCGAAGGAGTCGCGCACCATCACCATCCCGGTGACCGAGGACCGGCCGTACGAGCTGACGATCACCGGGCCGGGCGGATTCAAGGAGACCGTCAAGGGCTTCCTCGACTGCGAGACCACCGGCACCGCGGCCCCCGTCCCCCGGGCCGCGCCTGCCAACGAGCCCAGCCCCGCCTCTGCCGGGGGCACCTCGGCGGGCACCACCGGGGACACCGACCTGGCCGCGACCGGCGCTTCCTCCGCCACCCCGCTGATAGCTGCCACGGCGACGGTCCTGGTACTGCTCGGAGGTATGGCCGTGTTCCTCCTGCGCAGGAAGCGGAGCGAATAAGGACCACCGGCCCCGGGGCGCCAGAAGCACCCCCCGGCGCCCGGGTGCGGCGGACCCGCCTGAACGCCCGGGTGCGGCCGGCTCGAACCTGCCGGGCAAGACCCCACCCCGCCCCCGGCCGGGCGCGGCCCTACCCGCCTGACACCAGGGTGCGGCCGGCCCGACCAGGTTCGATCCTGCGCCCGGAACGACCGGACCGGCCCCGCGCTGTCCTGGGCCGTCTCCGGGCTGTACCGGGGCCGTCTCCGGGCCGGGATACGGCGACCCCGGGGGCCGGCCTTGACCGTCGGTGACGGCCTGTGATCTGGTCATGCCAGGTCGGAGCCATGGTCCAGGGGCGCCGACGGGCGGTTTCCGCCCAGGGGTGGCGGTACGGCAAGATGGGGTGTATCTGCCCGCACGCGGCGGAGCCTGCACATTGTTGCCCGACGATCACGACTGCCGGACGGTTTCTCTTGGCTGAGTTCATTTACACCATGCGCAAGGCGCGCAAAGCGCACGGCGACAAGGTGATTCTCGACGACGTCACCCTGAACTTCCTGCCCGGCGCGAAGATCGGTGTCGTCGGTCCGAACGGTGCCGGTAAGTCCACCGTTCTGAAGATCATGGCCGGTCTCGAGCAGCCGTCGAACGGTGACGCCTTCCTGTCGCCCGGCTACTCCGTCGGCATCCTGCTCCAGGAGCCGCCGCTCGACGAGTCCAAGACCGTTCTGGAGAACGTCGAGGACGGCGTCGCCGAGATCAAGGGCAAGCTCAACCGGTTCAACGAGATCGCCGAGCAGATGGCGGTCGAGTACACCGACGCCCTGATGGAGGAGATGGGCAAGCTCCAGGAGGACCTGGACCACGCCAACGCCTGGGACCTCGACGCCCAGCTGGAGCAGGCCATGGACGCCCTGGGCTGCCCGCCCGGCGACTGGCCGGTCACGACCCTGTCCGGTGGTGAGAAGCGCCGCGTCGCGCTCTGCAAGCTGCTGCTGGAGCAGCCCGACCTGCTGCTGCTCGACGAGCCCACCAACCACCTGGACGCCGAGTCGGTCCAGTGGCTGGAGCAGCACCTCGCGAAGTACCCCGGCACCGTGGTCGCGATCACTCACGACCGGTACTTCCTGGACAACGTCGCCGAGTGGATCCTCGAGCTCGACCGCGGCCGTGCCTACCCGTACCAGGGCAACTACTCCACGTACCTGGAGACCAAGCAGACCCGTCTGAAGGTCGAGGGCCAGAAGGACGCCAAGCGCGCCAAGCGGCTCAAGGAAGAGCTGGAGTGGGTCCGCTCCAACGCGAAGGGCCGCCAGGCCAAGTCCAAGGCGCGTCTCCAGCGGTACGAGGAGATGGCGGCCGAGGCCGAGAAGATGCGGAAGCTGGACTTCGAGGAGATCCAGATCCCGCCGGGCCCCCGTCTGGGCAGCGTGGTCGTCGAGGTCAACAACCTCTCCAAGGCCTTCGGTGAGAAGGTCCTCATCGACGACCTGTCCTTCACCCTGCCCCGCAACGGCATCGTCGGCGTCATCGGCCCCAACGGCGCCGGCAAGACCACGCTGTTCAAGATGATCCAGGGCCTCGAGCAGCCGGACTCCGGTTCGATCAAGGTCGGCGAGACCGTCAAGATCAGCTACGTCGACCAGAGCCGCGCCAACATCGACCCGAAGAAGACGCTGTGGGCCGTCGTCTCCGACGAGCTCGACTACATCAACGTCGGCCAGGTCGAGATGCCGTCCCGCGCCTACGTGTCGGCGTTCGGCTTCAAGGGACCGGACCAGCAGAAGCCGGCCGGTGTGCTCTCCGGCGGTGAGCGCAACCGTCTGAACCTGGCGCTGACCCTCAAGCAGGGCGGCAACCTGCTGCTCCTCGACGAGCCGACCAACGACCTCGACGTCGAGACCCTGTCCTCGCTCGAGAACGCGCTGCTGGAGTTCCCCGGCTGCGCCGTGGTCGTCTCCCACGACCGCTGGTTCCTCGACCGCGTCGCCACGCACATCCTGGCGTACGAGGGCGAATCCAAGTGGTTCTGGTTCGAGGGCAACTTCGAGTCGTACGAGAAGAACAAGATCGAGCGTCTCGGCGCGGACGCGGCCCGCCCGCACCGCGCCACGTACAAGAAGCTCACCCGGGGCTGATCTTGGCTCGGCACATCTACCACTGCCCTCTGCGCTGGTCGGACATGGATGCCTTCGGGCACGTCAACAATGTCGTCTTCCTCCGCTACCTGGAGGAGGCCCGCATCGACTTCATGTTCCGGCTGGCGCCGGGGAACGGGTCCCCGTCGTTCTCCGGCGGATCCGTCGTGGCACGTCACGAGATCGACTACCTGAGGCCGCTGGTCCACCGGCACGAGCCGGTGACCGTCGAGTCCTGGGTCACCAAGATCGGCGCGGCGGCCCTGACGATCGCCTATGAGATCAAGGACGCCGACACCGTGTACGTACGGGCGTCGACCGTCGTCGTGCCGTTCGACCTGGCGTCGCAGCGGCCGCGGCGCATCTCCGCGGAGGAGCGCGAGTTCCTCCAGGAGTACGTCGACGACAGCATGACGGCGACCGCCGAGGGGGCCGTCGCCGTATGACGGCGACCCTGCGATTCGCCGATGCGGGGGAGGCGGCAGATCTCGCCGCCTTCCTCGCCCGGCTGATCCACTACGACCGCGCGGCCGCCGTACGCCTCCAGGCGGGCGGGGGCGCGGTCGCCGTGTTCGGAAGGCCGCCGACCTTCGAGGTGCTGGCCATTCGCACGGCCCGCCTGGAACAGCCGGTCGAGCTGGACACCACCGTGTCGGCCGGTGAGCTGCTGGAGTCCCTCGACGAGGAGGCGGGCACCACCACCGTCCCGGCCGCCGTCACCGGACCCCCGTGGACCGGAGTGCTGCCGCCCCGCGGCGGCTGGCACCGGGTCCCCGGTCTGCCGGGGCCCGCCGAACTGCGGGCCGGCGTGGCCGCCGCGGTCACCGAGTTCCGTACCCGCACCGAGGCCCTGCCGGCCGAACGGCGGACCCGCACGGAGCTGGATTCCATAGGGCGTGAGATCTGGTCCCGGCCGGTCGCCGAGACCGAACTGCCGGTGCGGGCCGCCCACGCGGCGCAGTCCCTCGGCTTCCTCAGGCCCGCCGTGCCGACCGAACTGCTGGCCTGCGGGCAGTGGCTCCGGCTGCGCACCCCTTATGGCTCGGTCGTGCTGCGGCGCGCGGGCCTGGGCGCCCTCCCTCTGACGCCGGCCTGATCGCTCATGACACCGGCCTGACGCCCATGAGTTCGGCCTGATCCCCGTGCTGGTGGACAGACGGCGTACCCGACACCGGAAATGCGAAGGCCCCGAGGCGCGTCCTCGGGGCCTTGTGCTGCGTCAGCCTTCGGTGTTGACCATGGACGCCGCGGCGTAGGTCAGATAGTTCCAGAGCTGTCGCTCGTGGTCCTCCGAGAGGCCGAGCTCGTCGACTGCGGCCCGCATGTGCTTCAGCCAGGCGTCGTGCGCCGCCCGGTCGACGGTGAACGGGGCGTGCCGCATCCGCAGCCGGGGATGGCCGCGGTGGTCGCTGTAGGTGCGGGGGCCGCCCCAGTACTGCATCAGGAACAGGGCGAGGCGTTCCTCGGCCGGGCCGAGGTCCTCCTCGGGGTACATGGGACGCAGCAGAGGGTCCTCCGCGACGCCCTGGTAGAAGAGGTGGACCAGCCGCCGGAAGGTCTTCTCGCCGCCGACCTGCTCGTAGAAGGTCTGCTCCTGGAGCGTGCCGCGCGGAATCTCTTTCACGTGTCCATGCCTCGCATCGTCGTCTCGTGCCGCCCTGGCCCGGCGGCTGCGGTCCGGAGCCGGCCGGCTCCGGTGCAGCCCGTTCTCGGCGCGGCTCGCCTCCATGGTCTCAGACGCCTCGGCGGAGGACCCGGGCCCTAGGACCCGGATCCGGCAGAGGAACGGCCGAGGAGCGGCCGCGGAACGGACGGCGAGCCGACGCGAGTGGACGGCTCCCGTGCGGACTCCGGAGAACCACCCGTCCGGTTCCGTCAGCCCCGTCGGACCGTGATCGTCGTCCAGGCGCCCACGTGCACGCGGTCGCCGTCCTGGAGCGGGACCGGGATGTAGGGCTGGATCGGCTCCTCGGCGCCGTTGATCGTCGTGCCGTTGGTGGAGTTCTGGTCGACGACGGCCCACGACCCGTCGGGCTGCTTCACCAGCACGGCGTGCTGATGGGAGACGCCCGGGTCCTCCGTCGGCACGGACAGGTCGATGTCCGGGGACTCGCCGGTGCTGTGCCGGCGGCGCCCGATGGTCATCTGGTTGCCCGAGAGCGGCCGCTGCTGCTCCGGCGAGTAGGCGGGGAGGTTCAGTCCGACGGCGTCCGGGCCGCTGCGGTGCATCATCGCCATGAAGTACGCACGGTCGGGGCTGATGGTCACGCTCCATGGCATGGGCGCGTCGGGTACGGCGAACGGCTCCGCGGGTGCGGCCGCCGGAGCCTGGGCATGCGGAGTCCCGGCCGGATCCGGGAACGGCGGCGGGGCGGACGGCACCGGCGACGACGGCTGGGGTTCCTGCTGTGCCGGGGGCTGCTGTGCCGACTGCGGCGGCGACAGCACCCAGTCGTCGCCGTCCGGCGCGGGCGGCTGCGGGAACGCCGGCGCCGGTGGCGGTGGCGGGGGCTGCCGGAAGACCGGCGGAGGCGGCGGCGGTCCCTGAGGTGCCGCCTGCGGGGCCGAACGCACCGACGGGTCGCCGGTCAGCGGCTCGGCGGGACGGTTCACCTGCGAGGGCCGCGAGCTCTGGTAGCCGAACGGGTCCGGATGCGGCGCCCCAGGGTAGCCGGGCGGCGGGGTCGTACCCGGTCCGTTCTGCGGTCGCGGGGACACCGGGGTGTAGGAGGTGGCCCTGTTGGTGAGGAAGTTCCAGCGGCACTCCTCGCAGTACGGCGCGTTCGCCTCGCGCGGAGTGCGGCACTGCGGGCACAGCTCCGCCTGGAAGGTGGCGTCGGGATCCTGCGGGAAGCCGTAGCCGGACGCCGGAAGCCCGCCGGCCGGGGCCCCGGGCGGCGGCCCGGGGGGTGCCGGAGGACCGGCGGGGGCCCCGGGGCCGGCGAGCGGGGGCGGTGGCGGGGGCGGCGGAGGAACCGCACCGGTCATGCGGTGGCCACAGACCTCGCACCAGTCCTCGGATCCCGACTGGTGTCCGTTCGGGCAGGTCGGCATGTCGGCGCTTCCCCCTTTCACTCCGGTACTTCTGCTTCCCGGTGCCTCAGTACGTTCGATGCCGTCACTTCTTGACGCGAACCGTCTTGGTGGAGCGCGTTTCGAGTGTCATCTCGTCCGCCTCCGCGACTTTCGCCTTCAATCGCACAGTACCCGTCGTCGCGTCGACGACATCCACCACCTTCGCCAGCAGCTTCGCGGTTCCCTCGTTCCCGGAAGCCGCAGCAAGTTGCACGGCCCGGCCCAGCTTGGCGGTCGCGCCGTCGAAGTCCCCGGATTTACGGGCGTCCAGGCCCTGCTGGATGACCCGGGCGAGCTCGGCCTGTCCCGTGTAGTGGGCGACCTGAGGATTGATCGACGTCGACGCCGCCATGTCGTCCGTCCACACGGCCCGTACGAGTCCCTGCGAAAGGGTTTCCGGGGCGCCGCCGTCGGCGGAGGGAAGGATCAGCGAGACCCGGGCCGCGAGCATCTCCCGGCCGATTCCCGCTGCCGGAACCCGTACACAGACGTGGTAGTCGCGGGACTCGTCGCCCCACGAGCCCGTCGGGTAGTCGCCCGCGCGCGGCCCAGCCTCCGTGCGGCGCGCGGTGAGATCCTCGACGGCCGGCGCCACCTGCTTGACGAACACGATCTCGGCGCCGAGCGGCGTCCACAGCCGCAGCGCGACGTCCGCGACCTCCTTGCCCATGGCCTGCTCCATCATCTGCGTGAAGTCCGCGGCCAGGCCCGCCGGATCGGCGACGATGTCGGCCGTCCCGAGCAGGGCGGAGGCGATACCGGTGACCTCCTTGATCTCCCAGTCGGTGCCCACACCGCGGGCGTCGCAGGTGAAGCGGCCCGCGCAGTCGTCCAGGGCGGCCCGCAGGTCCTCCGGCTTCTCGTGCTCGTTCCGTCCGTCGGTGAGCAGGATGCCGTGGCGAATGGGCGCCTCGGACGCGGAGAGCAGCCGGTCCGCGAGCCGCAGCCAAGTGCCGATCGCAGTACCGCCGTTCGCGTCGAGCCCGCGCAGCGCCTTCTTGGCCTCGGCGCGCGTCGTCGCGTCGGCGACTGCGAGTCCGCCGCCTCCCGGATAGACCTCCTTGGCCTCGTGGGTACCGGCCACGACGGCGAACGAGGTGCCGTCGCGCAGCGTGTCGACGGCCGCTGCGGTGGCGTCCCGGGCGTTGCGCATCTTCGTCGGCGGATAGTGCATCGATCCGGAACAGTCGACCATGATCACGACCGCCGCGCCCGTGCCCCGGCCGGGCTGCGAGGACGGGGACGACGTTCCGGCCCCGGGCAGCGGCAGCCCGCGACTCGTGCCGCCGCCGGTCGCGGTGACCGTGACGATCGCGTCGACCTCACGGCCACCGTCCGGGAGGTACTCGTTCTGGTACACCTCCACGGAGAACCGCGGCGCATGGGACTTGGCGAAGTTGGCCATCTGATCGGCTCCTTGAGGACGTTGCGGATGGACGGGCTCAGGTGCTTGCGGACTTACGGACTTTCGGACTCGGGACTTGCGGGCTGCCGTGCTTCGGCATCGTCGGGCGGCCGGCGGATCCAGGGCTCGGGGACCGCCTCTTCGGGCGAGCCGACGAGCCGACGAACCGCGAATCCACGAGCCGCGAGCTGACGGACGTACGAGCTGACGGATGTACGAGCCGATCGATGGACGAGCCGACGGACAGACGGACGTTCAGACAGGACAGGCGGGGACCGGCCGACAGGCGGAACAGGCGGAACAGGCGGAACAGGCGGAACAGGCGGACAGGCGGAACAGGCGGACAGGCGGAACAGGCGGACAGGATGCCGTCGGTGCTGCCGGGCGTGGGAGCCCACGCGACAGCACCCGCGGTGGTGTCCCGCGCCGCGCCCTGATGCACGGGCACGGCACGGCGGAGCACGGCGCGGCGGACGCACCCGGTGAGGCCATACGGCAAAACCGGACGGAAGCCCCGTCGCCGGTGTTTCAGGCGGATCCTGCCCCGGCCTCCGGCAGCGCGAACGGGAGGACGGCCACTGTTACGTTGTCGTGCCCCCCGCCGTCCAGGGCGTGACCGACCAGGACCTGCGCGCTGTGCAGGGGCCGTTCCGCGGCATCCGACGGCAGTACGCGTGCCAGGTCGTCCGCACCTTCGGCGTAGTTCCACAGGCCGTCGGTGCACACGACGACCACGCCCGGCCGGTCCGGCTTGAACGAGGCGGTGTGCGGGTCCAGTTCGTAGGCGTCCGCGCCCAGCCAGCCGGTGATCGCGTGGGCGCGGTGGTCCGCGTACGCGTCGGCCTCGCTCATCAGACCGGCCGCCACCATTTGCGCCGCCCAGGAGTCGTCCTCCGTGAGCCGGGCCGGGGGAGTGGCGCGGTCGTCCGGCACCCAGTAGGCCCGGCTGTCGCCGACCCAGCCGATGACCAGCAGGCCGCTCGCCACGACCGCGCCCACCAGGGTGCAGGCCGGGGCGTTCTCCTGGCTGTCGGCCTGGCCGGCCCCGTCCGCGAGGGCGGTCACGGCCTGGTGCGCACCGACGATCGCGTCGTGCATCGCGGTCTGCGGATGCGTGCCGAGCGGCAGGGAGCGGAGCAGTGATTCGTCCGCGGCGCGGGAGGCGGCCGCCGAGGCCTCGTCCGGCCGGCGCGAGGACGACACGCCGTCGCAGACGATCGCCACGGTGGCCTGTGTGCCGTCGGGCAGCGCCGCCGCCGACACCGTGAAGGAATCCTCGTTGCGGTGGTGCCGCAGGCCGCGGTCGCTGACCGCGGCGACCCGGTCCAGCTCCTGTTCCATGTGGTCGCGTTCGCGGGGCTGCGCGTGACCGCAGTTCTCGCAGTACCCGTCGTCGTCGACCCGGCCGGCCCGGCATGCCACGCACACCGTCCCGTCGTCGGCGCCCGTCACCACCGCGGTGAGGTCGACCGTACGGGCGTCCGGCACGGACGCAGCGGCCGGCTCCGGGAGCGTGAAGTCGCCCGCCGGGGCGTGCGGACGGTCGTACCGCACGGCGGGCGCCCCCCGGCCGGCACCCGCCGGGGCGTCCGGCGCGGCACCGTACGCGTCACCTGCCGCCGGCTGCCCGTGCGGTGTTCCCGGCCCCTCACCGGAGGTGGTCGCCGGGTGTCGGCCCTGCACGTGTCCACCGGCCGGGAGGCCGGTGCCGTAGGTGCCGGGCGCCGGGCCCGCGGGCGTGTCCGGGGAGTACGGGTGTCCGGTGGGCGTCTGCGTGTGTCCGTGTGCCTCGTGCGTCGTGCCCGCCGGGGCGACCGGCGCGGACGGCGGCGACGCGGGCTGCGGGGCGGGCAGCGTGTAGTCGCCGGTGGCCGTGTGGGTGCCCTGCGCAGGGAGACGGCCGCCTCCGGAGTCCGTCCCGGAGAGGTCCGCGGAGTGCTGGACCCGGGCAGGAGCCTCCCCGCCGGCCGGTCCCGCGGCGGCGGGCCACTCGACCACGCCGCCCGGGGGCGCCAGGGCGACCGTCGGGTGGTCGTCCGGCCGGGGCGGGACGACCGAGAGGTCGTACCCGCACCTGCCGCAGAACAGGTCACCCGGCGCCGGCGGCTCCTCGCAGCTGGGGCAGGCCGACAGTTGAGGCATCTGGGACATCACTTCACACCCACGTCCGGGGGCGGAACCGGTTGGCGCGTTCCACCAGGTCGATCCGTTCCTCGCCGCGCCTGGCGAGCCGGGCAAGCACCCGGTACGAACGCTCCAGGCCCAACCGCAGCCCGCGTTCGTCGCATTCACTGTCGAGCAGGTTCCCGCTGCTCCCGGGGCCGGCGCCGGCGCTCCCGGACAGCACCCAGTCCAGGGCGGTGCCGAGCACCTCCGCGGCGAGCCCTTCGCGGCGCACCGCGTCGAGACCGAGGGCGCCGAGCGCCTCCACCTGCCGCGCGGCCGCCGCGAGGTCGTCGCGGAGCGGCTGGGCGGGGTCCCGGCGGCGCAGCCGGGACCGCACCGCGGCGACCCGGGCCGCGGTGTAGTGGATCGAGGACTTGGGCACCGACTCCAGGGTGCGGACCGCGGCCTCGCGGTCCCCGGTGGCGAGCTGCACCCGGGCCAGCCCGAAGGCGGCGCTCACATAGCTCGGGTCGGTGGTCCACACCAGCCGGTAGTACTCGGCGGCGTTGTCGAGCTGGCCGAGCACCTCGGCGCAGGCCGCGAGGGCCAGCTTCGGGGCGGGCTCGCCGGGGAACGCGTCGTAGACCGCGTCGAAGGACAGCGCCGCGTTCTCGTAGTCGCGGATCACGAGCGAGGCGACACCGCGGTACCAGACGATCCGCCAGTCGTCGGGGTGGTGCGTCTCCAGCTCCACCAGTGCGGCGGTCGCGGCGGCCGGTTCACCCATCTCCAGCCGTGCCCGCAGCTCGCGCAGCCGGCGTTCCACCGAGTCGACGGGCGCCGCGGCGAGCCCGCTGATCAGCTCGGCGGGTGCGGCGGCCATGAGGCCGGCGAGGAAGCCGGCGTTGGGGTCGGTCGGGTCGATGCGGGGCACCGGAAGCCCGAGCGCGGCCGAGGCTGCGTCCAGGTCGGCGAGGTACGCCTCGGGGGCGGAACCGGACTCGTCCGGCGCAGTCCGTGGCGCCGGCACCGTGACGCCCGCACTCTCCGCCGGTACGCCCCTCGCCGGTACGGCCGCTACGGGAGCCGTTCCCGGGGCCTTGACCGCTGCGGCCACGACCGCCCCCGTGCCTGCGGCCGCCTCCGCCCCCGCGGCCGTCACCGGCCCCGGGCCCGTGCTGGCGGCCTTGCGGAAGAACCCCCGGCCCGTCGGGACCGGCCGCACGCCCAGCCGCGACACCTCCCCGGTCAGCTCCTCGAACAGTTCCGTGTCCGTGACCCGCTCCTCGGGGTCGAACAGGGTGGACAGCGCGGGCCGCGGGGTGCCCGACTGGAGGGCCACGACCTCCCGCAGTACGCCCGTCAGCTGCTCGGCCATCTCCGACGCCGACGCGAAACGCCGGGCCGGATCGGGGTCAGTGGCCCGGACGAGGAGGCGGTAGAACGACTCGTACTGCCGGAAGACCTCGATGGTGTCCGGGTCGGGCAGGCTGTCCGCGTACATCGTGGTGTAGCCCTGGAAGTCGAAGGTCAGCACCGCCAGGGTCCGCGCCACCGTGTACAGGTCGGAGGCCACCGAAGGGCCGAGTTCTGCGACCTCGGGGGCCTGGTAGCCGACCGTGCCGTAGATCGCGGACTCGTCGTCGTCCGCCCTGCGGACCGCGCCCATGTCGATGAGCTTGAGCTCGCCCTCGGTCTGTATCGCGTTGTCGACCTTGAAGTCGCAGTACAGGAGGTTCCTGCTGTGCAGATGGCCCAGGGCCTCCAGTGCCTCGATCCCGTAGGCGCACGCCTGCCCCACCGGCAGGGGGTCGCGGCGGCCGTCCGTGGCGCGGCGCTCGTTGGCGATCTCCTTCAGGGACTTGCCGCCGACGTACTCCATGACGATGTAGCCGTCGAGGGACCCGGTCCGCTGGTCGAGGTGCTCGACGAAGTTGTAGATGCGGACGATGTTGGAGTGCTCGATCTCGGCGAGGAACCGCCGCTCGGAGATCGCCGCCGCCATCGCATCCTGGTCGCCGGTGTCCAGCAGGCCCTTGAGTACCACCCAGCGGTTCGACACCGCCCGGTCCACGGCGAGGTAGATCCAGCCGAGACCGCCGTGCGCCAGACAGCCGATCACCTCGTACTGGCCGTGCACGATGTCGCCGGCCCGCAGCTTCGGCACGAACGAGTACGGGTGGCCGCACTTGGTGCAGAAGCCCTCGGTGCGGCCCGGCCGGTCACCACGGGCCCGGCCCACCGGGGCCCCGCAGTCCGACCGCGAGCAGAATCGCTTCCGCTCGGGAACCTCGGGGTTCTCCATCACCGCGGAACGCGGGTCCGGACGTGGTACTTCCGGTACGTCGACGAGGCCGGCGCCCAGCCGGTTGCGTCCCGACACGCCGGTCGCCGTACGGGAACTGCGCACCGACACCGACCGGGCCGAGGACTGCCCGGACAGGGCGCGGGACAGCCGGCCCGACACCGACCGGCGGGAACTCTTGGACCGCGCCGACCTCGCCGACCTCGCCGACCGGGACGAGCCGGCCGACCGCGACGACGATCCGCGGCTGCCCCGGGCACCGACCGCCACCCCGGTCGGCGGGGACGCGATCATGCCGCCGGGCGACACCACGGGCGCTAGTCCGCAGGTGTCGCAGTACAGCTCGCCGCCGCCCATGTCCTCGTAGGCGCCGGTGCAGCCGGGCCGCTGGCAGGAGGCCGGTGCGCCGGATCCGCCCGGAGTGCCCCGGCCGGGGGCGCCGCCCGATGTCGTCAGGGGCGCGAGTCCGCAGGTGTCGCAGTAGAGTTCGCCGCCGCCCATGTCCTCGTAGGCGCCGGTGCAGCCCGGACGCCCGCAGGTGCCGTGCTCGCTCATGCTCCCGCCTCCCGTGGTCCCCGGAGCTCCGTCATCACGTGGCATCCCCCCTGTGGTCCTGCGGCCCCGCCTGACGGGGGACCAGTGCCTCGGCGGCGGCCTGCTGGTAGCGCAGCACGGCCTGTTCGGCGGCCCGCAGATCGCAGGGCGCGCTCCACAGCATCCGGCGGGCCACGTCGTAACGTTCGATCAGCAGCGGATCCTCCGCCATGCCGTGCCGGGCGACCTTGGCCCGGTACGCGTCGAGCCGGCCGCGGAGTTCCGCGCGGACGGCCAGCGGCGCGGTGACCGCGGTCAGCGATTCCCGGGCCCGGTGCAGTTCGTCCTCGGCCTCCTGTTCCAGCGACTCCAGCAGCGGCGACAGCCGGTGCCACCGCGCGTGCCTGCGGTACTCGGCGGCCGCCGCCAGCCGCTCCTGGAGGGCGGTCGGCGGTCCGCTGACCGCCGGCACCTCCGACGCGGCGATCTTCGCGAGGACCTCCCCTCGGGCCGCGCGGGCCTCCGCGAGCGTACGGTCCGCCCGGGAGAGCACGTCCCGCAGCCGCATCAGCCGCGCCTCGGCGTCCTGCCGCACGGAGAGCACCGCTTCGATCTCCCGCCGCACCTCGTCCAGTGCCCGGGCCGCCCTGTCGTACCGCTCGGTGTCGGGACGGCCGCCGCCGGGGGCCGAACTGCCGGGAGCGCGCACCCAGAAGGCCAGCGGGTCCGACACCACCTGTTCGCGCAGCGCCGACAGCTCGCCGGTGATCGACTCCAGGTCGTCGCCCGACGGGTGCTCGCCCGGACGCACGCCCACCGAGTGCGCGAGGGCGCGTGTGCGGTGCAGTTCCGCGGCGAGCAGGTCGATCCGGGCGGGCAGCGCCGACCACACGGCGTCCGCCGCGACCACCAGGTCCAGCGAGCTCGCGTACAGCTCGTTCATCCGGTCCACCAGCTCCTCCAGGGAGAAGCTCTCGGTGAGCCGGGCGGGACCGGTCAGCGAGGGAGCGGGGTGTGACGCCGAACCGGCGACGGTCACGCTGCGGCCGCTCAGCCGCTCGGTGAGCTCCGCCAGTTCCTCGCGGGACGGCCAGCGGCGCCGGGCCCGCAGTTCCCTGGCGTCGGTCACGGCCGCGGTGTAGGCGTCGAAGTACGTCCACAGCAGGGTGATGGCCTGCTCGGTGGCGGCCCAGCGGTCCTTGGTGACGCCGGTGAGCCCGGCGCCCTCCAGCAGCCGTCGGCCGGCGTGGTCCTGGAGGGCGAGCAGTGAGGTCTCGATCGCCTCGTGCTCGGCGCCGAGGCGCGCCAGCGTACGGTCCACCGCGTCCCGGTCCATCACCGGTCCCGGGGGTCCCGTCACGCCCATCGATCACCTCTCCGTTTCGGCTTGTCGCTCGGTCAGTCGTTGCGGTACTTGGGCGCGGGCGGCGCCGTGATGCCGGGCAGGTCCGCCGCCAGCCACTTCTGGTAGGCGCGCATCCAGGGGCTGCCCGCTCCCCCCGCCCGGTAGGTGACGAGCACCTGGTTGACACGGCGGACCAGATCGGCGTTCTCGAGCTTCGTGGCCACCCCGTAGTACTCGGTCGTGAACGGCTTCCCCTTGAGCTCGACCGCGGGGTCCTGGGCGGCCTGTCCGGCCGCCAGGGCGTTGTCCGTGACCACTGCGTCGGCCTCGCCCATCTGCAGCCTGACCAGGCAGTCCAGTTGGTTCGGCACGGTCTGGTCGTCGCCTTCGAAGACCGCGCCGAACGACTTCTCCTTCAGCGCGTCGTACGCCGTCGAACCCTTGGCCGTGCACACCTTCTTGCCGCGCAGCGAGTCGTCGTAACCGGTGACCGGCGACTCCTTGGGGGCGAGGACCTGCTGGCCGGCCTGGAAATAGGCGGTCGAGAAGGCCACTTGCCCGATGCGCTTGCAGTTGATCGTCATCGTGCGGACCACGACGTCGACCTTTCCCTTCTGCAGTGCGTCGATGCGCTGGTTGGTCGGGATCGCGCGGTAGATGACGGCGTCGGGGTCGCCCAGGATGTTCTGCGCGATGGCCCGTACGAGATCGATGTCGAAGCCCTCGAGGGTGCCCGTCGCCGGATTGCGGTATCCCCACCGGAAGCTGTTCTGGTCGACGCCCGCGACGAGCTTGCCCGCCTTCTTGATACGGGCGATCGCGGGACCGTCCCCGCTCGACGGGGTCAGACTGGCCTCCGGGTCCTTGCAGTCGTCGTCCTTCAGCGGTGCGGCCGGGACCGCCACGGGCACCCGCGCCGCGTGGGTGCCCGTGGCGCCGTCGGCACCGGACGTCCCGCCCCGGAGGGCGAGCGGAAGGAGCACCGCTGCGGCCGTCAGCGCGCATGCGGCCGCCACGGCGGCGCGGCGGCGGCCGCGCCGCGGTCCGGGTCCGTCCGTCTCGTTCCTTCGGTCCTTGCCGCTCCGGTTCGCGCTGCTCTGCCGGTTCTTGCCACCGGTGTGCGTCATCCCGCCCCCTGCTCGCCGTATCGCCATCGGGCTCACCTGTACTCCGCGAGCCTGCGGCTGATGCCCACGCCGATCCCCGCGGCGGCCAGCAGCGCGAGCACCATCGCGCCGGCCGGAAGCCCCGTGAACGCGCCCCGGCCGTCCTCCGCGGCGCGGGTGAACTGGCGCTGCTCCACGGCGAGTGCCTGGTCGAGCGCCTTGTCCACCCGGTCGAAGGACTCCCCGGTGGAGCCCTTCGGCGACCCCCTGTCGCCGATGACCAGCTTCAGCGCGCCCGCGTAGTCACCGCCGTCGTCCGTGCTGCGGGCCGTCTTGTGCCGTTCACGCCACTCGGTGACGGCCGCGGTGGCGTCCTCCACGGGGTCGGCGCCCTGTTTCTCGTCGGCGAGGGTCCGTGCCTGTTCCAGCGAGACCTCGGCGGCGGTCATCGTGTTGCCGTAGTCGTCCTCGTACTTGTCCTTCTTGCCGTCCGTCGTGAGCACGGCGCCGCGGGCCACCAGCGTCAGGTTCTCGTTCGCACGCGCCTTCAGGGCGAACACCCGGGCGTCGTTCAGGGCCTGGAGCGACTCCTGGCCGTGCACCCTGGCCTCCTGGAGGTCGGCGCGCGCCACCGTGTGGCCCACCACCATCCACAGCAGCAGCACCACCGACGCGGCCGAGGCGGCCAGCAGCCCGTGGCTGAACACACGGTTGGTCCGCAGGAAGTGACGGCGCTGCGCCCAGCCGAGCACGGCCAGCGCCAGCAATCCGAGGACGACCGAGAACAACGGCCAGGACCGGGCGTCGCCGTGGTCCTCGTTCAGCCGCACGGTCTCCGCCTTGTAGAGCTGTTGTGCGGCGGGCAGCAGCTCGTTCGTCATCTTCTCGTTGGCGTACCGCAGATAGGCACCGCCCAGCGGCAGGCCCTGCCGGTTGTTGGCCCTGGCACGTTCGACGAGCCCGGTGTACCGGGGCAGCGCCTCGTTCAACTCGGCTATGTGACGACCGGACTCGGTCGAACCGTCCGTGTTCGCGGCTGCCTTCACCAGCAGCCGGGACGCGGTCGCGATGTCCTTCTCGTAGCGTGCGACGACGGCCGGCGGCTCGTGCGCACCCGCCAGGAACCCGCTCGCGGCCGCCGTGTTGGCGTCCGCCAGCGAGCGGTGGATGCTCGCCGCGTCGGCGCTGAGCGGCTGGCTGCTGTGCACCACGGCTTCCGCGGCCGCCTCGCGCTCCGACAGTTCCCACGAGGCCACCGCCCCGAACAGCACGACCACCAGCGCCGCCACGGCACCGATGATCCACAGCCGTCCGGGCTCGGTCGTCGCGGCGGCGCGCAGCCTGGCCTTCGACTCGGCCCAGGCGACCCGGCGCTCGGTCGGGTGGTGCCCCGTGCGCACACTCGGCGGATTTGCCACTTGACCTCCCCCTCGGTCACTGACGGTGGGATCATGATGCCCTGTGCGACGTCGCGCCGACAGACCCGCCCACCGTCGGAACCCCGTCTTGTACACGCCGTCCCAGTGCCCGCAGTTCCTGCCGGGGGAGCGCACGGCGACCGACGGCCCCTCAGACCACTGCCCCGCGTGCGTAGTGGGCGCGCAGTGCCTCGTGTGCCGCGGTCGGCGCGACGAGCCGGTCGAGACCCAGCAGGGCGGCGCCGAGCACCGGGGGAGCGGTCACCACGCGGGGTTGCGCGAGCGGGGCGCGCTCGGCGAGCCGCGACGCGACGCGCTCGATGAGCCGGGGGTGGCGTGCGGCCAGCACACTGCCGCCCAGCAGGACCGGAACAGGCCGGGTCAGCAGGCCGAGGCGGGTGAGGGCGACCGTCGCCAGGGCGACGATCTCGTCGGCCTGGCGGTCCACGACGGCGCCGGCCAGCGGGTCCCCGGCCGCCGCCACCGCGAACAGCACGGGCGTCAGTTCGTGCGTGCGCGCCGGCGCGATCCGGCCCAGGTGCAGTGCTTCGATCAGGGCGTACACGGTCGGCAGCCCGAAGTGCGCCGGCAGCGCCTCGGCGAGCGCCGTGGCGTCGCCGCGGCCGTCCTCGGCGCGGGCCGCGAACCACAGGGCCTCCTCCGCCAGCCCCGCTCCGCCGCCCCAGTCGCCGGAGATCCGTCCGAGCGCGGGGAACCGGGCGGTCCGGCCGTCCGGGGTCATTCCCGCGCAGTTGATGCCGGCCCCGCACACCACGGCGACCCCGCACGGGTCCTCGCCGGAGGGCAGGCCGGCGCGCAGGACCGCGAAGGTGTCGTTGCGCACCGTCACGCTTCCGGCCCAGCCGCGGGAGCGCAGCGCGGCGGCCAGCTGCTCCTCCTCGACCGGCAGGTCGGCATGGGCGAGACATGCCGAGAGATGCCCGGCGAGCGGCCCCACGGCGCGCGTCCCGGCTGCCGCGGCGGCTCGCGCGACGGCCGCGGCGAGCTCGTCGACCGCCGCCGCCACGCCGACGACCGGCGGCCGGAAGCCGCCGCCGCGCGCCGTTCCGAGGACCCGTCCGTCCGCGCCGACCAGGGCCACGTCCGTCTTGGTGTTGCCGGCGTCGACGGCCAGCACCGCCGCGGTCACGCCCACGGCAGGTACTCCCGGTTGTGGGCGACCAGCCGGTCGGTGAGTGCTTCCGCGTACGCGTACTGGCCGATCAGGGGATGGGCGAGCAGAGCCCTGAAGACCCGGTCCCGGCCGCCGCGGAAGGCGGCCTCCAGAGCCAGGTCCTCGTACGCCGAGACGCTCGCGACCAGTCCGGCGAACAGCGGATCGAGTGCGGGCACCGGGAGCGGAACGGGGCCGTCGGCACCGACGCGGGCCTGGACCTCGACGACGGCGTCGTCCGGCAGGAACGGCAGCGTTCCGTGGTTCAGCGTGTTGACGACCTGGACCGGGCTGCCGCCGACGCCCAGCAGTGCCGCAGTGAGGTCGACGGCCGCCTCCGAGTAGAACGCCCCGCCGCGCCGGCCGAGCAGGGCCGGCTTCTCGTCCAGGGCCGGGTCGCCGTACATCTCGAGGAGCTCCCGTTCCAGCGCGGCGACTTCGGCCGCGCGGGACGGCTTGCCGGAGAGCTCCCCGACGACCTCGTCATGGGCGTAGTAGTAGCGCAGGTAGTACGACGGGACGGCGGCGAGGCGGTCCAGCAGCGGCCGCGGCAGGCCGAGGTCGCGGGCGATGGTGCCGGCGTGTCCGGCGAGCAGCCGGGGCAGCACGTCGGTGCCCTCGGGGCCGCCGAGCCGTACGCCGAGTTCCCAGGTGAGGTGGTTGAGGCCGACGTGGTCGAGATGGACGTCCCGAGGAGGCACCTCCAGGAGCCTCGCGAACTTCCGCTGGAGCCCGATCGCCACGTTGCACAGCCCGACCGCCCGGTGGCCCGAGCGGAGCAGCGCCCGGGTGACGATCCCGACGGGGTTGGTGAAGTCGACGATCCACGCCGAGGGGTTGGCGCGCCGGACGCGTTCGGCGATGTCGAGGACGACCGGGACGGTGCGCAGGGCCTTGGCGAGTCCACCCGCACCGGTGGTCTCCTGGCCGACACAGCCGCAGTCCAGCGGCCAGGTCTCGTCCTGTTCCCTGGCCGCCTGTCCGCCGACGCGCAGCTGGAGCAGGACCGCGTCGGCGCCGGCGACCGCCGTGTCCAGGTCGGTGGTCGTGGCGACGACCGCGGGGTGCCGCTGCCGGGCGAGGATCCGCCGGGCCAGTCCGCCGACCCGCTCCAGCCGGTCCGCGGCGGGGTCGACCAGGACGAGCCGGCGGAGCGGGAGGGTGTCCCGGAGCCGGGCGAATCCGTCGACCAGTTCGGGGGTGTAGGTGGATCCGCCACCCACGACGGTGAGTTCCATGTGGCCGGCCCTTCACTCGGGAGGGTGACGCCCTCGACGAAGACCTTCCGCGTGAGGAGGAAGGCGAGGATCACGGGGCCGTGACCGGCACGGTCGCGGCCGTGGCCTGCGGGTCAGCTGCTCGGCAGGCTCTGTGGTCGGGGTTCGGGTCGGTGCGGTGTGGTGCGGTATCGAAGGGATCCGGGCAAGCCCGGCTCCCGGAAAGGACACTCGGGCCGTGACTCTGGTCTGGGCGGCGGGGTTCTCGGAGTCGGTCGGACGGACGGACGACGGATGGATGGTCGACGGACGGATGGTCGGACGGACAAGCGGGCGCGGGCCGGGGGATCGAGGCGCGGGAGTGTCCCGGCCCCCGCGGATCACTTCGCGATATTGGCGCCCGGGGTCGCACTCTGGGCCGGAATCGGGGACGCGGCCACCGACTGGGGCGAGGACGACGACGCGTAAGCGGACGGCGCGGCGACGCCGGCGGCCGGGTCGGCCGGCGGCGTCGCCGCGCCGTCCACCACGGCCGGGCCGCCGACGATACGGATGCCCGCCGAGTCCAGCGCCTCCTTGATGCGCCAGCGCAGCTCCCGCTCCACGCCCAGCGCCTTGCCCGGCATCGTCTTCGCCGAGACCCGCACGATCATCGAGTCGAGCAGCACCGAGTCCAGCCCCAGCACCTCGACCGGACCCCACAGGCGCTCGTTCCACGGCTCGTCCTTGGCCATCCCCGCCGCGGCCTCACCGATCACCGCGCGGACCCTCGCCAGGTCCTCGGTGGGCCGGACCTGCACGTCCACCCCGGCGGTGGCCCAGCCCTGGCTCAGGTTCGCGATCCGCTTCACCTCGCCGTTGCGCACGTACCAGATCTCACCGTTGTCGCCGCGCAGCTTCGTCACCCGCAGGCCGACCTCGATGACCTCACCGGTCGCGACACCCGCGTCGATCGTGTCGCCGACGCCGTACTGGTCCTCAAGGATCATGAAGACACCGGACAGGAAGTCCGTCACGAGGTTCCGCGCGCCGAAACCGATCGCCACGCCCGCGACGCCCGCGGACGCCAGCAGCGGTGCCAGATCGATCTTGAGCGCGCCCAGCACCATCAGCGCCGCCGTACCCATGATCAGGAACGAGGTCACCGAACGCAGCACCGAGGCGATGGCCTGCGAGCGCTGGCGGCGACGCTCCGCGTTGACCAGCAGACCGCCCAGCGACGTCCCCTCGACGGCCTCCGCGCTGCGGTTCATCCGGTCGATCAGCTTGGTGATCGCCCGCCGGATGACCAGCCGCAGCACCACGGCGATCACCACGATGAGCAGGATCCGCAAGCCCACCTCCAGCCAGGTGGACCAGTTCTCCTCGACCCATCCCGCGGCCTCCGTGGCCGACTGCTGGGCCTCGTCGAGGGTCACGGGCGTCGTCGTGGACGCCCCGGCCAGGCGGGTGGACCAGAGCACTGCGGTACCTCCAGAACGGGCAAGGGGGTGCATTCACACTAGCGGGGCACCGCGCGTGTCCCCCAACCCTCAAGGCCCGGAGAGACGTGGCTCACGGGACCGCGCCGGGATACGGGGGCGGCGCACGGGGGAGGAAGGGGCTGTGGCCGAAAACACTTCGGACCCGTTACCGGGACGTGGTGGCGCTTCGACCAGGCATGAGGAGAGACTGAGAACAGATCGTCCCGGCGCGAGCCACGCGCCGCCGGCGTACAAGGAGGCATCCGCCGTGCCACACGTCCTGGTCCTCAACGCGTCGTACGAGCCACTCGGCGTCGTACCGCTCCGCCGTGCGCTCATCCTCGTCCTGGAGAACAAGGCCGTCTGCCTCGAGGAATCCGGCGCCTTCATGCATAGTGCGACCCGTGTCATCCCGGCGCCCAGTGTGGTCCGGCTCAAAAGATTCGTGCGGGTCCCCTATCGGGGGCCCGTTCCGTTGACCCGTCGTGCCCTGTTCGCCCGGGACGGCGGGCGTTGCATGTACTGCGGCGGCGTCGCGACCAGCGTCGATCACGTCATCCCGCGCAGCCGTGGCGGAAAACACGCGTGGGACAACGTGGTCGCCGCGTGCCGCCGCTGCAACCACGTCAAGGCCGACCGCCACCTGATGGAGCTCGGCTGGCGCCTGCGCCACCAGCCGGCCCCGCCGACCGGCCTGGCCTGGCGCATCATCGGGACCGGCCACCGCGACCCCCGCTGGCTCCCCTACCTTCGTCCCTACGGCGCGGACGACGCCATCGCCCGCATCGAGGGGGTGAAGGAACCCCTCGCGGGGTGATCCCTGCCCCGCGGCAGGCGTCCCGGTCGCCGCCGTCCGGTCGCCGGCCGGGCCGGTCGCAGCGGTGGGCGCCGATCTGCGAGCGACCGCAGGCACACGACGGCGCCGGTCCCGCCGCATCCGTCACTCCGCGACACGCCCGTCACACCTGTATCCGTCGCTCCGCGACGGCGCCTGTCACGCCCACGTACGTCACTCCGCGACGGCGTACGCCTCCACCGAGAACAGTGACACGCCGAAGCGCGTGGCCCGCCGGTCCGTCAGGACGCGGACGAACCGCACGTCCGCCGCGTCCATACGGACCGACTCGCGGCCACCCCGGCCTTCGCGGACCTGCGCCGCCGTCCGCCAGGCGAGGCCGTCCGACGACACCTCGATCCTGTACCCCGATGCGTACGCCTCCTGCCAGTGCAGCACCACCTGACCCAGCCGTACGGGCTGCGGCAGCTCGGTCTGCCACCACGCCCCGTCCTCGGCCGGTGACGACCAGCGTGTGGCCGGGTCGCCGTCCGCCGCGGAGGTCGCCGGGAAGTCCGGCGTCTCGTCGCCGGACGAGGACGCACGGCCGGCCCGGACCAGGTCCTGCCCACCGGTCCTGGGGTACGCCCGCACCTTCACCGTCCGCTCCTGTCCCGCGAAGGACAGCACCACGGGGTACTCGCCGGCCGCGGCGTCCTTCGCGACGGCGACCGTGACGGGCACGGTGGCCGTCGCACCGCGCGGGAGCGTGATCCGCTTGGGCACGGACACCGCGACCCCCTTGGGCGCCCGTACGGTGAACGCCCCGGACACCTCGCCGGGCTGCCGTCCGGTCAACCGGACGTCGATCCGCTCCGGTCGTCCGCCTATCTCCGCGTCGGCCTCGCGGCGCACGGGCTCCAGCGCCGCCTGCGGCTCGTCCGCGAACCACGGCACCAGGGCCCGCACCGACGGGGCGGGCGAGTCGGTGTCCGTCGCCCAGGCGATGCGCAGGGCGTCCACGCGCAGACCTTGAACCGCCGTGTGCGTCCAGCCCGTGGGGGACACCTTCCCGAGCGTCCGCCAGCCCTTGCCCGGCACGTACGCCTCCAGCACCGCACCGCCGTCGGCGCCCGGACCGGTCAGTGCGGTCACCGCCGCCAGCGGACGTGCCTCGCTCAGCTTCAGGGTGTACGCCCCCGGTGCCCGGCCGCTCCGCCCGGTCGGCCGGTCGGTGCCCGTCCACGCCGCCGACTCCTTCACGGCCCGGTCCAGGAACGCACCGAGCACGCCCCGGCCGACGGTCACCGGGCCCTGCGCCGCCGCCTTGCGCAGCGGTTCCATCTTCAGGGAGGCCCGCCACGCGGCGGCCCCGTCCCCGGCCGCCTGCGCACTCAGCATGTCCACGGCCAGCTCACCGGCCCGTCCGTACCGCGCGAGCTGCTCCGTCCACGGCTGCACCTCGGTGTCCAGGTCCCCGCCCGCGACACCCCGCAGCCGCTCCGGGGACTCCCGCATCACCGTGAACGCGGCCCGCAGCCGCTGCGCCGCGCGGTCCCGGACCGCCCGGTCGGCCACCCCGCGGGACGCCCAGAACGCGTCGACCAGCGGCCGCAGGTAAGCGGACTCCGGACCGCCGAGCACCGACGAGGAATTGTTGCCCGCGAGGGCGAGCAGCGCGTCCCGTGCCCGAGCGTCGCCGTCCGCGAGATCCTCGACGGCGGCCCGCCACGAGTCCTCGGGCCGGTACTCCTTCGGGTTCCACGCGAAGTCGGCGGCCGTGAACAGCGGGATCCTGGAGGCCGACGCCTGCTGCATCGCATTGGCCAGCAGCGCGGCGGAACCGACCGCCACGGCCGGCTCCCGCCCGGTGTACGGACCGAGGAAGACTCGGTCCCGTGCGTAGTCGTTGACGGGGTAGTTGTCCATCGTGACCAGGGCGTGCCGGAACACCGCGCGGGTCTGGGCCAGTTCGGCGCCCGTGATGGTGCGTGGCACCACCCCGACGCCGGTCCACGCCACCTGCACCCTGCCGTCCAGCTCCCGGGCCAGCGCGCGCCGGTAGTCAGTCGCACCTTCCTGGTAGAACTCGGTCGGCATCAGCGTCAGCGGCGCCGCATCCGGATGGCGGCGGGTCAGGTGGTCCGCCACCGCGCCGGCCACCCGGGCCTGGGCGCGTGCCGCCGCCCCCGGGCCCGAGCCGAACCGGTCGGCGTCCTTGTCGCAGTGCCACTCGCTGTAGCTGACGTCCTGGAACTGCAGCTGGAACGCCCGTACGCCCAGTTCCCACATCGCGTCGATCTTCCGGTTCAGCGCCGCGACGTCGTCGTCGGAGGCCAGGCACATGGCCTGCCCCGGGGACACGGCCCAGGCCAGCGTCACATGGTTGCGGGCGGCCCGGTCGGCCAGCGCGCGGAACTCGGCCCGACGCTCGGCCGGATACGGGTCGCGCCAGCGCGCCTGCCGGTAGGGATCGTCGCCCGGGGCGTACGCATAGTGGTTCTGCTTGGTGCGGCCCATGAAGTCCAGGTGCTCCAGCCGCTGTTCGCGGGTCCACGGCCGGCCGTAGAAGCCCTCGGCCGTCCCGCGCACCGCCGCGGCGGGCCAGTCCCGCACCACGACACCGGGCACCGCGCCGTCCCCGATCAGCTGCCGCAGGGTCTGCACCGCGTGGAACAGCCCGTCCTCGCCGGTGCCGTCCAGCGCGACGACGCCCCGCGCGCCGGCCGTTCCGGTCGCCAGCCGGTAGCCGCCGGCGGGCAGATCGGCCCGTTCCGTCGCTCCCAGAGCGCGAAGGGCCTCCACGGCTCCCGCCCCGCCCGCTCGAATGACCGGACCGCGGGCCGGTAGCGGCTGCTCCGGTCCGACGACGTGCAGGATCCGCACCCCGGCGTCGCGCAGCACGGTCCGCAGCGCCTCGATCGCGTACGGATCGGCGCCTGCGCCGGCCACCAGGCTCACCTCGTCGCCGAGCGGGACGGCCGGGCCGCGCGCCGCAAGGGACTGGGGGCGCGGCCAGACGGCCGTCGCGGCGGACGCGTCGTGCGGCACGGAGGGCTGTGCGGGCGTCGCGGCAGGCGCGGGCGTCGCGGCGGGATGCGTGGAGGACGGGGACGGCCGAGCGGGAGGTGACGGAGGCACAGGAGGTGCAGGTGTGGCGGAAGGCGCCGGTGTGGCGGGAGGCACCCGGGTCGCCGGTGGCGCGGGTGGCGCCAGGGGAGCCGGTGCGGCGAGCGTGCAGGGTGCCACGCCGAGCAGTCCGCCGGCCACGGCCACCGCGACGGCCGTAGCCCTCCACTTCCGCCCGAGCTGCACGGCGTCCCCTCCGTCGTCTGCAGATGCCTGTCGACCACATCACCCGGTGTCGAGGGTGTCAATGACTGGGGCCGATGCGCCGGGATTGGCGTTACCCGCTCGTACGGGGCAACTCCCGCGCCGCACAGGGATTGTGACGAGCGCCATAGCGGCGGAACGTATACAACGGTCCACGTCTGCCCCCGTGCGAACGGGGTAGGGCTGATCCGTCGCCTATGTCGCCGATTTCTTGGAGAACGCTCGTGGCCGTGCAGGAGATCGAGCAGCCACCGACCGTCGAACCGCCGCGCGTGGGCGTCGGTCCGGCTCATGGCGCGGCCCGCCGCGGCCCCTGGGTGGTGGCTCGGACGCCCCGCGGGGGAGCCTGAGATGGGCCTCGCCCGGCTCGCCGCGCTGCACGGCGTGGCCACCTCGTACGAGCCCTCCGCGGGCCGCACCGTCCCCGTTGCGGACAGCACGGTGGTGGCCGTCCTCGCGGCACTCGGCGTCGACGCGTCCACGCCCGAGGCGGTCGCGGCGTCGCTCACGGCCGCGGAGTCGGCCGCCGCGGCCCGGCTGCTGCCTCCCACGGTGGTCCACTGGCTCCCCTCCGCCGGACCGCCCGCCACGGCCGCGGCCCTCCCGCCCGGCACGCGTGTGCGCGTCACCACGGAGCACGGCGAGGTCCTGGAGTGGCGCGTACCTGCGAGCGGCGACGATGGACCGGGCGCTACGGCCGGTGGTCCCGCGCAGGACGGCTCCGGACACGAGCGTGACGGCCATGTCGCAGCTGCGTACGAGGGGTCCGCACGCGGCGGCTCTGCGTACGTCGGCCTTGGGCACGAGTGCCCCGCAGTCGACGGCCCCGCGCAGGACGGCCCCGCACATGGCGGCCCCGCACAGGCCGGCCACGCGTACGAGGGGGCCACGATCGAGGGGCGCGGGCCGGCCGACGCGATCGGCGGTCGGCCACCGGGCGACGGCGGGCAACCGTCGATCCCCGCCCCCGCCGTCGGCCCGGGCGACGCGATCCCGGCCCCGGCCGGAGGCGGAAACGAGGCGATCCCCGTCCCGGCTGCCGGTGACGGCGGCACGTACCCGGTCTCGTCGCCGCGCGAGGACACGTTCGCTGTCTCCGCCGTGGACGGCAACGCCGCGATCCGTGTACCGGCGTCGGGCGAGGGCGACGGGAACCCGGACTCCGCGGCGGGTGAGGGCGACGGGCCCGTCGGCCCGCCGTGTAAGGGGCACACGGTCCCGGAGTCCACCCCACCCGAGATCGGCCCCGTGCCGGGCGTGCCGCGGTCACTCCACGGCCCCATGGCCACCGACGCCGGCCGGGACACCTGGGACGCCCTGCCCCCCGGCGTGCACCGAATCCGCGTCCGTACCCCCGAGGGCCTGACCGGGGACGGCACGCTGATCGTCGCGCCGCACCGGGTGCCGCAGCCGGCCGGGCCGGTGCACGGCTTCCTGGTGCAGCTCTACTCCCTTCTGTCCGGCCGTTCGTGGGGCATGGGCGACCTCGGGGACCTCGCCGAGCTCGCGTCCTGGGCGGGACGGACCCTCGGCGCGGGGTTCGTCCAGGTCAATCCGCTGCATGCGGCCGTGCCCGGCACGCCCACCGACCCCTCGCCGTACCGCCCTTCGTCGCGACGGTTCCCGGACCCGGTGCACCTGAGGGTCGAGGACGTGCCGGAATACCGGTACGTACGGGACAGGTCCCGGCTGGCCCCCTTGCTCGACAAGGCGGACGCCCTGCGTACCGCCGTCCTCCGCGAAGGCGCCCTGATCGACCGGGACGCGGTCTGGGAGCTGAAGCGGGAGGCGCTGGAGATCGTGGCCGCCGTGCCGCTCGGGCCCGGACGGCGCGCCGAGTACTGCGACTTCCTGGCCGAGCAGGGCCGGGCGCTGGAGGACCACGCGACCTGGTGCGCGCTCGCCGAGGTGCACGGCCCGGACTGGACGTCCTGGCCGGCAGGGTTGTGCGACCCACGGTCGCCGGAGACCGCGCGTGCCCGGGCCGGACTGCTGGACCGGGTCGACTTCCACTGCCGGCTGGCCTGGCTGACGGACGGCCAGCTGGCCTCCGCGCAGCGGGCGGCGCGCGACGCGGGCATGGGCGTCGGCGTCGTCCACGACCTCGCGGTGGGCGTGCACCCGGGCGGGGCGGACGCCTGGGCCCAGCAGGAGGCGTTCGCGTCCGGCATGTCGGTGGGCGCCCCGCCGGACGCGTTCAACGCGCGCGGGCAGGACTGGGGACTGCCCCCGTGGCGCCCGGACGTGCTCGCGGAATCGGGCTACGCCCCGTACCGCGGACTACTGCGCGGTCTGCTGCGGCACGCCGGGGCGCTCCGCATCGACCATGTGATGGGCCTGTTCCGGCTGTGGTGGGTGCCGGAGGGCCGGGAGCCGACGGAGGGCACGTACGTCCGGTACGACGCGGAGGCGATGCTGGCCGTCCTGGTACTGGAGGCGCACCGCGCCGGCGCGGCGGTGATAGGGGAGGACCTCGGGACGGTGGAGCGGGGGGTGCGGGAGACGTTGCGGAGGCACGGCGTGCTCGGCACCTCGGTGCTGTGGTTCGAGCGGGACTGGGATGGCTCCGGCCGGCCGCTGCCCCCGGAGTCGTGGCGCGAGGGCTGTGTGGCGACGGCCACGACCCATGACCTGCCGTCGACGGCGGCCCGGCTCACCGGGGAGCACGTCGGGCTGCGGCACCGGCTGGGGCTGCTCACCCGCCCGCTGGAACAGGAGGCGGCCGAGGACGCGGTGGAGGTCACGGACTGGCTGCGGTTGCTGGCCCGCGAGGGGCTGCTCCCGGAGGGACCCGGAGACGAGGAGGGGGCGGTGCGTGCCGTGTACCGGTTCCTGCGGCGCACTCCGGCCCGGATGATCGGCGTGTGGCTGCCGGACGCCCTGGGCGACCGCCGACCGCAGAACCTGCCGGGGACCTGGGACCAGTATCCGAACTGGCGGCTGCCCGTGGCCGACGTCGGCGGCCGGCCGGTGGCCCTGGAGGAGCTGGCCGGGGCGGCCCGGCTGCATGCGCTGATGGACGTGTTCCGGGAGCCGCGGACCTGCGGGAGGCCCCGTACGGCACCCCCGGGCGCGCGGTCCCGATAGCCGTTCGCTACGTTTGCACCGTGGACAAGAAGAACGCCCTGCGCGCCGGCGCCCTCGCGGCCGGTACGACGCTCATGATGCTGCTGATGTCGTCTCCCGCGCTCGCGCTGACCCGTGACGACGGTGACGACCCGGGCCAGACGCTGAGCCTGGCGGAGACGCTCGGGCTGTTCGTGGTGCTTCCGATCGCGCTGTTCGTCGTGATCGCCGGCCTGGTCATGGTGCTGGACAAGTCCGACAGGCCCCGCAAGGCCTGAGTCCCCGGCGGTTTTCCTGGGTGTCCCCGGGTGCGTGAGCGCGCCCGGGGACACCCTTTTTCAGCCCTCGGCGGCTCGTCGTCGGCGGGTCGGCGGGCCGTCCTCGGCACGGTCCGCGTCGCGGGCCGCCCGCCCCGGCCGGGCCACGACGGGCCCCCGGCCGCCGGCACGTGGTCAGAGGCCGCCCGTGAACAACAGCCGACCGGGTGTGTCCCCGGTCACCGTCAGGGCGTCCTGGGTGGACTGGGAGATCAGCCACGAGCGGACGGCCGACGCGCCGGCCGTGGGATTCGCCGCCCTGTACAGCGCCGCCACACCCGTGACGTGCGGGGCGGCCATCGAGGTGCCGCTCAGGGCGACGCCTCCGCCGCCCAGCCGGGCCGACACGATGTCGGTGCCCGGAGCGAGCATCGACAGGCACGAGCCGTAGTTGCTGAAGTCGGTCTCGACGTCCTGCTTGTCCGAGGCGCCGACCGCGAACGCGTTCCCGGCGCTCGCCGGCGAGAACTCGCAGGCGTCCTCGCCGCTGTTGCCTGCCGCGACGACCGGCAGCACCCCGCGCGCGGCGACCGCGTCGACGGCCTGGTTCACACCCGGCGAGTACGACCCGCCGAGCGAGGCGTTCATCACGGCCGGCTGCTTGGCGTTCGCCGCGACCCAGTCGAAGCCCGCGATGACCCCCGAGGTGGTTCCCACGCCGTCGCACCCGAGGACGCGGACGCTCACCAG
The DNA here is from genome assembly GCF_055573115.1 of Streptomyces sp. NPDC030222. NCBI lineage: Bacteria > Bacillati > Actinomycetota > Actinomycetes > Kitasatosporales > Streptomycetaceae > Streptomyces > Streptomyces sp. NPDC030222. The sequence continues at coordinate 114,526 of NZ_JBVICA010000016.1, forward strand.
GGACGCTTCCCGCGCCACGCCGTACGTCGCCCCGGCGGCCGTGCCCGCCACATGCGTGCCGTGGCCCTCGCAGTCCTTGCCCTGCCGGCCGTCGCCGACTCCGTCGTAGCCGAACCTGGCACGCCCGCCGAACTCGCCATGCGTGTAGTCGATGCCCGTGTCGACGACGTAGACGTTGGTGCCCCGGCCTGCTCCCTTCGTCGTGAACCCGTTGTCCAGCGGCAGCTTGCGCTGGTCGATCCGGTCCAGGCCCCAGCTCCCCGGCGGCGCCGCCGACGCGGTCACCTCGGCGTCCTCCTCGACGGACGCCACCCCCGGGAAGTACCGGATCGCGGTCAACTGCGCGGGGCTGAGCTGCGCCGCGAAGCCGCGCAGGGCGTTCCCGTAGACGAAGTTCGGCCGCAGCCCGAACTGCCCGACGACGGACGACGGTTCGTAATCCGGTTCCAGCGTCACGATGTAGCGGCCGGGCAGGGCGCCGGCCGAGCGGTGCAGCGGAGCCGGGGATCCGGTGGCCGCCGGCGGCGTGCCGGGGGACCTGTCGTCGTCGGCCGCTGCGCCGACGGCGGACCCCGCGAGCAGCGAGGTGAGCAGCAGTGCGGCGGCGGTGCATCGGGCGAACAGCTGCATAGGGACTCCGATCGGGGCGGTGGGAACTCGGACGGGTGGAAAAAGTGATCACAGGCCTTTTCGTCCCGCCCGGGACGGCGCTTGAGCGGAGTCATACGAACGCCGGGCGCGTGCCCTTCGCGTGGCGGCTCCGTGCGCTTGCTTCGCGGCTCCCGCCGCCCCGACCGGAAGGCGTCCTCCCCGTACGCTGCCGGTACGGCCCGAGGGAGAGCGGTGGGACGTACGGAAGCCCGCGGTGCTGCGCACGCCGAGGGACCGAGGCACGCTGCCCGTGACCGCGGAGGCGCTCTTGGCGCCGACGCCGTCCGCAGGGTCGCAGCAGCCGACCGGTCCGGCCCGGCATGGCCCGCGGCGGAGCCCCGTCCGGGAGTTGTCGTGCGCGGGCTCGGGGGCCGGTCGGCCGCGCCGCCATGTGAGGGCCGCGATCCCCGGGGTGCCGAGGAGGGCGGGCGGTCTCCCGGACGCTCGACGCGCTCCGCGGGACGGCTGCGGAGGCGGCTGCCGGGACGGCCGGAGCCGAAGCACGGGACAGGGCCGCTGCGTAGGCCGTCGCGGGGCGTGTGGGATGCGTCCGGTGCGGTGGGCACGTGGGCGCACGGGCCGTGTCCGGTGCGCGGGCCACGTCGGGTGCCTCGGTCGTCGCGGGGGTGCGCGGCCCGTCCTCGGTGTGCACCGTCGCCGCTGCACGGGTGCCGCGCCCGGGGAACGGCCCAGGGAGGCCCGTACGCAGGGTTCCCCGGCCATCGCCGCCCCGCACCCGGGCGGTTCGGAGGGCGCGCCCGGCCCGGGCGCCTCGGCCCGTGTGCGCGGCGCGCCCCTCTCAGCCGGCGTGCTTGGCCGCGAGGTACTGCAGGTAACGCATCAGCGTCATCAGCACGTCGCGGCTCGACTCGCGGTGCCGGGCGTCACAGGAGACGATCGGCACGTCCTGCGGCAGGTCGAGGGCTCCGCGCAGTTCCTCCACGGGGTACTCCGGCGCCTCCGGGAACGAATTGACGGCGACGACGAACGGCACGCCGCGCTCCTCCAGGCGGCCCAGGACGTCGAAGCTGACCTCCAGCCTCCGCGTGTCGACCAGGACCACGGCGCCCAGCGCACCCTCGAAGAGGCCTCGCCACAGGAACCAGAACCGCTCCTGGCCCGGAGTGCCGAACAGGTACAGCACCAGTTCGTGGTTGATGCTGATCCGGCCGAAGTCCATCGCCACGGTCGTGTGCGTCTTGCGCTCGACGCCCGCCGTGTCGTCGACGCCGACGCCGGCCTGCGTCATCGTCTCCTCTGTCGTGAGCGGCCTGATCTCGCTCACCGAGCCGACCAGGGTCGTCTTGCCGACCCCGAAGCCGCCCACGACGACGACCTTCACCGCCGTGGCCGCCGAATCCGGCAGCACGTCCTCGGTACGCGGCCCCGCAGGGGAGAACCCCCCGGCGCCGGCCTGGGGAAGCTCAGAGCTTCTGAAGTCCATGGATCACTGCCTCAATCAATGCGGGGTCGGGAAGTTGGGCCTTCGGGACGGGCGCGCGGGCCATCACCCGCTGCTCCGCCAGCAGGTCACCGAGCAGCACGGTCACCACGCTCACCGGCAGACGCAGATACGCCGAGATCTCGGCCACGGACAGCGGCGCCTGACAGAGCCGGATGATCGCCTCGTGCTCCGGCGGCATCCCGGGTCTGGGCGCCGACCTGGCCACGATCAGCGTGACCAGGTCGAGCGCGGCGCCTCGCCGATCGTGTTCGGACGACCCGCTGCGGCCGCCCGTGATCACATAGAGCCGTTCTGGTGTCCCCTCGTCCCAGCCCGGATCCGTCACGCGGACTGCCCGTCGTCGTGCCGGGGCGGGCTGCTCAGGTGCTCACCGATCCGGGCCACCAGGTCCCGCATCCGCTGGCCCATGAGACCGGCGTCCACGCCCTCGCCGGCGAGCACCGCGAGATACGCGCCGGCGCCCGCAGCCATCAGGTAGAAGAACCCGCCGTTCATCTCGATCACGACGAGCCGCATCCGCCCGTCACCGTGCGGGAGTTCCTGTGCGACGGCGCCCGCCAGGCTCTGGAGTCCGGCGCAGGCGGCGGCCAGCCGGTCGGCGGTGTCGGTGTCCGCCCCGTACTGGGCCATCCGCAGGCCGTCCGCCGAGAGGACCACGACGTGCCTGGTCTGCGGCACACTCTCCGCGAGGTCCTTGAGCATCCAGTCCATGTTGGCCCGCTGCTGAATCATGCGTTGTTCCCCTTGCTCGCCGACGCCTCGTCGGCGTCGCTGGAATCACCGGTCCGGCCGGCGTGCGGGCCGTCACCGGACAGGCCGCTCTGGAAGGCGGCCAGCCACATGCCGGGCTGTACCTGCTGGGTCCGGTCGGCTGCGCCGTGCGCACCCGGGGCCGTCTCCGTGGCGGGTGCGTCGCCCGCCGCCGGGGCGCTGGCCCCGGCCGGTTCCGACGGGCCGGCCGCCCTGTTCTTGCGGCGCCGCTGCGGCAGACCGTTCGGGGTCCGCTCCACGACGCCGGGCGCGGCCTCGTCGGCGGTCCGGGAGTGCTGCGGACCGGTCGGCGGGCGCTGGGCGGCGTACGCGGGACGGGCCTCGGCCGCCGGGCGCGGCGCACCGGTGGCCGACGGGGCCTCCGCGACGGCCCTCGGCCCGGAGGCCGTGCCGATACCGTGCGCCAGGCCCGTCGCCGACGCGGCGGTGGTGATCAGCTGCTGCGGCACGATCAGCACCGCCCGGACACCGCCGTACGCGGAGGACCGCAGCGACACCTGGAACTCGTACGCCTGGGAGAGCCGGCCGACCACCGCGAGGCCGAGCCGCGGCGTCTCCCCGAGGTCGTTCAGGTCGATGCCCTGCTGTGCCTGGCGCAGCATGCGCTCGGCCCGCCTGCGGGCCTCCTCGCTCATACTGACGCCGCCGTCCTCGATCTCGATGGCGATGCCCGACTGCACGTCGACGGCGGTCAGATGCACCCGTGTCTGCGGCGGCGAGTAGCGGGTGGCGTTGTCTAGGAGTTCGGCCAGGGCGTGGATCAGCGGCTCGACGGCCGGGCCGATGACCGCGACCTCGGACACCGAGTGCAGTTCGACGCGCTGGTAGTCGATGATCCGCGACATGGCGCCGCGGAGCACGCTGTAGAGCGGCACGGCCCTGTTCCACTGGCGCCCGGGCCGCGCCCCGCCCAGTACCGCGATCGAGTCGGCGAGCCGGCCGATCAGGGCGGTGCCGTGGTCGAGGCGCAGGAGGTCGCCGAAGACTTCCGGGCTGTTGCCGTGCCGGTCCTCCATCTCGCGGAGTTCCTGGGCCTGTTGGTGGACGATCGCCTGCACGCGGCGGGCGATGTTCACGAATGCGCGCTGTGCGGACTCGCGCAGATTCTCCTCGGCGGCCACGGCGTTGACCACCGAGTACAGCATCGCCTGGTGTGCGGCCGTGAACTCCGGAGTGAGCCCGGTCCGGCGGCCCGCGGACTCGGCCAGTGACGCGAGCACGTCCTCGGGGAACTCGCCTCGGCCGAGCCGTTCCACCACCTCGGGCAGGACGCGCTGGGCGAGCCGGACGGTCTCCGCCTCCTGCTGTGCGAGCGCGTCGCCCTGCGCCGCGATCCGCTGCCGCAGCTCCTCGATCACCCGGCCGCGTCGCGCGCTCTCCCCGCAGGCCACGGCCACGGCCACAGCGGCGAGACAGCCGGTGACGGTCACCGGGGTGCGCGCTGCCGAGGAGACCATGAGCGCCGAGACCGTCGTGGCTGCCGCTATCACGATAACGGGGAGCAGCCACCAGACGGACACGGTTTTCGGAGAACCGGGCGACGATCCCTCTCGAACCCTCTGCACCCTCAAACCACCCAAAACAAAGATCAGTAGAAGATCGTGCGTTGACGACCGCGTAGCTTAACGCTTCCGGGTGAAGGAGATTGACAGAGGGTCACCGACTTGACACCAACGTAACGTGCCCGCTCGTTGCGGCAACGAGCGGGCACGTCAGGTGAGTTGGCGAATATTGCCTTGTCAGGAGGCTGCCGCGTCCGCAGCCTGGGCCTTGAGCGCGCGCTCGATGCCCGCGCGCGACTCCGAGACCAGCCGGCGCAGCGCCGGGTTGGGATCGGCCGATTCCAGCCAGGCGTCGGTGGCGTCCAGCGTCGCCCGGGAGACCTGCAGCGACGGGTAGAGGCCGGTCACGATCTGCTGGGCGATCTCGTGCGACCGCGTTTCCCAGACACCCTTGGCCGAGGCGAAGAACTTCTCGGCGTAGGGCGCGATCAGGTCGCGCTGGTCGGCCTGCACGAAGCCGGCGATGACCGCTTCCTGGACGGCGTTCGGCAGGGTGTCGGAGTCCACGACGGACGTCCAGGCCTCGGCCTTCGCCTCGGCGGTCGGACGGGACGCCCGCGAGGTCGCGGCGTGCCGCTCGCCGGCGGCCGTACGGTCCCGGTCGTGCTCCGCGGCGATCTCCTTCTCGCCGAACCGGCCGGTCGCCGCCAGCCGCTCCACGAACGTCCAGCGCAGCTCGGTGTCCACGACCAGGCCCTCGACGGTCTCGGTGCCCTCCAGCAGCGCCGCGAGCAGGTCCAGCTGCGCGTCGGTGCGGGCCGTCTCCGCGAACGCCCGGGCCCAGGCCAGCTGGTGGTCGCTGCCCGGCTCCGCGGCGCGCAGGTGCTCCAGCGTCGCCTCGGTCCAGGTGTTCAGGCCGGCCGGCCGCCACGCCGGGTCGGCGTACACGTCGAGGGCGAGCTTCGCCTGGCGCTGCAGAGACTGCACCACGCCGATGTCGGACTCCTTGCCGACTCCGGACAGCACCAGCGCCAGGTAGTCGCGGGTGGCCAGTTCGCCGTCGCGGGTCATGTCCCAGGCGGAGGACCAGCACAGCGCGCGCGGCAGCGACTCGGTGAAGTCGCCGAGGTGCGCGGTGACGGTCTTCAACGACTCGGCGTCGAGCCGGACCTTGGCGTACGACAGGTCGTCGTCATTGAGCAGCACGACCGCCGGACGCCTCCGGCCGGTGAGCTGCGGTACGGCGGTCAGCTCGCCGTCCACGTCCAGCTCGATCCGCTCGGTGCGGACCAGCTCGCCGTCCCGGAGGTCGTACAGGCCGACCGCGATGCGGTGCGGGCGCAGGGTCGGCTCGCCCTTGGCGCCGGCGGGCAGCGCGGGCGCCTCCTGCTTCACGGCGAAGGAGGTGATCGTGCCGTCCTCGCCGGTCGCGATCTCCGGACGCAGGACGTTGATGCCGGCCGTTTCCAGCCACTTCTTCGACCAGGTCTTCAGGTCGCGGCCCGAGGTCTTCTCGAGCGCGCCCAGCAGGTCGGAGAGCCGGGTGTTGCCGAAGGCGTGGGCCTTGAAGTAGGCCTGGACGCCCGTGAAGAACTCCTCCACGCCGACGTAGGCGACGAGCTGCTTCAGCACCGACGCGCCCTTGGCGTAGGTGATGCCGTCGAAGTTGACCATGACGTCCTCGAGATCGTTGATCTCGGCCATGATCGGGTGGGTGGACGGCAGCTGGTCCTGCCGGTAGGCCCAGGTCTTCTCGGCGTTCGCGAAGGTCGTCCAGGCGTTCGGCCACCGGGTCTCCGGGTGGTGGGCCTGGCAGGCGACCGAGGTGTAGGTGGCGAACGACTCGTTCAGCCACAGGTCGTTCCACCACTCCATGGTGACGAGGTCGCCGAACCACATGTGGGCCAGCTCGTGGAGGATGGTCTCGGCCCGCCGCTCGTACGCCGCGTCCGTGACCTTCGAGCGGAACACGTACTGGTCGCGGATGGTCACCGCACCCGCGTTCTCCATCGCTCCGGCGTTGAACTCCGGCACGAACAGCTGGTCGTACTTGGCGAACGGGTACGGGTGGTCGAAGCGCTCCTCGAACCACTCGAAGCCCTGCCGGGTGACCTCGAAGATCGCGTCCGAGTCGAGGTGCTCGGCGAGCGAGGGCCGGCAGTAGATGCCCAGGGGCACCGTCCGGCCGTCCTTCTCGTAGCTGCTGTGCACCGCGTGGTACGGGCCCACGATCAGCGCCGTGATGTACGTGGAGATGCGCGGCGTCGGCTCGAAGCGCCAGACGTTGTCCACCGGCTCGGGGGCCGGGGAGTTCGAGATCACCGTCCAGCCCCGGGGAGCCGTCACGGTGAACCGGAACGTCGCCTTCAGGTCGGGCTGCTCGAACGAGGCGAACACCCGGCGGGCGTCCGGCACCTCGAACTGCGTGTACAGATAGGTCTGCTGGTCCACCGGGTCGACGAACCGGTGCAGGCCTTCACCCGTGTTGGTGTACGCGCAGTCCGCGACGACCTTCAGTTCGTTCGTCCCGGCGGCCAGGCCGGGGAGGGTGATCCGGGAGTCCTGGAACAGCGCGGCCGCGTCCAGCGCCTCGCCGTTCAGTACGACCTCGTGCACGACCGGCGCCACCAGGTCGATGAAGGTCTCGGCCCCCGCCTCCCGGGACTCGAAGCGCACCGTGGTCACGGACCGGTAGACGCCTCCCTCCGGGGCGCCGCTCAGGTCGAGCTCGATGTCGTACGAGTCCACGCTGAGAAGGCGAGCCCGCTGCTGCGCCTCTTCGCGGGTCAGATTCGTGCCAGGCACGCAGTCATCTCCTTCGATGTGACGTCATGGGTGACGTTCCGGCCATCCTTCCATGTGGGGTGTACGGGTGCGATGTCGTTTCCCGGCAGTGGCGCGGACTTCCGGAGCGTCCTTCCGGCGCTTCGGCCCGCGCCGTCCGTCCGTACGCCTGCTCGTGGGCGGGAACGCGAACGGCGGCCGCCCCCGGTCCCCCGGGGACGGCCGCCGTCGGTGCTGCCGGCGCCCGGGCGGAGACCCTCCGTCCGGTCGTCCGGTCCTGGCTCAGCCCTTGAGCTCGTCCGCGACCAGCTCCGCGATCTGTACGGCGTTCAGCGCCGCACCCTTGCGCAGGTTGTCGTTGGAGAGGAACAGCGCGAGGCCGTGGTCGACGGTCTCGTCGACGCGGATGCGGCCCACATAGGAGGCGTCCTTCCCGGCCGCCTGGAGCGGGGTCGGGATCTCGGACAGCTCCACGCCCGGGGCGTCCTTCAGCAGCTCGTAGGCGCGCTCCACGTCGATGGGGCGCTCGAAGCGGGCGTTGACCTGGAGGGAGTGGCCGGAGAAGACCGGTACGCGGACGCAGGTGCCGGAGACCTTCAGCTCCGGGATCTCCAGGATCTTGCGGGACTCGTTGCGGAGCTTCTGCTCCTCGTCGGTCTCGAAGGTGCCGTCGTCGACGATGCTGCCGGCCAGCGGCACGACGTTGTACGCGATGGGGCGCTTGTAGACGGCCGGCTCGGGGAACTCGACGGCCTCGCCGTCGTAGGCCAGCTGGTCGGCCTGCTCGGCGACCGCGCACGCCTGGGTGCGCAGCTCGGCGACACCGGCCAGGCCGGAGCCCGACACCGCCTGGTAGGTGGTGGCGACCATGGAGACCAGGCCCGCCTCCAGGTGGAGCGGCTTCAGCACCGGCATCGCGGCCATGGTGGTGCAGTTCGGGTTGGCGATGATGCCCTTGGGGCGGTCCTTGACCGCGTGCGGGTTCACCTCGGAGACGACCAGCGGGACCTCGGGGTCGCGGCGCCAGGCGGAGGAGTTGTCGATCACCACGGCGCCCTGGGAGGCGACCTTTTCGGCCAGCGCCTTGGAGGTGGCACCGCCCGCCGAGAAGAGCACGATGTCCAGACCGGTGTAGTCGGCGGTGGCCGCGTCCTCGACGGTGACCTCCGTGCCGTTCCAGTCGAGGGTCGTGCCCGCGGAGCGCGCGGAGGCGAACAGGCGCAGCTCGTCGACCGGGAACTTCCGCTCGGCGAGGATGCTGCGCATGACTGTGCCGACCTGACCGGTGGCTCCGACGATTCCGACCCTCACGGTGACTCCTGACGACTCTGGCGACCTGCGCGTACCTCCCCATCATGCGGGGATGCCGGTCCTTTCTGTCCAATCCATTGTCCGAAGGGCGGGACGGGGGCATGGACGCCCGGGAACGGGAAGGGCGGGCGTCCGGTCCGGACGCCCGCCCCTGGAGGAACTCAGGCCGTTACGGCGTGACCTTCTCGATCACGACGCTGCCGGTGCCCGCCGCGGTTCCGCGGCCGTTCACCAGCTGGACCTCGCCGAAGAACTGCCGGCCCTCGGGGGCCGCGCTGCCCACCAGCACCTCGGCGGCGACCTGTGCGGACGCGCCGTTGCCGAGCTTCACGGTCTGCGCCTCGTCGACCTTGACGCTGCCGAGCGACGGCGCGAAGAACACGTCGCGGTAGTCGTACTCGGTGCTGCCCGCGGGGACCGCGTAGCCGATGACCTTGACGGTGTAGGTGCCGGCGGCCGGCTTGACGAGGCTCACGGCCTCGTCGGAGTCGCCGTCCGCGGACGAGCCGACCCTGGTGGTGCCGAGCCAGACCTCGAGGTCCAGGTCGGCGCCGGTGTCGGAGACGCCGCCGATGGCGACGTCGAGGCGCTCGACACCCTCACCGACGGTGACGGTGCTCTCGTGCGTCTCCTGCTCCTTGATGACCGGACGGGCCACCTTCGCCGAGCCGAGCGAGCCGCCCTTGAGCTTGCCGTCGACGGCGGCGAAGCCGTTGGTGACCTTCCAGTCGACCTTGGCCGGGGTGCCGACCTTGGCCTCGGGCACGGTCTTCACGGCCGGGTCGAACGCCGCGCCGAGGACCGACACGTCCAGCTTGTACGGGTTGTCGAGCAGCGGTGACGTGCGGCGGGACTCGACCTCGATCTCCCAGACACCGGGCTGCGGGTTCGGGTACGACCGCAGGTCGGGGCGGCAGGTGTTGGCCGGGTTGGTGTAGTTCGGGTAGCAGTTGATCGTCGACGTCGGGTCGACCGGTGTGCCGTACGGGTGGATCGCGATGAACCGGGTCTGGCTCTTGTCGGCCAGTCCGCCGAGCGCGACCTCCAGCGACTTGGCGCCCTCGGGCACGGTCACGAAGTACGACTTGTGGCTGTTCCGCTGCACCGAGCCGGACGTCGAGAAGGAGTAGGCCGGCTTGGCCAGCTCCTGCGCGGCGACCACGGTGGTGAGGATCTGCTTGTCCACGCCCTCGGTGCGGACGTCGTCCAGCTCCAGGATGGCGCTGTGCACGCCCGCGGTACGGGCCTTGGCGTCCACCTTGACGGTGACCGGCTTGTTCAGCGGAAGCACCACGGAGCCGGAGCCCGGCAGGTCGAAGGTGCCGTCGTTGTACTTCCAGTCCAGCTCGTGGCGGAGCGGGCGGTCCGGGCCGGTGGTCCGGGTGATGGTGATGTCGTACGACTTCCTCTGGCGGACCTTGAGGCCGCCCTCGCGGTCGTAGAGACCGGTGCCGAAGCCCGGCTCCTTCAGCGCGAAGTCGAGGGCGGTGTCGACCGGCGCCTTCACCGCGTACTGGTGGGCGGTGGCGCCGTCCTTGATGGCCTTCCACGCGTCCACGATGTTCATCAGACCGGCGCCCTGCTCGTGCGCCGAGACACCCTTGATCTTCTTCGCGGTGCTGGTCAGCGCGGTGCGCAGGTTCGCCGGGGTGAGCTCGATCTTCTTCTGCTTCGCGGCGGACAGCAGCAGCGCGCCGGCACCGGCGGCCTGCGGTGAGGCCATCGAGGTGCCCTGGAGCATGCCGTAGCCGGCGGGCAGCTGGTAGCCGGACTCGGCCACCGGCGCGCCGGGCAGCCAGGTCTGGATGGTGTTGATGGCCGCGCCCGGAGCGGAGATCACCGGGGTGAAGCCGCCGTCCTCACGCGGCCCGCGCGAGGAGAAGGGGAACATGGCGTACTTCTTGGAGACCTCGGAGCCGTAGTTGGCGGCCCAGGTTGCCTTGGAGACGGTCGCGCCGACGGAGATCACCTTGTCGGCCAGCGACGGGTCGCCGATGGTGTTGGTGCCGGGGCCCGAGTTGCCGGCCGAGATGACCAGCTGGACGCCGTACTCGTCGATGAGACGGGTGTAGAGCTCGGCGCGGGCGTTGTTGCCGTCGTTCAGCGCCGGGAGGCCGCCGATGGACATGTTGACGATGTCCACGCCGCGGTTGACGACCAGGTCGGCCATGCCTTCGGTGAGCGCGACGTTGGTGCAGCCGCCGCTCCAGGAGCAGGCGCGCGAGGAGACGAGCTTGGCGCCGGGGGCGGCACCGTTCATCTTGCCGCCGAACAGGCCGTTCGCGGCGGTGATGCCGGCGACGTGCGTGCCGTGCTCGGACTCGATGATGCCGACGTTGACGAAGTCGGCCTTCTTGCCGACCCAGTCGCCGCCCAGCGGGTCCATCGGGACGTCCTTGCGGATCTCGATCACGAACGGGATCCGCTCGGCGACCTCGGTCGCCGGGTCGTCCGTGCCGAAGTAGCCGACCTGGAAGCCGTCCTTGTACGGCTTCATCGGCTCGTTGTCGGTGAAGTCGTTGTTCTGGTCGGTGTCGACGCGGACGGTCCCGGCAGCGGCGTCGTAGAGCAGGCCGAACCGGTCGGTGGTGTCGCCGTCCCGGTTGACGTCGCCCTTCATGTCACCGTTGGCCGTGATCGACTCGGTGAAGCGGCTGAACTGGTAGGAACCGGCGGGGGCCTTCCAGCTGGCGCCGGAGGCGGAGAACACCGGGCCGGAGACGGGCGTGATCTGGGCGCGCCAGGTGCCGTCGTTGTCGGTGATCGGGTCGGTGGCGGTGACCCAGTCGACGATCTTGCGCTCGCCGGTGGTGGTCTTCTGCAGCGCCGGGTGTCCCAGGTCGACGCCGGAGTCCATGATGCCGATGGTCACGCCGCGGCCGTCGTACTTCGGGTGGTCCTGGACGAACTCCACCGCACCGGTCTCGAAGGACGGGTTGTACGGGTTCTTGGCGGGCGTGCGCTTGTCCGGCCCCGGGTACGTGCCGGCGGTCCGGGTGGTGGCCGCGCCCTTGGTGCGGTCGGCGGCCGGGGTGGGGTCGTCCAGCTCGATCTCGTGCTTGAGGTCGATACCGTGGACGCTGGAGAGCTTGGTGGCCGCCTTGATCGCGGCCTCCGCCTTGGCGGTCGGCAGGGTGGCGCGGACGTAGCCGAGCTCGTCGAACGTCTTGCCGACGGAGGCGCCCTTGACGGCGTCGAGTTGCGCGGCGACCTGCTCGGTGGCCCCGGGCGCGGTGGCGACCATCATCGTGACGGTCTTCTCGCCCTTGGCCTGAGCCTCGGCGAGGAGGTCCGCGTCGGCGGAACCGAGCTTCGCGTCTGCGGACTTGACGGGTGCGGTCGCCGGGTCGTCGGCTTCCGCGGCGAATGCGGGAGCAGTCCCGCCGGCGGCCATGGCGGCCACCAGACCCGCGGCGGCCGCGATGCGGGCCGCGCGTCTCGCCCCGGGTATGGCGCGGGGGGTTGTGAAGGTCATCAGCATCCCTGTTGGTGTAAGAGACGGTCCGGTATTCGGTGCCGGATGACCGATCACATTGACGTAAGTGAAGGCTTCCTGGCGCAAGTTGGCCAAATCGAAATGTGATTTGCGTCACTCGAACAGTGAACTCTGGTGGATATTCCGGGTGTTAATGCGACACAACGGTGAACGGAACGCGATCTTCCAAGGCCGTCCGCCTCGTTCCGGGCGGGTGACCCGGGGACGGGTGGTGACCTCTACCCTCGGTTCATGAACGAGGAGTTGAGAGTGGCGGCCTACGCCGTCTGCGTACGCGACGGACGGATCCTGCTGGCCCGCTGGGTCGCCCGGGACGGTGCCAAACGGTGGACCCTGCCCGGCGGCGGCATGGACCACGGCGAGGACCCCCTGGACACGGTCGTCCGTGAGGTCCACGAGGAGACCGGGTACGACCTGGAACCGGTCACTCTCCTCGGCCTCGACTCCATACGCCGTACCTATCCGCGCCGCTTCGGCACGGCCGCCGACTTCCACGGCCTGCGCATCGTCTACGAGGGCCGTATCACCGGCGGTGAGCTGCGCCCCGAGATCGCCGGCTCCACCGATCTCGCCGCCTGGCATCCCCTGGACGCCGTCCCCTCCCTCGCCCGGACCGGGCTCGTCGACGTGGGAATCGGCCTGTGGCGTGCCCGGCCGGCCCTCGGCAATGTCGCGCGGAGCGGCTGAAACACGCCCAACCGTCGTGATCCCTGTCAACCGCCCCGCACCGGAAGGGGTCATGTCCGGCGACCGCAGTCGGACACAGGGAGGCATGCTTCATGTCAGTACGCACGGTGGGCACGGCCCTCGTCGCCACGGCGGTCGCGGCCGCAGTGACCGCGACCGTCTTCGTCACCCCCGCCGCCGCCCGGGAGACGACCCCGCAGAATGGCGGACACCACAGCACCCGGCAGGCACTGGAGGCCGCGGTGCGCGACGGAGTGCCCGGTGCGATCGCGGTGGCGCACGACCGGCACGGCCGCTGGACGGGCGACGCGGGCGTCGCCGACCTCCGGACCGGGCGCGAGCGCAGAGCGCCGGACCGGTTCCGCGTCGGGTCCATCACCAAGACCTTCGTGGCGACGGTCGTCCTGCAGCTGGAGGCCGAAGGCCGGCTCTCCCTCGACGACACTGTCGACGAATGGCTCCCGGGACTGGTCCGCGGCAATGGACACGACGGCCGCCGCATCACCGTCGGGCAGCTCCTCAACCACACCAGCGGCATCCACAACTACACGGACGACGAGGACTTCATGTCCAAGGTCTTCGGTGAGGGCTTCTTCGAGCACCGCTACGACACCTGGAAGCCCCGGCAGCTGGTCGGCCTCGCCATGAAGCACCGGCCGTACTTCGAACCCGGCACGAGCTGGCACTACTCCAACACCAACTACATTCTCGCCGGAATGATCGTGGAGAAGGCCACCGGCCGCCCCTACGGCAGCGAGATCGAACGCCGGATCCTGCGCCCCCTGAAGCTGCGCGCCACCAGCCTGCCCGGCACCCGCGCCACGATGCCCCGCCCCAGCGGGCGCGCCTACTCCACACTGTCCGCCGACCCCGCCGCGAAGCCCCGCGACGTCACCGAGCTGAACCCGTCCCTCGCCTGGGCCGCCGGCGAGATGGTCTCCGACTCGGCTGACCTGGGCCGTTTCTACCGTGCCCTGCTGGGCGGCGACCTGCTGCCCCGCGAACAGCTCCGGAAGATGACCACTGCCGTCCCGATCGAGGGAACGCCCTACGGCTACGGCCTCGGTCTCATGAAGGCCCCGCTCTCCTGTGGCACCGAGGTCTGGGGCCACGGAGGCGGCATCCATGGCTCCTCGTCCCAGGCGGTGACCACCCGCGACGGCCGCCACTCCCTGGCCTTCAACTTCAACGGGGACTGGGCGGGCGACTCCGGAGCGGTCATCGAGGCGGAGTTCTGCCCCAAGCCGGCCGGAGCCCTGAAGGGGAAGGGCATCAACCACCGGCTGGGCGGCACCCCCGCCCTGCCCGGTGCGACCGGACCCCTCTGGTAGCCGCGGGCGCCGGCCCTCGTCGAAGCCCGGGGCCCGCCCCGGCCGGCCTCACCGGGGGAGGACCACCACGGAGCGGGCCGGGGCGCGGTCCGTCACGGCCATCAGGGCCGTGCGGACCACGACCGCCTGCTGCACCATCGCGTCGCGCAGCTTGCCCGGGGTGACATGGACGACGGTGATGCCGAGCCGCTCCAGAAGCTCGCGCTTGCGGGTGCCCTCCGACCACCGCGCGTCCTCGTCCCGGCGCGGCGCCCGGGTGTTCAGCTCGAGGGCGACGCCCTGCTCGGGCCAGTACGCGTCCACCCCGCCGACGTGCGGGCCGCCGGCGATCCGCAGATCCACGTTCCACACCGGTTCGGGCAGCCCGTAGCTCCGCACCATCGTGTACAGCAGGCCCTCGGCGACCGCCCGGCCCTCCGCCAGCAGCGCGTCCACCGCGTCGACCACATGCGGCCGTGACAGCAGTCGCGCCCGGCTCAACTCCCTGATCACCGCTGCCGGTTCGCAGTCGCCCACGCGCACCGCCTCGGTCAGCAGCCGGCGCACCAGGCCCGGGTCCGAGAGCTCCGCGACCGTGTCGGCGACCGCACGCGGCACCGGCGCCACCGGGACCCCGGTCACCAGCTCCGGCGCCGGCAGTTCGAGCGACCGGATCAGCCGCGCACAGCCGGCCGAGCGCAGCCGGCGCCCCCGCGGCATCAGGACGTCGATGTGGGGGAGCGCCCGGAGCGGAGGAGTGGACACGAACCCGTGGAGGGCGAGCGCGGCCGGGCCGGTGATCATCACACCGCCGTACGGTGCGGCGACCTCGCCGCCCTTGCCGGCCGAACCGGGCTGGGCGGGAACCGCGCGGACGGTGGCCTCGGCCGGACGCGCGGCGTACAGCAGCGCGGCGTGCAGTCGCTCCTCGCTGGTCGGCGGCCCCTGGTGCAGCACGTACACGCCCGGCAGCAGCAGCTGCCACGGCCCGCCCGGCCGGCACCGGGCGGCGGCCTGCGCGGCCGAGACGCCGCGTTCGCGCAGCTGGTTCGCGGACTGCACGCGCCGGCGCACGTCGGTGAGCGCGCTGAGCGGGAGGGGGGGGAGCGGGGTGTTGTGGTTCATGCCCCCGCGATTCCCGCCCGCGGCCCCCTCCTTAACCGCTGTTACACGTTCGTCGACGAATGCGGACAACCTCGCACTAAAGTACGCGCGTTCGACTGCCGATCAGACCCTCCCCGTTCGGTCCAGTGCCCGAGTCCAGCGCCCGAGTCCAGCGCCCGAGTCCTGGGCGCGGCGGCCGGAGCGGCCGGCCGGAGTCGGGCCCGGCCGGCCGCGCCGGGGCGTCAGGCCGCGCCCTCGTCGCACTCCTGTGCCCGTAGTGCCCGCGCGAGGTCGTCGCGCGCCTCCAGCACCAGGCGGCGCAGCGCCGGCGCCGCCCCCTCGTGTGCGGACAGCCAGGCGTCCGTCGCGTCGAGCGTCGCCCGGTCGCCCTGAAGGGCGGGGAACAGCCCGCGCACCACGTTCATGGCGATCTGGATGGACCGTTCCGCCCACACCCGTCCGATCGCCTCGAAGTACTTCGGGGCGTACGGCGCGAGGATTTCACGCTGGCTCGGCCGGCCGAATCCCGCGATGGTCGCCTCGACGAGCGCGTTGGAGAGCGTGTCGGACTCCACCACCGCGCCCCACGCCTGGGCCTTGACCGCGGCCGACGGCCGTGCCGCGAGACAGCGCACCTGGTGCCGCTTGCCGGACGCCGTGTCGTCCCGGGCCAGTTCGGCAGTCAGCACCGATTCGTCCGCCACGCCGTGCGTGGCCAGCGGGGTGAGGAACTCCCAGCGCAGTTCCTGGTCCATGTCCAGGCCGTCGATCTTCGCGGTGCCGTCCAGCAGCCCGGACAGCAGCTGCAGGTCGGCCTCGGCCGAGGCGGTCGCCGCGAAGAACCGTGCCCAGGTCAGCTGGTGCTCGCTGCCAGGCTCGGCGAGCCGCAGCTCCCGCAGCGCGCCCTGGGCGAGGTCCCGGCCGGTCTGCTCGCGCGCGGCGGGCGTCACGTAGTGGGTCAGGGACGTCAGGGTCCAGGTGTGCAGCATCTGGAGGACGCCGATGTCGGTCTCGCGTCCCGCGAACCGCAGCACCAGGCCGATGAAGTCCCGGGCCGGCATGAGCCCGTCGCGGGTCAGGTTCCACAGCGCCGACCAGCACAGCGCGCGGGCCAGCGGATCGGAGATCTCGCCCAGCCGTTCGCGCAGCGCGGCCAGCGACCCCTCGTCGAAGCGGATCTTGCAGTACGTCAGGTCCTCGTCGTTGACCAGGACGAGGTCGGGCCGCTCGGCACCGGTGAGCTCGGCCACGACGGTGCGGGCGCCGGTGACGTCGGCCTCGGCCCGGGCGTAGCGCACCAGGGCCCCGGCCTCGTACCGGTAGAGACCCACCGCCACCCGGTGCGGGCGCAGCTCGTCGCCGTCCTGGGTGACCGCGAGCTCGGTGATCCGGTCGGACGCGTCGTACGTCACCACCGGCGTCAGGGCGTTGACCCCGGCCGTCTGCAGCCAGGCCCGCGACCAGGAGGCCATGTCGCGTCCGGAGACCTCCTCCAGCACCTCCAGCAGGTGCTCCAGCCGCGTGTTGCCGTACGCGTGCCGCTTGAAGTACCGGCGGGCGCCTTCCAGGAACGCGTCCCGGCCGACGTAGGCCACGAGCTGCTTCAGCACCGACGCGCCCTTGGCGTACGTGATGCCGTCGAAGTTGAGCTTGGCGTCCTCCAGGTCACGGATGTCGGCCGTGATCGGGTGCGTGGACGGCAGCTGGTCGGCGCGGTACGCCCAGGACTTGCGGTTGTTGGCGAAGGTGATCCATCCGTCGGTGAAGCGCGTCGCCTCCACCATCGAGAACGAGCCCATGAAGTCGGCGAAGGACTCCTTCAGCCACAGGTCGTCCCACCACTGCATGGTCACGAGGTCGCCGAACCACATGTGGGCCATCTCGTGCAGGATCACGTTCGCCCGGTGCTCGTAGGCGGCCTGCGTCACCTTGCCGCGGAAGATGTACTCCTCGCGGAAGGTGACCATGCCCGGGTTCTCCATCGCGCCCAGGTTGTACTCGGGCACGAACGCCTGGTCGTACTTGCCGAACGGGTACGGGTAGTCGAAGTGGTCGTGGAAGAAGTCGAATCCCTGCTTGGTGACCAGGAAGACGTCGTCCTCGTCGAAGTGCCTGGCGAGTCCCTTGCGGCACATCACCCCGAGCGGGATCTCCAGCTCCGTGCCGTCGTCGAAGGTCCGGCGGTAGGTGTCCGTGACGTGGTGGTAGGGGCCCGCGACGACACAGGTGATGTACGTGGAGATCGGCGCCGTCTCCGCGAACCGCCACACCCCGCCGTCCCGTGACTCCTCGGCGCCGTTGCTCCACACGGTCCAGCCCTCGGGAGCCGTCACCTCGAAGCGGAAGCGGCCCTTGAGGTCCGGCTGCTCGAAGTTCGCGAACACCCGCCGGGCGTCGGCCGGCTCGTACTGGGTGTACAGGTAGACCTCGCCGTCCTCGGGGTCCTCGAACCGGTGCAGACCCTCGCCGGTCCGGCTGTACGCGCACTGCGCGTCCACGACCAGGACGTTCTCCTCGGCCAGGCCTTCCAGCGCGATCCGGCTCCCGTCGAACACGTCGGCGGGGTCCAGTGCCCGTCCGTTCAGGGTGACCGCCGTCACGGCGGGCGCCACCAGGTCCGCGAAGGCGGCGGCGCCGGGCCGCGCGCAGCGGAACCGGATCGTGGTCACCGAGCGGAACGTGCGCGGCTGCCCCTCGGGGGCGTCGCCGACGGCGGAGCGCACGTCGAGGGACACCTCGTATCCGTCGACGGAGAGCAGGTCGGCCCGCTCCCGGGCTTCGTCGCGGGACAGATTCTCACCGGGCACAGGCACACTCCTTCGTGGCGGGGGCGGACAGCAGTGATCCTGCCATGTGGCACTGACCGGGGACATCCGGCATTCGGACCTCAGCGGGGGCAGGACACGGGAATGCCACGGCGCTCCGCCCGTGTTGGTACCGGAAGCTGCCTTCGGCGTCGTGTTCGAGGTATCCCATAAGGAGAGACATGTCCGAGACCGGCAAGACCACCGCCGATTTCTGGTTCGACCCGCTGTGCCCCTGGGCGTGGATGACGTCCCGCTGGATGCTCGAAGTGGAGAAGGTCCGTCCGGTGGAGGTGCGGTGGCATGTCATGAGCCTCGCCGTCCTCAACGAGAACAAACTCGATCAGCTCCCCGAGAGCTACCGCGAGCTGCTCGCCACGGCCTGGGGCCCGGTCCGTGTCGTGACCGCCGCCCAGGAGAAGTTCGGCGACGAGATCGTCGGTCCCCTCTACACCGCGCTCGGCACCCGTTTCCACAACCAGGGCATGGGCCCGACCGAGGAGGCGATCCTCGGCGCCCTGGAGGAGGTCGGCCTGCCCGCCGACCTGATCGACTTCGCCCGTTCCGACGAGTACGACACCGAGCTGCGCACCTCGCACCGCGAGGGCATCGAGCTGGTCGGTGAGGACGTCGGCACCCCGGTGATCGCGGTCCCGGGCGAGGACGGCGGCCGGGTCGCGTTCTTCGGCCCGGTGGTCACCCCGGCGCCCAAGGGCGAGGCGGCGGCCCGGCTGTGGGACGGCACGCTGCTGGTCGCGTCGACGCCGGGCTTCTTCGAGATCAAGCGGACCCGGACCGCCGCCCCGGACTTCGACTAGGGCCGACGGCGAAGACCGACGACGAAGGACCCCCGCGAGACACGTCCTCGCGGGGGTCCTTCTTCCATCCGCCCGCTCGATGAAGGCTGAGAAGACGATCACGAGCAGGACGACCCGGTGCCCGCCGCGCGGCGTGCGTCACGGTGGCGCGGCATCACCACGCCGCGGCGTCACGGGGCGAGCAGCAGACTGTCGCCGCGCTCCTTTGCGGCGGCGTAGCGCTTGGCCACGTCCTGCCAGTCGACGACCCGCCACATCGCTTCGATGAAGTCCACCTTCTGGTTCTTGTACTGGAGGTAGAAGGCGTGCTCCCAGGCATCGAAGACCAGGATCGGGGTGGAGCCCTGGCCGACGTTCCCCTGATGGTCGTAGACCTGCTCGACGATCAGCCGGCCGGTGACCGGCTCGTATGCGAGCACGCCCCAGCCGGACCCCTGGGTGGTGGCTGCGGCCTTGGACAGCTGGGTCCTGAACTTGGCGAAGGAGCCGAACGACTCGGCGATGGCGTCCGCGAGCTCGCCGACGCCGTCCTCGTCCAGCGGCTCGCCGCCGCCGTCACCGGACATGTTGTGCCAGTAGATGCTGTGCAGGATGTGGCCGGAGAGGTGGAAGGCCAGGTTCTTCTGCAGACCGTTGATCGACCCCCAGGCCTCCTTGTCCCGTGCCTCCTCCAGCTGTTCCAGGGTGTCGTTGGCGCCCTTGACGTACGCGGCGTGGTGCTTGTCGTGGTGCAGTTCGATGATCTCGGGGCTGATGACGGGTTCGAGCGCCGCGTAGTCGTACGGAAGTTCAGGAAGCGTGTACATGGCCATGGGGTCCGGTCCCTCCGGTGCCGCTTATTGCAAATAATACGCAAGTGCAGGCTATCAGCAACAGGCCGGAGTCGATCACGCATACACGGGGCCGCGGCCGCGCCCGGTACCGCGGACGGGACGGCGGGGAAAGCGGAACCCCCGGGGCCGTGGCGGCCCCGGGGGTTCCGGTGTCCTGTTCTCGGCTGTGCGAGCCGTGGCGTCAGGCGGACTCCCGCGACTGCCTCACCCGCTGCATGATGTAGCCGGTCACCGCCAGCACGACGGTCATGGCGCCGGTGGCCATCAGCTGGTCTCGGGTGTCGGGCTGCCGGGCCATCAGGAAGAAGATTCCCGCCATGCCGGCCAGGGCGACCCAGGTCAGGAACGGGTAGGCCCACATCCGCACCGCCAGCCTCTGGGGCTCCTCGCGCTCGATACGGCGCCGCAGCACCAGCTGGGAGACCGCGATGAAGATCCAGACGATCAGGATGACGCCGCCGATCATGTTGAGCAGCCACTTGAAGGCCAGGTCCGGAGACCAGTAGCTGAGCCCCACGCAGACGAAGCCGAGCACGCAGGACGCGAGCACGGCGCCCCGCGGCACACCGCCGGACACCTTGCCCAGGACCTTCGGGCCCTGGCCGCGCTGGACCAGCGAGTAGGCGATACGCGACGACCCGTAGATGTTGGCGTTCATCGCCGAGAGCAGGGCGACCAGTACGACCACGTTCATGATCTGGCCGGCGCCGGGGATGCCGAGGTGGTCGAGTGCCGCGACGTACGGGCCCTTCTCGGTGATCGACGGGTCGTTCCACGGGATGAGCGTGACGATGACGGCCATCGAACCGATGTAGAACAGCGCGATGCGCCACATCGCCGTACGGACGGCCTTCACCACGCCCTGCACCGGATTCTCGGACTCGGCCGCGGCGATGGTGACGGTCTCCATGCCGCCGTAGGCGAAGACCGAGGCCAGCAGACCGATCACCAGGCCCTCGGTGCCGTTCGGCAGGAACCCGCCGCTGCCGGTGAGGTTGGCCGTACCGGGCGAGTCGGTGCCGGGCAGGACGCCGAGGATCGCCAGCACGCCGAGGCCAAGGAAGAGGGTGATGGCACCGACCTTGAGCGCGGCGAACCAGAACTCGAACTCGCCGAAGTTCTTCACGGCCGCGAGGTTCGTGAGGCAGAACACCGCCATGAACAGGGCCACCCAGACCCATTGGGGGACGCCGGGCACCCAGCCGTGGACGATTTCGGCGGCGCCGATGCCCTCCAGTCCGACAGCCGTGGTCAGCAGCACCCAGAACGACCAGCCGGCCGCGAATCCCGCCCAGGGGCCGAACGCCCGCTCGGCGTGCGCCGAGAACGAGCCCGACGAGGGGTACGCCGCCGACATCTCGCCCAGCATGCGCATCACCAGCATGACCAACAGGCCGGAGACGACGTACGCGAGGACGATCGACGGGCCGGCCGCGGCGATGCCCGCTCTCGATCCGACGAAGAGGCCGGCACCGATGACACCGCCGAGGGCGATCATCGAAAGGTGGCGCTGCTTGAGGCCGTGCGTCAGCGGCGATCCGCCGGCCGACGAGTCCTCGGGTGCGGTGGAGCCGAGTTGCGGCTCGACCGGCGCGGGGGTCCGGGTCATGGGCGTCCCTTGTTCGGTGCGTGAGACGATTTGGCAAAGCAAAGTCCACAGTCTGGGCGATCAACCGCTCAGCGGGAACCCTTGACCGGAATTCGGACGGTAAAACTACCGCCCGTACGGATTCACCTACGCCGCGCGCGGAGTTCCCGCAGTCCTGCCATTGCAAGTACCGCCGCGGTGGCGGCCGTTGACCACAGCACCTGCGGCCGGGCGGCCTCGTCGGTCAGCATCAGCACCAGCACGCCGGCCATCGCGGCCAGCGTCACCCAGGTCAGCCACGGGAACCCCCACATCCTGAGCGTCAGCCGGTCCGGCGCCTCCACCTCGAACCTGCGGCGCAGCCGCAGTTGGGACACGGCGATCAGGGCCCAGACGAACAGCAGCACCGCGCCCACGGCGTTGAGCATGTAGAGGAACACCGTGTCGGGCCACTTCAGGTTGAGAAGCACCGACACGAACCCGAACGCCACCGAGGCCAGCACCGCCCGGCGCGGCACCCCGCCGCGCGACACCGTCAGCAGGCCCCGCGGCGCCTCACCGCGCTCCGCCAGTGAGAACACCATCCGTGACGCCCCGTAGAGGTTCGCGTTCAGCGCGGAGAGCAGCGCGACGAACACCACGATGTTCATGATCTGCCCGGCGGCGGGGATCCCGATCGAGTCCAGCACCGCCACGTACGGGCTCAGCCCCGGCTGCATCGCCGTCCACGGCAGCAGGGTCACGATGACCAGCATCGAACCGACGTAGAAGAACAGGATGCGCCACACCGTGCTGCGCACGGCCCGGGCCATGTTGCGCGCGGGGTCCTCGGTCTCCGCGGCCGCGATCGTGACGACCTCCAGGCCGCCGAACGCGAACACCACGGCGAGCACACCCGAGATCACCCCCGCCCAGCCGTTGGGGAGGAAGCCGCCCTGACCGGTGAGATTGGCGAGGCCCACCGGATCCGTGTCCGGGAGAAGGCCGAAGACCGCCAGCAGGCCGAGCGCCAGGAACAGCACGATCGCGCCGACCTTCAGCGCGGCGAACCAGAACTCGAACTCGCCGAAGTTCCGTACCGCGGCGAGATTGACGGTCGTGAACACCACCATGAAGACCAGCACCCAGGCCCACTGCGGCACCGACGGCGCCCAGCCGTGGGCGATTCCCGCGGCGCCCGTCGCCTCCACCGCCAGCACCACGACCAGCAGGAACCAGTACAGCCAGCCCACGCTGAAGCCGGCCCAGCGGCCCAGCGCCCGCTCCGCGTGCACCGAGAACGACCCGGACGCGGGCATCGCGGCTGACATCTCGCCCAGCATCCGCATCACCAGCATCGCGAGCGCGCCCGCGATCAGATACGAGAGCACGATCCCCGGGCCCGCGACGGAGATGCCCGCGCCCGAGCCGACGAACAGCCCGGCGCCGATCACCCCGCCCAGGCCGAGCATGGTCAGATGCCGCTGCTTCAGAGCAGGGGAGAGGGGCTCGGCCTGATCGGCCAGGGGGTCGTGCATGGTGCCATGGCTCTCGCGTCGGTTTATGGAGACCCCACAGTGTCGCCGGACAGGGAGGCTTACTGCAAAAACCGGACGAGGGCGCTTCAGGTGCAGTGACGAGCATCACGCCATCACAGGTGTGAACGCCGGACTTTGTGAAGAGTTCACCAATCTCTGAGCACCCCCTTTGTCGGCGGCAAACGGTGATCACCGGCAGCGCGCTCCACTAGCGTCGCGGTGTCCCGCACAGACCTCACCCGTGGAGTCACCGATGAGCACCGCCGCCGTTTCCGCCCGTCCCGGAGTCGTCCTCGCCGACCTGATTCCGGCGTCCCGAGTCCGCGACGTCGCCCTCGTCGTCGGCGGAGCCGCACTCACCGGCATCGCGGCCCAGATCTCCGTGCCGGTCCCCGGCTCCCCGGTCCCGGTGACCGGCCAGACCTTCGCCGCCCTCCTGGTCGGCACCGCGCTCGGCACCCGCCGCGGTCTGCTCGCCCTGGCGCTCTACGCGGTGGCCGGCATGGCCGGTGTGCCGTGGTTCGCGCAGGGCACCTCGGGCTACGGCATGCCGTCGTTCGGCTACATCCTCGGCATGGTCCTCGCCGCCGGCGTCGTGGGCGAGCTGGCCCGCCGCGGCGCCGACCGCTCGGCGCTCCGCACCGCGGGCTCGATGGTCCTCGGCTCCGCGGTCATCTACGCGGTCGGCGTCCCGTACCTGGCGCTCGCCACCGGCATGTCCTTCGGCCAGGCGGTCGCCGCGGGCCTCACGCCATTCCTGATCGGCGACGCCCTCAAGGCCGCGCTCGCCATGGGCGTCCTGCCGGCCGCCTGGAAGCTGGTCGGCCGCCGCGGCTGACCAGCCCGCCCGTACGGGCGGACTCGGCGGCACGGGCGTGCCCACCGGCCGTACCGGGCGTGCCCACCCGTCGTACGGAACCGCCCGGCGGCCCGTAGGTACGTCGTACGGATCCCCGCCCGGCTTCCTGCAGACGCCCGCAGCCCCGGTCCGCGCAGAGCGGACCGGGGCTGCGGTGTGTCAGGGAGTCGGTCAGGCCTCGACGGCGGCCGGCTCGGCGTCGGCGGCCGCGGGGGCCTCGACGGGGGCGCTCTTCCGCTTGCGGTCGAGGACCACGCCGATGCTCACCACGATCGCGGCGACCAGCACCGACAGCAGCACGACCTCGCGGTTGGCGTCGTCGAACAGCATGTAGACCAGCACGAACCCGATCAGCGCGGCGGTCGCCCACGTCAGGTACGGGAAGAGCCACATCTTCACGGTCAGCTTCTCCGGGGCCTCGCGCAGCAGGATCCCGCGCATCCGCAGCTGGGTGAAGCAGATCACCAGCCAGACGAACAGCGCGACCGCACCGGAGGAGTTCAGCAGGAACAGGAAGACCGTGTCCTTGAACGCGTAGTTGAAGTAGACGGCGACGAAGCCGAAGACCACCGAGGCGAGGATGGCCGTGGTCGGCACGCCCTTGGCGTTGACCTTGGCGAAGGCCTTCGGCGCGTCACCGCGCTCGCCCAGCGAGAACGCCATGCGGGAGGCGGTGTAGAGACCCGAGTTCAGGCAGGACAGCACGGCGGTGAGGACGATGACGTTCATGATCTGGCCGGCGTGCGGGATACCGATGGAGTCGAGGGCCGCGACGTACGAGCCCTTCTCGACGATCGCCTTGTCGTTCCACGGCAGCAGGGTCAGGACCACGAAGATCGAACCCAGGTAGAAGACCGCGATCCGCCAGATCACGCTGTTGGTGGCCTTGGTGACCGCGCGCCGCGGGTCCTCGGACTCACCGGCGGCCAGAGTGACGATCTCGCTGCCCATGAAGGAGAAGACGACCATCAGCACACCGGTCAGGATGGCGCCCGCGCCGTTCGGCAGGAAACCGCCGGCGTCGGTCAGGTGCGCGAAGCCCGCGCCCGGGTTGTCGGAGCCCGGCAGGACGCCGAACACGGCCAGCAGGCCGATCACGACGAACGCGCCGATGGCGACGACCTTGATGCCGGCGAACCAGAACTCGAACTCGCCGTAGGAGGAGACCGAGGCGAGGTTGGTGGCGGTCAGGACGACCATCACGATCAGTGCCCAGGCCCACTGCGGGACGGCCGGTATCCAGCCCTCCAGGATCACCGCACCGGCCGTGGCCTCGACGGCCAGCACGACGACCCAGAAGAACCAGTAGAGCCAGCCGATCGAGAAGCCCGCCCAGCGGCCGAGCGCGCGGTCGGCGTACGCGGAGAACGATCCCGAGTTCGGGCTGGCGGCCGCCATCTCGCCGAGCATCCGCATCACGAAGACGACGAGTGCTCCGACGAGCAGGTACGACAGGAGGATGGCGGGGCCGGCGGCGGCGATGCCGCCGGAGGAGCCGACGAAGAGGCCGGCGCCGATGACGCCGCCGATGGCGATCATGGAGAGGTGACGGTTCTTGAGACCGGCCTGGAGACCGTCGGTGGAGTGCGGCTGCCCGGGGTCGCCGGTCTGACCGCCTTCCATTGTGAGGGTCGGGTGCGACGTCATGGACCAATCCTTGTGTCTTGGTAGCGTTCGGGTTACGAACGTCGGCATTGAAGCCCAGTACGCCCGAGTATGGAACGGCTGATTCCTATTCGTTACGTTTGTCACGGACATTACCTGTGTGACGATCTTGCACACGTCGGGGGTGCGGGCCCGGCCCCGGCCGGGTGGGCGCCTGCCTCGCATGCCACACTCGGAACCATGCGCGTCTACCTCGGCTCCGACCACGCGGGCTTCGAACTCAAGAACCACCTCGTCGAGTGGCTCACGGCCCACGGCCACGAACCGGTCGACTGCGGTCCCCACATCTACGACGCCCAGGACGACTACCCGCCGTTCTGCCTCCGCGCCGCCGAGCGGACGGCCGCGGACCCGGACAGCCTCGGCATCGTGATCGGCGGCTCCGGCAACGGCGAGCAGATCGCCGCGAACAAGGTCAAGGGCGTCCGCGCCGCACTGGCCTGGAGCGTCCAGACCGCCGCGCTCGGTCGTGAGCACAACAACGCCAACGTGGTCGCGATCGGCGCCCGTATGCACACCACCGACGAGGCGACCACCTTCGCCGAGGTCTTCCTGAAGACCCCGTACTCCGGTGACGAGCGCCATACCCGCCGCATCGACATGCTGTCCGCCTACGAGACCGAGGGCGTCATGCCCGCGATCCCGGCCCACCACCCGCAGCAGGACTGACGTCCCCCGAAGGGCTGATGTCGGCGAAGGACCGACGTCCCCCGAAGGGCTGATGTCGCGAGGGGCTGATGTCCGTGAGGGGTTGACGTCCGCGAAGGACCGAAGCCCTCGCGGGGCTGATGTCCGTGAGGGGCCGACGTCCACTCAGGACTGACGCTCCCGGACGGGCCGACGTCCCCGACGGGCCGACATCGCGCCAGGCGTGACGTCACGCGAAGCCGGCGTCCCGTCACCAGGCCGATGTGACCCAAGGCCGACGTCCCCGTCCCGGACCGACGTCTCCGTCACCGGAACTGCACCCCGGTACCGCCGGCCCCGCCCAGCGGCACCGCCGTGCCATCGAGGAGAGCACCGTGCCGGAGGGGCACACCATTCACCGGCTGGCCCAGGACCACTGGGAGCGCTTCGGCGACCGTCCGATACGGGCCGCCAGCCCGCAGGGCAAGTTCTCCGACGGCGCGGCCCTGGTCGACGGCCGGGTCATGACCGCCGCCGAGGCGCACGGCAAGCACCTCTTCCTCGGCTTCGGCGCCACCGGCTGGGTCCACATCCACCTCGGCCTCTTCGGCAAGGTCGACTTCGGCGACGCCCCCGCCCCACCCGCCGGCGACACCGTCCGGCTCCGCCTCACCGGCACCGCCGCCCACGTCGACCTGCGCGGACCCACCACGTGCGCGCTCATCACCGACCCGGAGAAGCAGGCCGTGCACGAGCGGCTCGGTGCCGACCCGCTGCGCCCGGGCGACGACCCGGACCGCGCCTGGCGCCGCGTCTCCCGCAGCCGCACCACCATCGCCGCGCTGCTCATGGACCAGAAGATCATCGCGGGGGTGGGCAACGTCTACCGCGCCGAGGTGCTCTTCCGGCACGGCATCGACCCGTACCGGGCCGGCAAGGACCTCACCGAGGCCGAATGGCACGCGATATGGGCCGACCTCGTCGCCCTCATGCGCGAGGGCGTCCGGAACAACCGCATCGACACCGTCCGCCCCGAGCACACCCCCGAGGCCATGGGCCGCCCGCCGCGCGTCGACGACCACGGCGGAGAGGTCTACGTGTACCGCCGGGCCGCCATGCCCTGCCACATCTGTGGCGGCGAGATCCGCACCGCCGATCTCGCCGCCCGCAACCTCTTCTGGTGCCCCGGCTGCCAGCAGTGCTGACGTGCCCTCCGGTGAGCTCTCCGCCGGCCCTCCGGGGCGTGCGGACACCCCCGCTCCGTTCACGCTCCGCCCCGCACATGAGAGGCCGTCCATCAGGCTGATCCCATTTCCGCCGCAATGTCAAAGGGGTCGCCTGCGCGGCGGTACGGCGGCTGGATAGGGTCCATGCCAATGGCCATGGGTGCACGAGCGGACTCGTTCCCGGCCCGGATGCGCAGGACCTGGCACCGGGCCCGGATCGCGCTGCGCAGATCCGGTGTCGACTACTTCCGCGGCGACGGCTCCGACTGGGCGGCCTTCGCCGGTCTGCTGCTCACCGTCCCCGCCATCGCCGCGGGCACCATAGCCGTGCCCACCTGGTGCTCGCCCACCGCGCTCGTCCTGCCGATCGTCGCGGGCGGGCTCCTGCTGCGGCCCGCCAGCCTGCTCGGCCTCTACGCCGCCTCGGCCGTCGCCCTCATCGTCGAATCCGTCCAGCTCGGCCAGTACGCCCAGGGGCCCGCACCGGTCACCCCCGGCACCGTGCTGGTCGTCGCGGCCTGCGGATTCTTCGGCCTGCTCATCGCCCAGTTCCGCGCCCGGGTCGGCGTGCCCTGGAGACGCGGCGGCACCATGCTCTTCGACCTCCGCGAACGCATCCGGGTCCAGAGCGCCCTGCCCCGGCTGCCCCGCGCCTGGCACCACGAGATGGCCCTGCGCCCGGCCGGCGGCCAGTCCTTCTCCGGCGACTTCGTCGTCGCGGCCCGCACCAACGGCGGCCGCACCCTCGAAGTCGTCCTCACCGACGTGTCCGGCAAGGGCATGGACGCGGGCTCCCGGGCGCTGCTGCTGTCCGGCGCCTTCGGAGGGCTCCTCGGCTCCCTGCCGCCGCACGGCTTCCTCCCCGCCGCCAACGGCTATCTGCTGCGCCAGGACTGGGACGAGGGCTTCGCCACCTCCGTCCACCTGGTCCTCGACCTCGACTCCGGCGACTACGAACTGTTCTCCGCGGGCCACCTCCCCGCCCTCCAGCTGCACGCGGGCACGGGCCGCTGGAAGGAGCAGTCCGCCGAGGGCCCGCTGCTCGGCGTGTACGACGCCGCGGAATTCCACCCCGTCAAGGGCACGCTCGGCCCCGGCGACGTGCTGATGCTGTTCACCGACGGCCTCGTGGAGACCTCGGACCGGGACATCAGCGAAGGCATCGACCGCCTCACCGGAGAGGCCGACCGTCATGTCACCTCCGGCTTCCGGGGTGCGGCCTGGCACCTCATCGAAGCGGTCGCCAAGGACGTCAACGACGACCGCGCGCTGCTGCTCCTGTGCCGGGAGAACTGACCCGTGCCCGGCCGCTGTCAGTACGGTGCGCTTCACTGACCCCATGAGCGACACCGAACTGCTGTCCGCGCTCCACCACTTCGTGTCGCGCGCCCCGGACCTGACCTGCCGGGTGCCGGGCCACGGCGCCGGACACGTGTGTCTGCCCGTGCCGGAGGAGCCGGCGTCCGGGGAACTCCTCGACGCCGTCGACGGATGGTTCGGGCGGCTGCGGCCCGTCGATCCGGCGACCGCCACCGCACGCACCGGGCTCGCGCTGCTGGAGCCCTTCGGCGGGCGGCTGACCGAGATGCGCGGCTGCCCTTACGCGGACCGCTGGGTCGGTGTCGCCACGGTTCCGCCCGAGGACCCGGACGCCGGTCCGCGCACCGTCCTGGTCGTCGCCGAACGGGCCGACCCGGCGGCGGATCCGCTGCCGCCGGACGCCGGCTGGGCGGACCGGGTGGTGGCCCTGTGCGGCTGGGAACCCTCGCCCGCCCGCCCGTCGGCCGACTGGCCGGCGGTCGACTGGCCGGCGGTCGAGGCCCGGCTCGGCACCGCGCTGCCCGCCGACTACAAACGCCTCGCAGAACTCTTCGGCCCCGGTGACCTGGACGGATGGCTCGGCCTGCTCGTGCCCGGGACGCCGGACCGCGGCAGCGACATCGTGACCTGGGCGGAGCGCTCCGCGGGGTACGGCGGCAGGCATGAGCCGTACCGCACCTATCCGGAGCGCGGCGGCCTGCTGGAATGGGCCAACACCGAACAGGCGGACGCGTTCCACTGGCTCACCGAGGGACCGGACCCCGAGCTGTGGCCCGTGGTCGTCACCACCGAATGCGGTGAGTCGTACCGTTTCGACTGCGGTGCCGCCGAGTTGGTCCACCGCCTGCTCACCGACCCCCGGCACCCCTTCTCCCTGGCGCGTCACTTCGACATGCACTGGTTTATGAGCCACACGATGTGAGGAGCCCCGTATGCCCCAGCTGACTCTCGCCGAGGTCGAGGCCATCGCCCGGCGCGCCCACGCCGGCCAGGCCGACAAGGCCGGCCGCCCCTATGCCGAGCACCTCGCGGCCGTCGCCGAGGGGGTCCGCGTCAGGGGCGGCTCCGAGGAGCAGATCGCCGCGGCCTGGCTGCACGACGCCGTCGAGGACGACGCGCTGTCCCACGACTGGCTGGCAGCCGCGGCCCTGCCGCAGGCCACCAAGGACATGGTGCTGGCCGTCACCAAACGCCCCGGCGAGGACATGGAGACGTACACCCGGCGCATTCTCGCCACCCCGGGCGCTCTGCTCGTCAAGGAGGCGGACCTGGCCCACAACTCCGACCCGGCCCGCCTCGCGGTCCTCGACGAGCCGACCAGGCTCCGGCTCACCGCCAAGTACGCCGACGTCCGCCGCCTCCTCGGACTCACCGGTGACTGAACGTCACATGGCCCCCGGCTCGCATCAACCGCCCGTACAGGTGGCACGATGGGGGAGTGGGGGAGTGCCGGGCGTACGCCCCCGGGCCGGCAAGACGGTACCGACCGAGGGTGGGATCAGTTGTGGCCATTTCGCTGTCCGTGGTGCTCCTGTTGGCGATCATCCTGGTCGTGCTGATACGGGGCGGAAACCTCAAGCCGGGCCCCGCTTTCGTCGCCGTGCTGTTCGGCTTCTTCCTCGCCTCCACCGGCATGGCCCCGACCATCCAGAGGTTCCTCGACTCGGTGGCCGAGACGATCAACCGCATCAGCTTCTGACCCGCCCTCCGGCCGTCAGCGGCGGTGGAGCACCGGGTCGCCCAGGGCGACCTTCGGGGCGTAGCCGTCGGCCTGTGTCGCGGTGATGCTGAAGAGGGCGACCCCGGAGACGTCCACCGCCGTCTGCACCGGCCGGTTGATCTGCGCGGTCACGCTCTTGAGCGTCTTCTCGCCCGCCTTGAAGGTCACCGTGACCGGATAGGCCGAGGTGTCGTCGTCGAGTCCGACGGTGACGGTGAGCGACTTGTAGCGCTCGTTGATGCTGAAACGCATCGTCTCGGCGTAACCGGTGGCGCTGGTCAGGGCGTTGTCGAAGCGTTTCCCGCCCATCACCACGGGCTCCCGCTTCCAGCTGCCGAAGTCGTTGAGGGATGTGATGTCCGTCAGCGGCACGTGTTCGCTCGTCCCGGCACCGGCGCTCGCACTCGGGGTACCCGCCCCGGCCCCGTCGCTGCTCGCCCCGGGTGCGGGAGCCGCCGTCCTGGTCACGGTGGCCGTCGCCGTGACCGTGGCCGTCGCGGTGACGGTCCGCGCGGTCGGCGGCGTCACCACACTGGGCACGCCGAAGAAGCCGAGGAGCAGCCCGACCACGCCGGTGCCCGCCGTCACCAGCGCCGCGGTCTCGGCCCGGCGCCCACCGCCCGGCGCCGGCGGCGGGACGGCGGGAGAGGTGCCCGGCGGCGCCGGAGGCTCCGGCGGCGGGGACGGTAACGCCGGCCCCGTGTGTCCCGTACTCATCGTCCAACTCCCCCGATCCGGACGGCCGTCGAGTTGCGCAGAGCGGAATTCAACTCGACGCACGGCCGCCCCACAAGTACACGCGCGCCCGGGCGTTCCGCCCGGGTCCGGCCGGCCGGCCGGACCCCCCTCCGCGACTGCGACTCCCCGGGCCTCCGTGCACATGCGAGAGGGCCGGTCCGGGAGGACTGAGCCTCCGGACCGGCCCCTCACACGGGCAGGACCCGCCTTACCCCTCGGCGTTCCGCTCTACGACCGGGCCGCCGAGCACCGCCCGGGGAGCCCGGCCGGCCGGCGGGGACCGCTCAGGACTTGCCCCGGCTCTTGGACTCCGCCTGGGCGATGGCCTCGGCTTCGGACTCGGCCAGCGCGATGGCGACGCCGAACGCCTGCGTGATGTGACCCGCGGCGGACATGACGCGTGCCGTGCCCACGACGGGGGCGATCGCCACGAGGACGTCCTGCAGTTGCTCGACCGTCATGTTGGCTTTGATCGCGGGGTCGATGTGGGCGAGGTAGGAGATCGCGGGCGCGTCCATCGCCACGAGCGCGGCGAGGCGGGTGAGGATGAGCGTCTCGTCATCCATGCCGCAGCGCTCGACGGAGTCCATGGTCATGGCGGCGATGGTGTCGAGGACAGGGGCGTCAGACGCAGTGGCCATATCCGGTCCACCTTCCGGTGCAGTGGGAGCCGACACCTCACGCCCTGACACGGGCCTCCCCACGCGTCGGCGAATTGCCTTCCCACGGTAAGGGCCCCCGGGAGCGGGCGCATGTCGGGCCGGGCCGCCCGGTCCCGGCACGGGAGTACGCCGAGGGCCCGGGCAGAGGAAGCTCCTCCACCCGGGCCCTCGGCCACGAAGAGCGGGCGACGGGAATCGAACCCGCGTAGCCAGTTTGGAAGACTGGGGCTCTACCATTGAGCTACGCCCGCGCACGTGTCGCATTGCGGACCGTGAGCGTTCACGGCCGGTGCGGCACGAAGAGCATCCTAGCGGGTCCGGGAGCCGTGTCGCACACCCCTTAAACACGCGGTCGCCGAGGCCGCGGGCATGTACCCTACGTCTCGCACCGACGGGGTGTGGCGCAGCTTGGTAGCGCGTCCGCTTTGGGAGCGGAAGGCCGTGGGTTCAAATCCCGCCACCCCGACCATGATCATCTACATGGTGATCGAGCTCCAAGATCGCGTTGTCGGGCGCGTCCTGCTTGCGGTTACTATGCAAGCTGCGTGCCCGTGTGTCTGTCTGGCCGGGCCGACCCGCTGAACCGCCTTCCGCGGCCCAGCAGCATCCAAGCAGTCAGCCACAAGGAGACCGAACCGTGAAGAGCGCCGTGGAGACCCTGAACCCGACCCGGGTTCGGCTCACTGTCGAGGTGCCCTTCGAGGAGCTCAAGTCCAGCCTCGACGCGGCGTACAAGAAGATCAACCAGCAGGTCACGGTCAAGGGCTTCCGCAAGGGCAAGATCCCGGCCCGGGTGATCGACCAGCGGTTCGGTCGTGGCGCCGTGCTGGAGGAGGCCGTCAACGACGCGCTCCCGAAGCTCTACAACGAGGCCGTCAGCGAGGCCGAGGTCAACCCGCTCGGTCAGCCCGAGGTCGACATCACCGAGCTGAAGGACGGCGAGCTGCTCGCCTTCACCGCCGAGGTGGACGTCCGCCCGACCATCGAGATCCCGGACTACTCCGGCATCGAGGTCGAGGTCGACGCGATCGAGGTCACCGACGAGGACATCGAGAAGTCCGTCCAGCAGCTGCGTGAGCGCTTCGCCTCGACCAGCCCGGTCGAGCGTGCCGCCGAGGACGGCGACGTCGTGACGATCGACCTGGAGGCCAAGGTCGACGGCGAGGTCCTCGCGGACGGCGTCGCCACCGGAGTCACCTACACGATCGGCTCCGGCGAGCTCCTCGACGGAATCGACGACGCCGTGAAGGGCCTGGAGGCCGGCGGCGAGGCCACCTTCACCTCCGAGCTCAAGGGCGGCTCCGCCGAGGGCAAGGAGGCCGAGGTCACCGTCAAGGTCACCCAGGTCGCCGCCCGTGAGCTCCCCGAGCTCGACGACGACTTCGCGCAGCTGGCGAGCGAGTTCGACACCCTGGACGAGCTCAAGGCCGACAGTCGCAAGCGTCTGCTGAACATGAAGCAGTACGACCAGGCCACGCAGGCCCAGGAGCGCGTCCTCGACGAGCTGCTGAAGCTGATCGAGGTCCCGATCCCCGAGAAGCTCCTCGAGGACGAGGTCAACACCCGCAAGCACAACCTCGAGCACCACCAGCTCGGCCAGATGGGCCTGACGCTGGAGAAGTACCTGGAGATCCAGGGCAAGACCGCCGAGGAGTTCGACGCCGAGACCGAGGAGCAGGCGGTCAAGGGCATCAAGACCCAGTTCGTCCTGGACGAGCTGGTCTCCAAGGAGAAGCTGAACGTCAACCAGGAGGAGCTCACCGAGCACCTCATGCGGCGTGCCGCCACCTCCGGCATGAGCCCCGACCAGTTCGCCCAGGCCGTCGTCGAGGGCGGCCAGGTGCCGATGCTCGTCGGCGAGGTCGCCCGCGGCAAGGCCCTCGCGGTCGTCGTCGAGGCCGCCACGGTCAAGGACACCAACGGTGAGGTCGTCGACCTGGACGACGAGGACGAGGTCGAGGAGGCCACCGAGGTCGCCGCCGCGGCCACCGGCGAGGCCGAGGCCGAGGACGAGAAGTCCGAGGGCTGATCCCCCGAGATCCCACAGCACCGGGCCCGGACGCGTATCGACGCGTCCGGGCCCGGGCGCGTACCCGGGCCGTCCCCCCACTCCCGTGCGCCCTCGCCCCGCGCCAACCACCTTGCGCTCCGAGCGAACAGTTCCGGAACCGGGATGGCGTTGTCCTACCTGCGCGTTAGGGTCCATGAATACGAGGGCAGGGGACTAGCCGCAGGAGGATCCGCGGACCCCGCGCCCCGGAACGAAGACGCGGAGACGGCCGGAGCCGTCAGAGACGAGCAGGTGGATACGTGACGAATCTGATGCCTTACGCCGCCGGTGAGCCGTCCATCGGAGGTGGCCTCGGCGACCATGTCTACAACCGGCTGCTCGGCGAGCGCATCATCTTCCTCGGCCAGCAGGTCGACGACGACATCGCCAACAAGATCACGGCGCAGATGCTCCTCCTGGCCGCCGACCCGGAGAAGGACATCTTCCTCTACATCAACAGCCCCGGCGGCTCCGTGACGGCCGGCATGGCCATCTACGACACCATGCAGTACATCCCGAACGACGTCGTCACGATCGGTATGGGCATGGCGGCCTCCATGGGCCAGTTCCTGCTGACCGGCGGCACCGCCGGCAAGCGCTTCGCGCTGCCGCACACCGACATCCTCATGCACCAGGGCTCCGCCGGTATCGGCGGCACCGCCTCGGACATCAAGATCCAGGCCGAGTACCTGCTGCGCACCAAGCAGCGCATGGCGGAGATCACCGCCCGGCACTCCGGCCAGACCGTGGAGACGATCATCCGCGACGGCGACCGCGACCGCTGGTTCACCGCGGAGGAGGCCAAGGACTACGGCCTCATCGACGAGATCATCTCCGCCGCTTCGGGCGTTCCCGGCGGCGGCGGCACCGGGGCCTGATCCCCCCGCGGCACCGGGGTCCGCCCCCGGGCCGCTCGCCCTCCCTCCAGCAGCCCGCAGAACGCCACCAGGATGGTGAACACCGACATGCAGAACAACCTCTCCGCGAGCGGCCTCTACACGGGCCCGCAGGTGGACAACCGCTACGTCGTGCCGCGATTCGTCGAGCGCACCTCGCAGGGCGTCCGCGAGTACGACCCGTACGCCAAGCTCTTCGAAGAGCGCGTGATCTTCCTCGGCGTGCAGATCGACGACGCCTCCGCCAACGACGTCATGGCGCAGCTGCTGTGCCTGGAGTCGATGGACCCGGACCGCGACATCTCGATCTACATCAACAGCCCCGGTGGCTCCTTCACGGCGCTGACGGCCATCTACGACACCATGCAGTTCGTGAAGCCGGACATCCAGACGGTCTGCATGGGCCAGGCCGCCTCCGCCGCCGCCGTGCTGCTGGCCGCCGGCACCCCCGGCAAGCGCATGGCACTGCCGCACGCGCGGGTG
The DNA here is from genome assembly GCF_055573115.1 of Streptomyces sp. NPDC030222. NCBI lineage: Bacteria > Bacillati > Actinomycetota > Actinomycetes > Kitasatosporales > Streptomycetaceae > Streptomyces > Streptomyces sp. NPDC030222. Next base: position 149,413 of record NZ_JBVICA010000016.1, read on the forward strand.
CTCATCCACCAGCCGTCCTCGCAGACCGGCCGTGAGCAGCTCTCCGACCTGGAGATCGCCGCCAACGAGATCCTCCGGATGCGTGCGCAGCTGGAGGAGATGCTGGCGAAGCACTCCAGTACCCCGCTGGAGAAGATCCGCGAGGACATCGAGCGCGACAAGATCCTCACCGCCGAGGACGCGCTGGCCTACGGCCTGGTCGACCAGATCGTGTCGACCCGCAAGAGCACGGCCGCTGCGGCCGCCTGACCCAGTCGGAGCCGACCCCTCGGCACGGACCACGTCACAGTGAACCGTGCCAAGGGGGGCCCGAACAGGGGGCCAGGCAAGGTACCGTCGGATAGAGGCACCAGGAGCCGCTGAACCAAGCTGCTCCCAGGCGAAGGGGAAGCACCTCGTGGCACGCATCGGTGATGGCGGCGACCTGCTCAAGTGCTCGTTCTGCGGCAAGAGCCAGAAGCAGGTGAAGAAGCTCATCGCAGGCCCCGGTGTCTACATCTGCGACGAGTGCATCGACCTCTGCAACGAGATCATCGAGGAGGAGCTCGCGGAGTCCTCCGAAGTGCGGTGGGAGGAGCTCCCCAAGCCGCGCGAGATCTACGAGTTCCTGGAGGGGTACGTCGTCGGGCAGGAGCCCGCGAAGAAAGCCCTCTCCGTAGCGGTGTACAACCACTACAAGCGCGTACAGGCCGGTGAGAACGGCGGGGCGCAGGGCCGTGAGGACGCGATCGAGCTCGCGAAGTCCAACATCCTGCTGCTCGGCCCCACCGGCTCGGGCAAGACCCTGCTGGCGCAGACCCTGGCCCGGATGCTGAACGTCCCGTTCGCCATCGCCGACGCCACAGCGCTCACCGAGGCGGGCTACGTCGGCGAGGACGTCGAGAACATCCTGCTGAAGCTGATCCAGGCCGCGGACTACGACGTCAAGAAGGCCGAGACCGGCATCATCTACATCGACGAGATCGACAAGGTCGCCCGTAAGAGCGAGAACCCGTCGATCACCCGCGATGTCAGCGGCGAGGGTGTGCAGCAGGCACTGCTGAAGATCCTGGAGGGCACCACCGCCTCAGTGCCCCCGCAGGGCGGCCGCAAGCACCCGCACCAGGAGTTCATCCAGATCGACACGACGAACGTGCTGTTCATCGTGGGCGGTGCCTTCGCCGGCCTGGAGAAGATCATCGAGTCGCGGGCCGGGGCCAAGGGCATCGGCTTCGGTGCGACGATCCGCTCCAAGCGAGAGATCGAGGCCCGGGACCAGTTCCAGGAGGTCATGCCGGAGGACCTGGTGAAGTTCGGGATGATCCCCGAGTTCATCGGCCGTCTCCCGGTGATCACCTCCGTGCACAACCTCGACCGCGAGGCCCTCCTCAAGATCCTCGTCGAGCCGCGCAACGCGCTGGTCAAGCAGTACCAGCGGCTCTTCGAACTCGACGGGGTCGAGCTGGACTTCGACCGCCCGGCCCTCGAAGCCATCGCCGACCAGGCCATCCTGCGCGGCACCGGCGCCCGGGGCCTGCGCGCCATCATGGAAGAGGTCCTGATGTCGGTGATGTACGAGGTCCCGTCCCGCAAGGACGTGGCCCGTGTCGTCATTACCGAGGACGTCGTCCACAACAACGTCAACCCCACGCTCGTCCCGCGCGAGCCGCGGATGATCCGCAAGGACGTGGGGCACGAGAAGTCCGCGTAGCGCGCTTCGGGCGCGGTACGCGGAAGGGGCGCCCCGGCCGGGCGCCCCTTCTCCGTTTGCGTGGCCGCGACCTCTTGCACGGCCGCGACCTCGAACCGCGTCGCCGCGGAACTCAGGCCTTCGTGCGGGAGGTGTTGTAGAGCTTCGCGGTGACGGCGGCGAGCTCGTCCTGCGGGATGCCCCGGCCGGCACTGGCGAGCGTCGGGTCCACGATGTCCACCGCCCCGAGCGTGCTGTAGTCGGCCCACACGCAGATCGGGATGTTCGCCTCCTTGACCCCCTTGAAGGCGGCCGCCTCCTTGCCGGTGAAGGACCACTTGGCGTCCTGGCACTTCATCAGCGCACCGGTGAATCCGGCCGGTTCGGCCTTCTCCGGGCTGCCGATCAGATCGATCTTCACGGTCGAGGAGCTGCTCATGGACATCAGCCGGAGCTGCTGGAAGTAGCCGTCGATCGCGGTGTCCGGCTTCTCGATCTCGCCCCAGTAGCCGTGGAGGGCGAGAGCCTTGCCGGCCAGCGGGTTCACCTGCGCGGCGGCGCCACCGCTGCGATAGGAGGCGTTGACGTACTCCGGGTTCTTGATGCCCATCTGGCGGGCGGCCTTCTTGTGCTCGGACGCGTCGGCCCGGGGGTTGTCCTTGTTCTTGGCGAAGTCGTCCACCGAGGCCGTCGGCGTGATCTTGTACCCCTTGGTGGCCTCGCCCACCGTGGTGCGGGTCGCCAGGTAGTACGCCCCGCCGCCGATCACCGCGAGCGCGGCCACGATCGCGAGCAGCACCCTGCCCGTCTTCTTCTTCGGCGCGGGCTCACCGCCGTGGGGCGGCTGGGGCTGGGGCTGCTGTCCGTACGGCGGCAGCGGCTGCTGGGCGTAGGGCCCGGGCTGCTGCTGGGGCTGCGGGTAGCCGTAGCCCCCGGTCTGCTGCGGCGGCTGCTGGGCGTACGGGTTCGGCTGCGCGTGGCCGCCGCCACCCTGCGGCGGCTGCTGCGGGTAGCCGTAGCCGGGCTGAGGGGCCTGCGGCGGCTGACCGCCGTACGGACCCGGCTGGCCGTAGGGTCCGGGCTGCTGAGGCCGGTCGCCGTACGGACCCGGCTGGTGGTAACTCATGAACTCGTCGTCCCCTCCGTTGCATGTGCGTCCCGGACATCCTGACGGAAAGGCCGGTCTGGCCGGACGTCAGGGGGGCGCACCGTTACCAAAGATTCCAGTTTCAGGACAGGACCGTGACCCCTCTAAACTGAGCCCGTGACCGAGAACTCTCAGCAGACACCAGCCGCCACCCCCGAACTGCCGACCCAGTACGCGCCGGCCGAGGTAGAGGGGAAGCTGTACGAGCGCTGGGTGGAGCGCGGTTACTTCGAGGCGGACGCCGAGAGCGAGAAGCCTCCGTACACCATCGTCATTCCGCCGCCGAACGTCACCGGCAGCCTGCACCTGGGCCACGCCTTCGAGCACACGCTGATCGACGCCCTCACCCGCCGCAAGCGGATGCAGGGTTACGAGACGCTGTGGCAGCCCGGCATGGACCACGCCGGCATCGCCACCCAGAACGTGGTCGAGCGCGAGCTCGCCAAGGAGGGCAAGTCCCGCCACGACCTGGGCCGTGAGGCGTTCGTCGAGCGCGTCTGGCAGTGGAAGGCCGAGTCCGGCGGCCAGATCTCCGGGCAGATGAAGCGCCTCGGCGACGGCGTCGCCTGGTCCCGTGAGCGCTTCACCATGGACGAGGGCCTCTCGCAGGCCGTCCAGACCATCTTCAAGCGGCTCTACGACGACGAGCTGATCTACCGCGCCGAGCGCATCATCAACTGGTGCCCGCGCTGCCTCACCGCCATCTCGGACATCGAGGTGGAATACCAGGACGACGACGGCGAGCTCGTCTCGATCCGGTACGGCGAGGGCGACGCGTCCATCGTCGTCGCCACCACCCGCGCCGAGACGATGCTCGGCGACACGGCCGTCGCCGTCCACCCGGACGACGAGCGGTACAAGCACCTCGTCGGCACGGAGATCGAGCTGCCGCTGACCGGCCGCCGCATCCCCGTGGTCGCCGACGAGCACGTCGACCCCGCGTTCGGCACCGGCGCCGTCAAGGTGACGCCCGCCCATGACCCGAACGATTTCGAGATCGGCCAGCGGCACGGGCTGCCGTCCCTCGCCGTCATGGACGAGCACGCCATCATCACCGTGCACGGCCCCTTCCAGGGACTGGACCGGCTGGAGGCCCGCTCCGCCATCGTCGGTGCGCTGCGCGCCGAGGGCCGGATCGTCGCCGAGAAGCGGCCGTACGTCCACTCCGTCGGCCACTGCTCCCGCTGCAAGACCACCATCGAGCCGCGCCTGTCGATGCAGTGGTGGGTCAAGGTCGGCCCGCTCGCCAAGGCCGCGGGCGACGCCGTCCGCGACGGCCGGGTGAAGATCCACCCGCAGGAGATGGAGAAGCGCTACTTCGACTGGGTCGACAACCTCCACGACTGGTGCATCTCGCGCCAGCTGTGGTGGGGTCACCGCATCCCGGTCTGGTACGGCCCGGAGGGCGAGGTCGTCTGCGTCGGCCCCGACGAGCAGCCTCCGTCCGGCGCGGGCTGGCACCAGGACACCGACGTCCTGGACACCTGGTTCTCCTCCGGCCTGTGGCCGTTCTCCACGCTCGGCTGGCCCGAGCAGACCGACAGCCTCGCGAAGTTCTACCCGAACTCGGTCCTGGTCACCGGCTACGACATCCTGTTCTTCTGGGTCGCCCGGATGATGATGTTCGGTCTCTACGCGATGGACGGCACCCCGCCGTTCCACACCATCGCGCTGCACGGCATGGTCCGTGACCAGAACGGCAAGAAGATGTCGAAGTCCTTCGGCAACGCGGTCAACCCGCTGGACTGGATGGACAAGTACGGCTCCGACGCGCTGCGCTTCACCCTGGCGCGCGGTGCCAACCCCGGTATCGACGTGCCGATCGGCGAGGACTGGGTCCAGGCGTCCCGGAACTTCGCCAACAAGATCTGGAACGCGACGCGCTTCGCCCTGATGAACGGCGCCACCGTCGAGGGCGAACTCCCGCCCGTCGAGCAGCTGTCGGCCACCGACCGGTGGATCCTTTCGCGACTCGACACCACGGTCGCCGAGGTCGACGCGTTCTACGAGGACTACCAGTTCTCCAAGCTGTCGGACGCCCTGTACCACTTCGCGTGGGACGAGGTCTTCGACTGGTACGTCGAGCTGTCCAAGACCACCTTCATGGGCGGCGGCGAGCCGGCCAAGGTCTCCGCGCGTGTCCTCGGCGAGGTCCTGGACGTCACGCTGCGCCTGCTGCACCCGGTCGTCCCGTTCGTCACCGAGACGCTGTGGACCACGCTCACCGGCAAGGAGTCCGTGGTGGTCGCCGACTGGCCGGCGGACAACGGCTTCCGCGACGCCGACGCCGAGCGCGAGATCGAGCTGGTCCAGCAGGTCGTCACCGAGGTCCGCCGGTTCCGTTCCGACCAGGGCCTCCAGCCCGGCCAGAGGGTCCCGGCCCGCCTGGACCTGACCGGCACGGCCCTCGCCCCGCACGAGTCGGCCATCCGCCAGCTGCTCCGCCTCCAGCCGGAGGGCGAGTCCTTCCACGCCACCGCGACGCTCCCGGTCGCCGGGGCGACCGTCGCCCTCGACCTGTCGGGCGCCATCGACGTCGAGGCGGAGCGCAAGCGCCTGGCCAAGGACCTGGCCGCGGCCGAGAAGGAGAAGGCACAGGCCAACGCGAAGCTGGGCAACGAGGCGTTCCTCGCCAAGGCCCCGGACAACGTGGTGGAGAAGATCCGCACCCGGCTGTCCAAGGCGGACGCGGACATCGAGCGGATCACCGCCCAGCTCGCGAACCTCCCGCAGGGCTGATCCGAAAGAACACCGAGGCACGCCGAAGCACCTCCGAGGCGGCGTCGAAGCATCTCCGAAGCCCCCGCAGCCGCACCTCGCGGCCGCCGGGGGCTTCGGCGTCCCCCGCGCTCCGTAGACTGGCTGCGTGAGTGAGCAGCCCGAGTCCAGCGGACCCTTCGACGCCGACCGGTTCGACGAGATCGTCGACGAGGAGACCAACCGTGACCCCGATCTGGCGGTGATCGAGGCCGGCAGCCGCACCCTGCGGACACAGGCCGGGCCTCCCCATGGGGACCCCGTGCCGGCGCGGCCCGAGGACCCGGAGGTGGACCGGGCACTGCGCGAGGTCGAGCAGGAGCTGGCCGGGCGGTGGGGCGAGACCAAGCTCGAACCGTCGGTCACCCGGATCAAGGCGCTGATGGACGTGCTGGGGGATCCGCAGCGCTCGTACCCGTCGATCCACATCACCGGCACCAACGGCAAGACGAGCACGGCCCGCATGATCGAGGCGCTGTTCGGCGCGTTCGATCTGCGGACCGGCCGGTACACCTCGCCGCACGTGCAGTCGATCACCGAGCGGATCAGTCTGGACGGGGCACCGATCTCGGCCGAGCGGTTCATCGAGACCTACAACGACATCAAGCCGTACGTCGAGATGGTCGACGTCGGCGAGCAGTTCCGGCTTTCGTTCTTCGAGGTGCTGACCGGTATGGCGTACGCCGCCTTCGCCGACGCGCCGGTGGACGTGGCGGTCGTCGAGGTCGGCATGGGCGGCAGCTGGGACGCGACGAACGTGATCGACGCGTCGGTCGCCGTCGTCACCCCGATCTCGCTGGACCACACCGACCGGCTCGGCGGGACGCCCGCCGACATCGCCGCGGAGAAGGCCGGGATCATCAAGCAGGGCGCCACGGTCGTGCTGGCCCAGCAGCCGGTGGAAGCGGCCCAGGTGATGCTGAAGAAGGCCGTCGAGGCCGACGCCACGGTGGCCCGTGAGGGCATGGAGTTCGGCGTGGTGTCCCGTGAGGTGGCGGTCGGCGGACAGCAGCTGACGCTGCGCGGACTCGGCGGCGAGTACCAGGAGATCTTCCTCCCGCTGTACGGGGCGCACCAGGCGCACAACGCGGCGGTGGCGCTGGCCGCGGTCGAGGCGTTCTTCGGCATCGGCTCCCAGCACGCCCGTCCGCTGGACGTGGAAGCGGTGCGGCGTGCGTTCGCCTCGGTGGTCTCGCCGGGCCGTCTGGAGGTCGTGCGGCGCAGCCCGACCGTGGTGCTGGACGCGGCCCACAACCCGGCCGGCGCGCAGGCGGCCGCGGAGGGCATCAGCGAGGCGTTCGGCTTCTCGCGGCTGATCGGTGTGGTCGGCGCGAGCGACGACAAGGACGTGCGCGGTCTGCTGGAGGCGTTCGAGCCGGTCTTCGCGGAGATCGTGGTGACGCAGAACTCCAGCCACCGGGCGATGGACGCGGACGCCCTGGCGGCGGTCGCCGTCGAGGTGTTCGGCGAGGAGCGGGTGCAGGTCGAGCCGCGGCTGGACGACGCTCTGGAGGCCGCGATCACGCTGGCCGAGGAGGAGGGGGAGTACTCCGGGGCGGGCGTGCTCGTCACCGGTTCCGTGATCACGGTCGGCGAGGCCCGGCTGCTGCTGCGAAAGGGCTGATCGACGTGCGTACGCTCTGTGCATCCACCCTGATCGGGGAGTTCCTCGTGGTCGGCTTCGCCGGTCTGGTGGCGATGAAGGACCCGTCCCTGTCGGTCGGCACCGTGTGGACGGTGTGCGGTGTCGCGATGCTGCTGTCGCTGCTGCTGTGCGGCATGATCACCCGTCCGGGCGGGGTGCAGATCGGCTGGGCGCTGCAGATCGCGCTGATCGCGAGCGGCTTCTTCGTTCCGCTGATGTTCTTCATGGGGGCGTTGTTCGCCGCCCTGTGGTGGGCCTCGGTCCACTACGGCCGGAAGGTCGACGAGGCGAAGGCCCGGTTCGCCGCCGCTGCGGCGGACTGACGTCCGTACCCGTGGGCGCCACCACGGCGTCCCTCGGGCGCCCGGGATCGGCCGGGTACGGCACCGTCACCCGGCCCCTGTAGCCTCACATCACCGCATACGACATGCCTGCAAGGAGCCGAAGCACATCATGACTCAGCGCACTCTCGTCCTTCTCAAGCCCGACGCGGTCCGGCGTGGCCTGATCGGCGAGGTCGTCGGTCGTATCGAGCGCAAGGCCGGCTGGCGGATCACGGCGCTGGAGCTGCGCACTCTGGAGCGCGGCACGCTGGAGCAGCACTACGCCGAGCACGTCGGCCGTCCGTTCTACGAGCCGCTGGTCGAGTTCATGCTCTCGGGTCCCGTGGTGGCGATGGTCGTCGAGGGCGAGCGGGTCATCGAGGGCGTTCGCGCGCTGGCGGGTCCGACGGACCCGATCGCCGCTGCTCCCGGATCGATCCGCGGTGACTTCGGCACGATCGTCCGGGAGAATCTGATTCACGCCTCGGATTCCGAAGAGTCCGCCGAGCGCGAGCTGAAGATTTTCTTCCCGCAGGGCTGACAACGAGAAGCGCCGGTCCTTTTCTGATCCGGCGTCAGTCCAATAGCCGCCACAGCAGGGGCGACCGAAGGAATTTCGGTCGCCCCCCGGCATATGGGGGGCGATTCCGGGAACGCATCGCCCCGACACGTCGTCACCCGTATTGAGGCGTACCCGCGCGGCGTGTCGGAGCAGGCGGCACTACGATGGGAACCCTTCAGGCCCACAGCACCCACTCTCGCCTACCTGACAAGCATTCACGCTCGACTGGAAGGCCACACGCATCCTCATGGGGTACAACATGTCGTTCATCGGCCGTGACATGGCTGTCGACCTCGGGACCGCCAACACGCTGGTGTACGTCAGGGGCCGGGGGATCGTCCTCAATGAGCCGTCCGTCGTCGCCATCAACACCAATACCGGTGGCATCCTCGCGGTCGGCTCCGAGGCGAAGAAGATGATCGGCCGGACGCCGGGCAACATCGTGGCCGTGCGCCCGCTGAAGGACGGCGTGATCGCCGACTTCGAGATCACCGAGCGGATGCTCCGCTATTTCATCCTAAAGATCCACAAGCGTCGCTGGGCGGCCCGTCCGCGAATCGTGGTCTGTGTGCCCTCCGGGATCACCGGTGTCGAGCGCCGGGCGGTCATCGAGGCGTCCACCCAGGCCGGTGCCCGTCAGGTGCACATCATCGAGGAGCCGATGGCGGCCGCGATCGGAGCCGGTCTCCCGGTCCACGAGGCCACCGGCAACATGGTGGTCGACATCGGCGGCGGCACCACCGAGGTGGCCGTGATCTCCCTCGGGGGAATCGTCACCGCACAGTCCATCAGGGTGGCCGGCGACGAGCTGGACAACGCGATCATCCAGCACATCAAGAAGGAGTACAGCCTCCTCCTCGGTGAGCGCAGCGCCGAGCAGATCAAGATCGGTATCGGCTCGGCGTACGACCTGGGCGAGGAGGAGCACTCGGAGATCCGCGGCCGTGACCTGGTCTCCGGCCTCCCCAAGACCGTCGTGATCTCCGCTGCCGAGGTCCGCAAGGCCATCGAGGAGCCGGTCAACGCGATCGTCGACGCCGTGAAGACCACCCTCGACAAGTGCCCGCCGGAGCTGTCCGGCGACATCATGGACCGCGGCATCGTCCTCACCGGCGGCGGCGCCCTGCTGCGCGGCCTGGACGAGCGGCTGCGCCACGAGACCGGAATGCCCATCCACATCGCCGAGGACCCGCTGGACTCCGTCGCGCTCGGAGCCGGTAAGTGCGTCGAGGAATTCGAGGCGCTCCAGCAGGTTCTCGACGCGCAGCCGCGCAGATAACCCTTCTGCACCATCTGATCCGCCGTACGGGCCCAGCACCGTCCCGTACGGCGATCGTTGATATACAGAATCAAGAAGTCCGACGAGGAAGGCACGGCTGCCGCACGTGAGGGACACGAAAGAGAGCCGGCTGCTTCTGGTGCTGCTGATCGCGGTCGCGTTCGCATTGATCACAGTGGACATCCGCGGGGGATCGGAGTCGCCTGTCGCCGGCGCACGCCGTGCCGCGGCGGCGGTGTTCGGCCCGGTCGAGAGCGGCGTGGCCGCCGCCGTCGACCCGATCGGCAATGCGATCGGCGCGGTCCGCGACTCCGGCGAACGGCACGACCGCATCGCCGTGCTGGAACGCGAGAACGCCGAGCTGAAGGCGAAGCTGGGCAGCGACGCCCGCAACGACAGCCGTGTCCGGCAGCTCGACTCCCTCCTGAAGAAGGCCGCGGCCGGGCAGTACGGCATCAAGGGCGCCGAGGTCATCGCCATAGGAGCAGCCCAGGGCTTCTCCTGGACCGTCACCATCGACGCCGGCAGCCGGGACGGCATCGCCCGCGACATGACCGTCGTCAACGGCGAGGGCCTGGTCGGCCGGGTCACCACCGTCGGCCCCGACACCGCGACCGTACTGCTGGCCAACGACCCCGACTTCACCGTCGGCACCCGGATGGAGCGCACCGACGAGCTCGGCTTCGCCACCGGACAGGGGGACCGCCCGCTCTCCGTCCAGCTCCTCAACGGCAAGTCCAAGGTCAAGGCGGGGGACCGGCTGGTCACCTTCGGCTCGCAGGCGAACCGGCCGTTCGTCCCCGGAGTCCCCGTCGGAGAGGTCGTCCGTGTCGATCCGTCGGGCGGCGACCTCACGCGCACCATCTACGTCCGCCCGTACGTCGCCTTCTCCAAGCTCGACATCGTCGGGGTGGTCGTCCAGGCCCCGCGCCAGGACCCCCGGGACACCGTGCTGCCCGCCCGGCCCAAGCCGACCCCCACGCCCACGGTCACCGTCACGGTCACCCCGTCCGGCGATGCCGGGGACGGCACGGCCGAGGACGTCCGGGCACGGAACGACCCGAACGAAGAACAGCGGTAGGAGCTGATCCAGATGCGTTTCAACAGGGTCCTGCTCTCCACCACGCTGGTGGTGGTCGCCCTGGTCGTCCAGGTCAGCGTGCTCTCCCGGCTCCAACTGCCCGGCGCGGTCCCCGACCTGGTGCTGCTCACCGTCGTCGGCCTCGCCATGGTGTACGGGCATGTGGGCGGTGCCCTCATCGGCTTCGGCGCCGGCCTGCTCTCCGACCTCGCCCCGCCCGCCGACCACGCCGCCGGCCGGTACGCGCTCGTCCTCTGCGTGATCGGCTACCTCGCCGGACTCGCCAAGCCCGACAACGGCCGGCTGACCTCCGCGACCGGCCCGATGGCCGTGGTGGTCGCCTCGGCCCTCGGCTCCACCCTGCTGTACGCGGGGGTGGGTGCCCTCGTCGGCGACACCGCGGCCCGTCATGTCGGTCTCCTCGGGCTGCTGTTCAGCGCGGCCGTGTACGACCTGCTGCTCGCCCCGTTCACCGTGCCGTTCATCATGGCCCTCGCCAGGCGCTCCGAGAACGATCCGCTCGCCGAGGACCGCGCCGCCGCGAGCGACGTCTCGTCCGGCTGGCTCACCGGCGGTACCGGACTGCGCATCGGCAGCCAGCGCAGCGGACTGAGGATCAGGGCGGCACGCAACAGGGCCGCGCGCGCGGGCCGCATAAAGGGCGTCAAGAGACTGTGACCGCGTGGGCCGCGGCTCGGGCGGTGTGACGGCGGCTGGGACTTCGTAAGGCCGGGGGACCTCCCCCAGACCCCCGGAGGGGGACTCATGAGCAACATTCCCGAGACGGGACGGACCCCACGGGTCCAGATCCGGCTCGTCATCGTCCAGGTGCTGGTCCTCTCCATGCTGTGCACCCTGGGCGGTCGCCTCTGGTACCTCCAGATCCGCAACGGCGAGGAGTACGCCAAGGAGGCGTCGGGGAACCACGTCCAACGGGTCGTGCAGCCCGCGGTGCGCGGCTCGATCCTCGACGCGCGGGGCGTGCCGCTGGCCGACAACGAGACCCGGCTCGTGGTGTCCGCCTCCCGTACCGACCTGATGAAGATGAAGGACGACGGGAAGGCCGTCCTCACGCGTCTCGCCGCGGTCCTCGGCATGAAGCCGAAGGACGTCATGGACAAGGTCCGGCTCTGCGACGCCAAGACCCCGCAGCCCTGCTGGAACGGCTCGCCGTACCAGCCGATCCCGGTCACCGACGAGGCCACCACCCAGCAGGCCCTGCAGATCCGTGAACGCGCCGAGGACTTCCCCGGCATCACCGCGGAACCGACCGCGGTGCGCCGCTACACCGCGCCGGGCAAGGCCAGGACCTCGCAGGTGCTCGGCTATCTGTCACCCGTCACCGACGCCGAGATCGAGAAGGCGAAGGACACCGAGTCGCCGTACCTGCGTTCGGACCAGGTGGGCCGTTCCGGTATCGAACGCACCTACGACAAGGAGCTGCGCGGCAAGGCCGGCATCACCCGCTACGAGGTCGACAACCTCGGACGGGTCATCGGGCAGGCCAAGCCCGACAAGGCCGAACCGGGATCGCATGTCGTCACGTCCATCGACGCCCGGGTCCAGGCCGTCGCCGAGTACGAACTCAACGCGGCGATGGTCGAGGCCCGCAAGCAGCACGACCGGAACACCAACAGGAACTACAAGGCCGACGCGGGCGCCGTCGTGGTGATGGAGGCCAGGACCGGCCGCCTCGTCGCCATGGCGTCCCTGCCCGACTACGACCCCAACGCCTGGGTCGGCGGCATCTCCGCGAAGGACTACGCCGCGCTCACCGGCAAGGACTCCAACTATCCGCTGCTGAACCGGGCCATCCAGGGTCAGGCCGCCCCGGGCTCGGTCTTCAAGGTCGTCTCGACCGCGGCGGCCGTCAACGCCGGATACAGCTTCAAGGGCACCTACCCCTGCCCCAGCTCGTACTCCGTCGGCGGCCAGGTCTTCAAGAACTTCGAGTCCCAGGGCCACGGTTCCATCACCCTGGGCCGGGCGCTCGAGGTCTCCTGCGACACCGTCTTCTACGGCCTGTCCCACCAGCAGTGGCTGAAGGACGGCGGCATCAAGCCCAAGAAGAACCCCGCCGACTGGTTCTACAAGACCGCTCACCAGTTCGGTCTCGGTGCGGAGACCGGGATCGACCTGCCCAACGAGGTCACCGGCCGCGTCCCCGACCGCCAGTGGAAGCAGCGCTTCTGGGCGGCCAACAAGGACGGCTGGTGCAAGCAGGGCAAGAAGAACGGCGACTACGTCGAGCGGATCGCCTACGAGAACTGCCTCGAAGGCAACCTGATGCGCGCCGGTGACTCCGTCAACTACTCCATCGGCCAGGGCGACACCCTCGTCACCCCGATCCAGATGGCCACGATCTACGCCGCGATCAGCAACGGCGGCACTATGTACAACCCCACCGTCGGCAAGGCGATCATCAGCCCGGACGGCAAGCACATCCGCGAGATCAAGCCCCGCTCGCACGGCAAGCTGCCGATCAACAAGCAGACGCACGCGATGATAAACGAGGCCCTCGCGGGAGTCGCGACCCGCGGAACCGCCGCCTGGCGGTTCGGCGGCTGGCCGCAGGACAAGATCCCGATGCACGCCAAGACCGGCACCGCGGAGGTCTACGGCAAGCAGACGACCTCGTGGTTCGCCACGTACACCAAGGACTACGCGATCGTCATGACGATCTCCCAGGGCGGCACCGGCTCCGGCGCCTCGGGTCCCGCCGTCCGGAAGATCTACAACGCGCTCTACGGCCTGGACGAGGAAGGCAACCAGGACCTCAAGGAGGCGTTGCTGCCCCAACCGCAGAAGTCGCTGCCCAGGATCCAGCCGGACGGCTCCATCGACGCCCCGACGATCAAGCCGTACGACCCCGACTCGCAGAAGGTCGCCAAGGACGACGCGGACGCGCCGGACGACCGGCAGGGCAGCACCCCGCCCGACCCCACCCGGACACCCGCCCGGGATCCCGACGACGACACCCTCGCCGGGCCGCCGTCCACCTGGAGGGACTGAGCCATGTCCGGCACCCACGGCTTCACCGTCCAGCGCTACGGGCCCGAGCGCGGCGCATGGGCGAGGCTCACCGCCCGTGACTCGATAGTGCGCCGGATCGACTGGCCCATGCTTCTGTCGGCGACGGCACTGTCCCTCATCGGTTCCCTGCTGGTGTGGTCCGCGACCCGGAACCGCACCGCGCTCAACCAGGGCGACCCGTACTACTTCCTGCTCCGTCATCTCCTCAACACCGGCATCGGGTTCGCCCTGATGGTCGGCACCATCTGGCTGGGGCACCGCACCCTGCGCGGCGCGGTCCCCGTCCTCTACGGGCTGTCCGTCCTGCTCGTCCTCGCGGTCCTCACACCGCTCGGCGCGACCATCAACGGCGCCCACGCCTGGATCGTGATCGGCGGCGGCTTCTCGCTCCAGCCTTCCGAGTTCACCAAGATCACGATCATTCTCGGCATGGCGATGGTGCTCGCCGCCCAAGTCGACGCAGGGGACCAGATCCATCCCGACCACCGGACCGTGGTCAAGGCACTCGGCCTGGTGGTCGCCCCCGTCGGCATCATCATGCTGATGCCCGACCTCGGCTCCGTCATGGTCATCGCCGTGATCGTGCTCGGTGTCCTCCTCGCCTCCGGCGCCTCCAACCGATGGGTCCTCGGCCTCATCGGCGCAGGCGTCGTCGGCGCGGTCCTCGTCGCCACCCTCGGGCTGCTCGACGAGTACCAGATCAACCGCTTCGCCGCGTTCGCCAACCCCGAGCTCGACCCCGCGGGCGTCGGCTACAACACCAACCAGGCGCGCATCGCCATCGGCGGCGGCGGGCTCCTCGGCACCGGACTGTTCAAGGGATCCCAGACCACCGGCCAGTTCGTCCCCGAGCAGCAGACGGACTTCGTCTTCACCGTGGCCGGCGAGGAACTGGGCTTCGTCGGAGCCGGATTCATCCTCTTCCTGCTCGGCGTCGTGCTCTGGCGGGCCTGCCGCATCGCCCGCGAGACCACCGAGCTCTACGGCACGATCGTCGCCGCCGGGATCATCGCCTGGTTCGCCTTCCAGTCCTTCGAGAACATCGGCATGACCCTCGGCATCATGCCCGTGGCCGGCCTTCCGCTGCCGTTCGTCTCCTACGGAGGCTCCTCGATGTTCGCGGTCTGGGTCGCCGTCGGCCTCCTCCAGTCGATCCGGGTGCAACGACCGATAAGCGCCTGAGCGGCGCACTGCCATCCGGGCCCGCACCGGACTAGATTCGGTTCATGGCGGAGACCAAGCGCGAAATCGAGCGGAAGTACGAAGCCAGCCCCGACACCCGGCTGCCCGACCTCACCCGGGTGGCCGGGGTCGCCGAGGTCCGTGACCGCGGCGTCGCCGAACTCGATGCCGTCTACTACGACACCCCCGACCTGCGGCTGGCCGCCGACGGCATCACCCTGCGGCGCAGAACCGGCGGCAGCGACGCCGGCTGGCACCTCAAACTGCCCGTCGCACCGGGCGTGCGCGACGAGATCCGCGCCCCGCTCTCCGACACCGTCGCCGAACCCCTCACCGCCCTGCTGCTCTCCCGGCTGCGCGGCACCGGTCTGGTACCCGTCGTCCGGCTGAAGTCCTCCCGGGACGTACGGCACCTCGTCGACGACAAGGGCGAACTGCTCGCCGAAGTCAGCCTCGACACCGTCACCGCCGAACGGATGACCGACGGCGAGCGCACCGCATCCTGGACCGAGGTCGAGGTCGAACTCGCCGACGACGGCGACCCCGCCTTCCTCGACAAGGTCGAGAAACGGCTCCGCAAGGCCGGCCTGCGCCCCGCCGCCTCCGCGTCGAAACTCGAACACGCCCTCACCGCGACCTCGCCCGCCGAGGGGCGGGCCGCCGCGGAAGCCGCCGGAGGAGAACCCCCGGTCGCGGCCCGGCCGCTCGTCCGCCCCGGCTCCGCGGGCGACCACGTCCTGCGCCACCTGCGCGAACAGCGCGACGCCCTGCTCACCCACGACCCCGGCGTCCGCCGCGACGTCCCCGACTCCGTGCACCAGATGCGCGTCGCCACCCGCAGGATCCGCAGCGCCTTCCAGTCCTTCCGCACCGTCCTCGACCGCACCGTCACCGACCCGGTCGGCGACGAACTGAAATGGCTGGCCGGCGAACTGGGCCTCGACCGGGACCACGAAGTCCTCGTGGAACGGCTCGACAACCTGCTCTCCGAGATCCCCGACACCTTGCTGCTCGGCCCCGTCCGCGCGCGGTTCCAGGCCTGGAAGGCCCGGGGCGAGGGCGAGACCCGCAGCCACTCCCTCGCCGTCCTCGACAGCGAACGCTACGTCGCCCTCCTCGACGCCCTCGACGCCGTGCTCGCGGACCCGCCGCTGCGCCCGGCCGCGGTCAAGCCCGCCGCGAAGGTCTTCACCAAGGCCGTCCTGAAGGACTACGACCGGCTGGCGGGCCGCGTCGGGAACGCCCTCGCCCTGGAGCCCGGCCACGACCGCGACGTGGCGATGCACGAGGCCCGCAAGGCCGCCAAACGCGCCCGGTACGCCGCCGAGGCCGCCGTACCGGTGCTCGACGGACCCGCCAA
Source organism: Streptomyces sp. NPDC030222 (assembly GCF_055573115.1). NCBI lineage: Bacteria > Bacillati > Actinomycetota > Actinomycetes > Kitasatosporales > Streptomycetaceae > Streptomyces > Streptomyces sp. NPDC030222. The sequence continues at coordinate 165,451 of NZ_JBVICA010000016.1, forward strand.
GCGCTTCGGCAAGCGCATGAAGTCCGTGCAGCAACTCCTCGGCGACCACCAGGACAGCGTCGTCGCCCGCGACGCCCTGTTCGGCCTCGCCGTCCAGGCGAACACCGCGGGGGAGCCCTCCTTCACCTGGGGTCTCCTGTACGCCAGGGAGGAGAGCTCCGCCACGGACCGCGAGCGGGAGCTGCCGGACGTGTGGCGCAAGGCGTCGAAGGCGAAACTGCGGGCGGCGCTGGGCGGCTGACCGCCGACGGTACGGACGGCGTGCATGCCGCACAGTGGGCGGACCGTGTCGGCCGGCTACCGGACACCGCCGCCGACCGGCGCCGACGGGGACGATCAAGGGCGGCACGGGATCCCCCGCGGGCAGGTTACGCTTGATGGTCATCCCTGTCGGCTCACGAAAGTTCCGAGATGTCTGCCGAGTCGGTCTTCCCACAGCTCGAAGCGCTGCTCCCGCATGTGCAGAAGCCCATCCAGTACGTCGGCGGTGAGCTGAACTCCACCGTCAAGGCCTGGGACGAATGCGACGTCCGGTGGGCGCTCATGTACCCGGACGCGTACGAGGTCGGTCTGCCCAACCAGGGCGTCATGATCCTCTACGAGGTACTGAACGAGCGCGAGGGCGTCCTCGCCGAGCGCACGTACAGCGTGTGGCCGGACCTCGAGGAGCTGATGCGCGAGCATGGCGTCCCGCAGTTCACGGTCGACGGCCACCGCCCGGTCAAGGCCTTCGACGTCCTCGGACTGAGCTTCTCCACCGAGCTCGGCTACACGAACATGCTGACGGCCCTCGACCTCGCCGGCATTCCACTGGAGGCCAAGGACCGCACGCTCGACGACCCGGTCGTCCTCGCCGGCGGCCACGCGGCCTTCAACCCGGAGCCGATCGCGGACTTCATCGACGCCGCGGTGATCGGCGACGGCGAGCAGGCCGTCCTGGAGATCACCGAGATCATCCGCGCCTGGAAGGCCGAGGGCAGGCCGGGAGGCCGTGAGGAACTGCTGTTCCGCATGGCGAAGACGGGCGCGGTGTACATCCCCGGCTTCTACGACGTCGAGTACCTGCCGGACGGACGTATCGCGCGTGTCGTGCCGAACCGCTCCGGTGTTCCGTGGCGTGTCTCCAAGCACACCGTCATGGACCTCGACGAGTGGCCGTACCCGAAGCAGCCGCTCGTGCCGCTCGCCGAGACCGTGCACGAGCGCATGTCCGTCGAGATCTTCCGCGGCTGCACCCGCGGCTGCCGTTTCTGCCAGGCCGGCATGATCACGCGCCCCGTGCGGGAGCGAAGCATCACCGGCATCGGCGAGATGGTCGACCGCGGTCTGAAGGCGACCGGCTTCGAGGAGGTCGGTCTGCTCTCGCTGTCCTCCGCGGACCACACCGAGATCGGCGACATCGCGAAGGGCCTGGCCGACCGGTACGAGGCGGACAAGATCGGCCTGTCCCTCCCGTCCACCCGCGTCGACGCCTTCAACGTCGACCTGGCGAACGAGCTGACCCGCAACGGCCGCCGCTCCGGTCTGACGTTCGCCCCCGAGGGCGGCTCGGAGCGCATGCGCAAGGTCATCAACAAGATGGTCTCGGAGGAGGACCTCATCCGGACCGTGGCCACCGCCTACGGCAACGGCTGGCGCCAGGTGAAGCTGTACTTCATGTGCGGTCTGCCCACCGAGACCGACGAGGACGTGCTCCAGATCGGCGACATGGCCGTCAACGTCATCGCCAAGGGCCGCGAGGTCTCCCGCTCGAACGACATCCGCTGCACGGTGTCGATCGGCGGATTCGTGCCCAAGCCGCACACCCCGTTCCAGTGGGCGCCCCAGCTCTCCGCCGAGGAGACCGACGCCCGCCTGGAGAAGCTGCGCGACAAGATCCGCGGCGACAAGAAGTACGGCCGCTCCATCGGCTTCCGCTACCACGACGGCAAGCCCGGCATCGTCGAGGGCCTGCTCTCCCGCGGTGACCGCCGGATCGGCTCGGTCATCCGCGCCGTGTACGAGGACGGCGGCCGCTTCGACGGCTGGCGCGAGCACTTCTCGTACGACCGGTGGATGGACTGCGCCGGGAAGACACTGCCCGAGTACGGCGTGGACGTCGACTGGTACACCACCCGCGAGCGCACCTACGAGGAAGTCCTCCCCTGGGACCACCTGGACTCCGGCCTCGACAAGGAGTGGCTCTGGGAGGACTGGCAGGACGCACTCGACGAGACCGAGGTCGAGGACTGCCGCTGGACGCCGTGCTTCGACTGTGGTGTCTGTCCTCAGATGGACACGGCCATACAGATCGGCCCCACCGGCAAGAAGCTGCTCCCGCTCACGGTCGTGAAGTAGGCCGGCACGGAAACGCACAGGTGAAGGCCCTGTCCGGGATTCCCGGGCAGGGCCTTCACCGCGCCCCGCCCCCACCAGGACGCCCGGCGGGCCGGGCGGCGGCCTGGCCGGCCGCCCGGTCCGTCCGGGGCACGGGAACCGGGCGGCCGTCGGGCGCGTAGTCTGGTTGGTACGAAGACACAGCCCGACCCGGCGCGGCACCGGTGTCCGAGATCTCCTTCAGGAAGCAGGGATGAGCCGGACCGGACGCCGCAGCCGTCGGGTCATCTGCACGCCCGAGGGCGGCGCGCCACCGCGCCCGCCCCGCACCGAGGAGAAGAACCACTGGGCAAGCGACAGCCCGAAGGCCCGCCGCCCGCACCGGCGGTGCAGCGCATCCGACTGCGCTACACCAAGCGCGGACGCCTCCGGTTCACCAGCCACCGCGACTTCCAGCGTGCTTTCGAGCGTGCGCTGCGGCGCGCCGAGGTGCCCATGGCGTACTCGGCGGGCTTCACCCCGCACCCGAAGGTGTCGTATGCCAATGCCGCACCCACCGGCACGGGCAGCGAGGCCGAGTACCTGGAGATCGCCCTCACCGAACAGCGTGACCCCGAGATGCTGCGCAAGCTGCTCGACGAGTCGCTGCCCGACGGCCTCGACATCACCGAAGCCGTCGAGGCCCGCACGTCGGGACTCGCCGACCGGCTGACCGCCTCCGTGTGGGAGCTCCGGCTCGACGGAGTGGACGTGGCGGAGGCCGAGCGGGCCGTCGCCGCCTTCGTCGCCGCCGACACCGTGGAGGTCCGGCGCCGCACCAAGAACGGCATCCGCGCGTTCGACGCACGTGGTGCCGTCGTGGACATCCGAGCACTTGATCCGGCGGCTGATAGGCCCGGGGACGGGCCCTGTGCGATACTGCGGCTGGTTGTTCGGCACGTGACACCTGCCGTACGACCCGACGACGTCCTGTCCGGTCTCCGAGCTGTGGCCGACCTGGCGCCGCCGGTCCCCGCAGCGGTGACCAGGCTGGCGCAGGGGCTCTTCGACGAGGAGTCCGGCACGGTGACCGACCCGCTCGCGCCCGACCGCGAGGCTGCCCCGGCCGCTCCACCCACGGCCGCCGGGTCCGCCACTGCGACGGCGCCGGAAGGTCCTGCCGCGTAAGGACGGTCGTCGCAGCGCAGCCCTGGTACTCGGAAGCCACCTGGGTCGGGCAGCGCACTGACAGGAGACTTTCGCCAGGCCGTGCGTACATCGCGTACGGAACCGGCGAGCCAGACATTCAGCTCCCGTGCGGCGCACGTGCCCCGGACGGCCGGGTCGCGGACATCACGCGGCAGGCCGGACCGGACCGAGGCGCGGCGCCCGGGAGCGTGACGGGAGATACGCCCGCATGCGTGAGCCGAACGAACCCGGCGTTGCCGGGGTCCACAACGAAGAGAACAGCACTCCCAGCGACACTCTGCCGGCCCGCCGCCGACGCCGTGCCGCCTCCCGGCCGGCGGGGCCGCCGGCCGCGGTGGAGACCGTCGAGGTGGTGACACCGGCCGTCGCGGCCGTGGACGAGGGACCGTCCGAGGTCGTCGTCGCGCCGGTCGAGCAGCCGGCGCAGCAGGAGGCCGCCGCCGCTCCTGCCCGCACGCGTCGTCGTGCGACGCGCAAGGCGACGGCCCCGGCAGCTGTGCCGGAGGCCGCGGAATCGGTGGAGGCCGCTCCCGCCGCGGCTGCCGTACCCGCAGCCGCCGTCGAGGAGGAGACGGAGGTTGCCGCGCCCGCTCGTACGCGCCGTCGCGCGACCCGCAAGGCGACTGCTCCCGCCGGTGCGCCGGAGGCCGCAGAGGTGGCCGAGGCCGCCCCGGCGACGGCGGCCGTGGCGGACGAGGCCGCGGCGCCTGCTCGTACGCGTCGTCGTGCGACTCGTAAGACGGCTGCTCCGGCTGCTGCTCCTGCTGCTGCTCCGGAGACTGAGGAGGCGGCTGAGGCCGCTCCTGCCGCGTTGACCGCCGAGGAGCGGCCGGAGGCCGCGGCGCCCGCTCGTACGCGCCGCCGCACCGCCCGCAAGACGTCCGCCCCTGCCGAGACGGCACCCGAAGCCGCCGTGACCGTGGCCCCGGCCGTCGTGGAGCCTGCTGCCGCGCAGCCGGCCGAGCCGGCCGCAGCCGCCGAGCCCGTCGAGGCCGAGGCGCCCGCCCGCCGTACCCGCCGTCGTGCCACCGCGCCCGCCGGTGCTCCGCAGGCCGGGCCCACCGCTGCCGCCGAGCCGTCGGCCGAGGTCGCCGAGCCGGGCGCCATCGAGGAGCCGGCCGAGCCGGTTGCCGCCGCCGAGCCCGTCGAGGCCGAGGTGCCTGCCGCGCCCGCCCGTCGCACCCGCCGTCGTGCCACCCGTGCCGCGGCCGCGCCGCAGGCCGCCGCGGAGGCGTACGAGGAGCCCGCGGAGGAGGGCGAGACCCTGCCGCAGGCCGTGGCCGCCGAGCTGGCCGAGGAGGCACCGCGCCGCGGACGCCGCCGGGCCGGCTCCCCGGTCGGTGTGCCGCAGTTCACCGCGGAGGCCGTGACGGCCGCCGCGCCGCAGGCCGAGGAGGAGCCCGAGGCGCCCTCCCGCCGTCGTGCCGCCCGCCCGGCCGTCGCCGTCTTCCAGGCACCCGTCTTCGCCGAGCCGGTGTTCCAGACCCCGGAGACCGCTGCCGCCGCCGCGGCGGCGGCAGCGGAGGCCGCCGAAGCCGCCGAGGCCGCGCCGGAGGAGGAGCCCGCCGAGCCGTCGGCCGGAGGCCGTCGCCGTCGTCGCCGTCGCGCCGAGTCCGCTCCGCTGGAGACCTTCGAGGCGGCGGAGGAGCCCCTGGAGGAGGAGCAGGCCGAGGAGGCCGAGGAAGAGGAGGCGGACGAGTTCGAGGACCGCCCGTCCCGCCGTCGTCGCCGTGGTGGCCGCCGCCGTCGCCGCGGCGAGCCCGCGGAGCTCGAGGAGTCCGCCGAGGGGCAGGCCGAGGAGGAGGCCGAGGAGGAGGCCGAGGAGGCCGGCGAGGAAGAGGAGCCCGAGGAGGCGCACGAGGCCGAGGGCGCCGGCTCCAGCAGCAGCCGTCGCCGTCGTCGCCGCCGCCGCCGCAGCGGCGAAACCGGCGACCTCGAACCGGGCGCCGACGAGCCGGAGCGCACGGTCGTCAAGATCCGGGAGCCGCGCCCGAAGGCCGAGCCGTCCGACGAGGTGCAGTCCATCAAGGGCTCGACCCGTCTGGAGGCGAAGAAGCAGCGCCGCCGCGAGGGGCGCGAGCAGGGCCGCCGCCGGGTGCCGATCATCACCGAGGCGGAGTTCCTGGCACGCCGTGAGGCCGTCGAGCGCGTCATGGTGGTCCGCCAGAACGCCGACCGCACCCAGATCGGCGTCCTCGAGGACAACGTGCTCGTCGAGCACTACGTCAACAAGGAGCAGTCGACCTCGTACGTCGGCAATGTGTACCTGGGCAAGGTGCAGAACGTCCTGCCGTCGATGGAGGCCGCGTTCGTCGACATCGGCAAGGGCCGCAACGCCGTCCTGTACGCCGGTGAGGTGAACTTCGAGGCGCTGGGTCTCGCCAACGGCCCGCGCCGTATCGAGGCCGCGCTGAAGTCCGGCCAGTCGGTCCTCGTCCAGGTGACGAAGGACCCGATCGGCCACAAGGGCGCGCGTCTGACGAGCCAGGTCTCGCTGCCCGGCCGCTACCTCGTCTATGTGCCCGAGGGCTCGATGACGGGTATCAGCCGCAAGCTGCCCGACACCGAGCGCGCACGTCTGAAGACCATCCTCAAGAAGATCGTCCCCGAGGACGCGGGTGTCATCGTGCGCACCGCGGCCGAGGGCGCGAGCGAGGACGAGCTGCGCCGTGACGTCGAGCGTCTGCAGGCGCAGTGGGAGGAGATCCGGAAGAAGGCGAAGAGCGGCAACGCTCCGACCCTTCTCTACGGTGAGCCGGACATGACCGTCCGGGTCGTCCGCGACATCTTCAACGAGGACTTCTCGAAGGTCATCGTCAGCGGTGGCGAGGCGTGGGAGACCATCCACGGCTACGTCTCGCACGTCGCCCCGGATCTGGCCGACCGGCTCCAGCGCTGGACGTCCGAGGTGGACGTCTTCGCTACGTACCGGATCGACGAGCAGCTGATGAAGGCGCTGGACCGCAAGGTCTGGCTGCCGTCCGGTGGTTCGCTGGTGATCGACAAGACCGAGGCCATGGTCGTGGTCGACGTCAACACCGGCAAGTTCACCGGCCAGGGCGGCAACCTCGAGGAGACCGTCACCCGGAACAACCTGGAGGCGGCCGAGGAGATCGTGCGCCAGCTGCGGCTGCGCGACCTGGGCGGCATCGTCGTCATCGACTTCATCGACATGGTGCTGGAGTCCAACCGGGACCTGGTGCTGCGGCGTCTGCTGGAGTGCCTGGGCCGGGACCGTACGAAGCACCAGGTGGCCGAGGTCACCTCGCTGGGTCTGGTCCAGATGACCCGGAAGCGGGTCGGGCAGGGGCTGCTGGAGTCGTTCTCCGAGACCTGTGTCCACTGCAACGGCCGTGGTGTCATCGTGCACATGGAGCAGCCCACCGTCGTCGGCGGTGGCGGCGGCAAGCGGGCGCGGAAGCGCGGCCGCGGCGGCGCCGAGCACGTCCACGAGCTCGAGCACGAGGCCGTGGAGGCACCGGCGGAGGCTGTGGCGGAGACCGAGGCCGCGGCGGAGACCGAGGCCGAGGTGGCGGCGGAGGCCGCTGCGCCGGTCGCGCTGCCCGCGCCGGCCTTCGAGCCGGACGAGGAGCTGTACAGCAGCGTGGCCGAGGCCGAGGCGGCCGTACGCGGTCGTGGGCGCCGCCGTGCCTCGCGCCGGGCGTCGGCTCCCGCGGGTGCTCCGCGGGCCGTGGGGCACGCGGCGGCCGAGCCGCAGGAGCAGCCCGGCCTCGCCGAGATCGCTCCGACCATCGTCGAGTTGGAGGCGGCTCCGGCCGTCGTCGCGCCCGAGGTCGCCGATGTGGTCGCCGAGCAGGAGGTGCCGAAGGGCCGGACCCGTCGCCGGGCCACCCGGAAGGCCGCGTCCCCGGTCGGCAGCCCCGCGGAGGCCGCGGTCGTCACCGCCGAGCCGGTGGCCCCGGCCGTGGAGCCCGCTCCGGAGCCGGCCGCCGTCGAGGTGTCCGAGCCCGCGGCCGTGTCCGAGCCGGCCGAGGCCGCCGCGCCGGTGGCCGCGCCGCGGGCCCGTCGCCGGGTGACCCGCAAGGTCACCGCTCCGGCCGGTGCTCCGGTGGACGCGGGGGAGGGTGCGGTCATCGTGGTCGCCTCCTCCCCGGCGGCGGAGACCGGGGCCGCGGTGACGGAGCCGGCGTCCGAGGCCGTCGTGGCCGAGGAGGGCGCCGAGCCGGCCGCCACGGCCAAGAAGGTGGCTCGCAAGACCGCCAAGAAGGCCACGGCGAAGAAGGCGGCCGTCAAGAAGACGACGGCCAAGAAGACCGCCGCGAAGAAGGCGACGGCGAAGAAGGCCTCGAAGAAGACCGCGGCGGCGGAGCAGAGTGTTCCGTCCGTCACGGCGTCCGCCGAGGGCTGATCGCGACACGCATCACAACCGGGCCCGGGGGGGGGGGGGGGGGGGGTGGGGGGGGGGGGGGGGTGGTGGGGGGGGGGGGGGGGGGGATGATCCCGGAACACGTCCGGGCCGGCATCGTGCTGGATGACCGGGCCCTCGAGTCGGAGTTCGACCACATCA